>NZ_JAQFJQ010000003.1:0-194666 GCF_030440175.1 Streptococcus sp. SV2
CTTATCAAAAAGAAAAGGCGCTAGGACTTAGGAAACAGTTCTAACGCCAAAACTAAAAAATTTTCAATTACAGTATAGCACAGGAAGTGATTTTTTGCGCTTTTTTACTGTTTTTTTCAAATAAAAAGACTAGTGATAATTTACTAGCCTTTTTTATGACAACTTTAACGATTCCTTAGTTCAAGATAACGTTTGTACCAGATGTTAACATAAGATTGTGAAAATGGACCCTTTCCATTGTTAATCCAGTCTACCAAGATTTTAACATGTTCCTTTAAGATATAGTCAATGTCGTGAGAGTAATGCATTTCTTTTTTATGGGTTTCATACTCATCTACATCCAGCAATTTTTTTTCACCATCAGCAAAGACTTTGACGTCTAGGTCATAGTCAATATATTTTAGAGCTTCTTGATCCAAAACATATGGACTGGCTAAATTGCAGTAGTAGGAAATGCCGTTATCCCTAATCATGGCTATAATATTAAACCAGTATTTTTTGTGGAAATAAACAATAGCAGGTTCACGTGTAACCCATCTCCTCCCGTCTGCTTCAGTAACGAGGGTATGGTCGTTAACGCCAATAACAGCATTCTCAGTTGTCTTTAGTACCATAGTATCGCGCCAAGTACGGTGCAAACTACCATCATGCTTATAACTTTGAATTGTGATAAAGTCGCCTTCCTTTGGTAATTTCATGGCGTCCTCTTTCTACAATAAAGGTTATCCCCATTATTGTATCATAATTTTGTAAAAAGAGGGGGAATTCCTATAAATATTCTCTAAGAGCAGATGCTATAGCATCAAAATCATAGCCTTTACGAGCTAAAGATTGAGTCAAACGTTGTTTTAGTTCATATCCATTATATTTTTTGCTAAATTTGTTATATTGTTTATCTATTTCCTTATATAGCAAGGCTTGCTCAGTTTCTTCATCTGGTTCCAATTCTAATTGATTGATAGCAAGCTTACTTTCTTGAAATGAGAATCCTTTGTTGATGAGGCTCTGAGTCAATTTATCTTTGAGCGCTTTTGCCGGTAATTTTCCTTGATATTTTCGTAATAGTTTTTCTGCTACTTTCATTGCTACTTCTGAAAAATCAAATTGGATTAAAATATCGTCAATAACTTGTTTGTCGCAACCTTTTTGTCGCCACTTTTGTTTAAGGACATAAGCCCCCTTATCACCTGAGTTAAGATTCTGTTGGGCTAGACTCTCTAGTAGTTTGTAATCATCTATCCAATGGTCTTTTTTAAGATTAGTAATGATTTTTGGGATTATGTGTGGATTGATATCATGTTTAAACAGATAATCTTTTACTTCTTTCTCGGTTCGTTGTTTGAAGGAAATATAATAGAGAGCAAGGTTTTTACCGTGTGAAAATTGGGCAAAAATCTTAATATCTTCTAGTTGTTTTTTGTCAATAGTCATGCCTTTAGTTAGCATGTATTTGACGATAGTGTCTTCAGTAACATACAGACTTTCTTTTTGGTCTATCTCAAGGAGATAGAGTCTTTTTTTCTTCTCGATTTTTGTGATTTTCATAGTTATTATTATATCAAAATGTTAGAATGGTAGTATGAATTTACAAGTGAAACAGCGAATCCCGCTTAAGATTAAACGTTTGGGAATCAATGGTGAAGGTATTGGGTTTTATAAGAAAACTCTGGTCTTTGTCCCTGGGGCTTTGAAGGGTGAAGAGGTGTTCTGTCAGGTTGTTTCTGTTAGAAGGAACTTTGTTCAAGCCAAATTATTGAAGATTAATAAACCTTCTAAGTTTCGTGTAGAGCCAGAATGTGGCGTCTATAAAGAATGTGGTGGTTGCCAATTAATGCACCTTCGTTATGATAAGCAATTGGAGTTTAAAACAGACCTGTTAGGACAAGCTTTGAAGAAGTTTAAACCAGAACATTTTGAGTCTTATGATATTCGTCCAACAATAGGAATGAAGGAACCTCGGCATTACCGTGCCAAATTACAATTTCAAACACGTTCATTTGGTGGTGGCTCAGTTAAAGCTGGTTTATTTGCTGAGGGAAGCCATCGTCTCATTAATATCAACAATTGCGTCGTACAAGATAAGCTAACACAGGCTATTGTGAACCAAGTGGTAGTTTTATTGGATAAGTACAAGCTACCGATTTATGATGAACGTAAAATTTCTGGTATTAGGACGGTAATGATTCGACGTGCCTTAGGGTCTAATCAGGTACAGTTAATCTTTGTCACCTCTAAATCGGTTTCTTTCGCTAAGTTGGTCAAGGAGTTAACTGCAATCTACCCTGAAATCGTAACCATTGCTATCAATTATAATTATTCGAAATCTAGTGAGATTTATGGACAGGAGACAGAAATTATTTGGGGACAGGATACAATTAGAGAAGAGGTACTTGATTATAGTTTTGAACTCTCTCCCCGTGCCTTCTATCAGTTAAATCCACAGCAAACAGAAGTACTCTATGGTCAGGCAGTTAAGGCTTTGGATGTGGACAAGAATGACAATCTTATTGATGCCTATTGCGGTGTTGGTACTATTGGTCTTGCTTTTGCAAATAAAGTTAAGGACATTCGAGGTATGGACATTATTCCAGAAGCTATTGACGATGCACGGAAGAATGCTGAAGCACTTGGGTTAGAGAATTATCACTATGAAGTCGGTAAAGCTGAGGATATTATTCCACGATGGTACAAGGAAGGGTATCGAGCAGATGCTCTTATTGTAGATCCACCTAGAACAGGTCTTGATGATAAGTTACTTCAGACTATCTTAGAGTATGTACCAGAGAAGATGGTATACGTTTCATGTAATGTCTCTACGTTATCCAGAGATCTTGTTTCTTTAACTCAGGCTTATGAAGTAAATTACATCCAGTCGGTAGACATGTTCCCTCATACTGCTCGAACAGAGGCCGTCGTGAAGTTGACAAGGAAAATGTAATAAAACCTAACATAAAAAACAAGAAATTTTCCAAATTGTTGGAAAATTTCTTTATTTTTCCAATGAATAGGAGTATAATAGGACTATCGATTTTTTAAAGGAGGAGCGTATGAAAAAGAGCTTCATTCATCAACAAAAGGAGATTTCTTTTGTTAAAAATACTTTTACACAGTATTTGATTGATAAACTTGACGTCATCGAAGTGCAAGGGCCTATTTTAAGCAAGGTCGGGGATGGTATGCAGGATAATTTGAACGGTATTGAAAATCCTGTAACTGTTAATGTGCTTCAAATCCCAGACGCTACATACGAAGTTGTTCACTCATTAGCAAAATGGAAACGCCATACATTGGCTCGTTTTGGTTTTAATGAAGGTGAGGGGCTTGTAGTTAATATGAAAGCTCTTCGTCCAGATGAAGATTCGTTGGATGCAACGCACTCTGTTTATGTTGACCAATGGGACTGGGAAAAGGTTATTCCCGATGGACACCGTAATATTGCTTACTTGAAAGAAACTGTTGAAACTATTTATAAGGTCATCCGTTTGACTGAGCTCGCAGTTGAAGCACGTTACGATATTGAAGCCATTTTGCCTAAGAAAATCACCTTCATCCACTCAGAAGAACTTGTTGAGAAGTATCCTGATTTGACACCGAAAGAGCGTGAAGATGCTATTACTAAGGAATATGGGGCTGTATTCTTGATTGGTATTGGTGGTGTTCTTCCTGATGGCAAACCACATGATGGTCGTGCACCTGACTATGACGATTGGACTACTGAGTCAGAAAAGGGTTATCATGGCTTAAATGGAGATATCTTGGTTTGGAATGAACAGTTGGGTCACGCTTTTGAGTTGTCATCTATGGGTATTCGTGTGGATGAGGATGCTCTTAAACGTCAGGTTGAAATCACTGGCGACCAAGATCGTTTGAAATTAGATTGGCACCAAGCCTTGTTACATGGTCTTTTCCCACTTACAATTGGTGGTGGTATCGGTCAATCACGTATGGCTATGTTCTTACTTCGTAAAAAACATATCGGTGAGGTACAAACGTCAGTTTGGCCAGATGATGTTCGTGAAACTTACGAAAATATCTTGTAACTAAAGAAGAGTTAATATGTACTAACCTCAAAAAGTTAGACAATTTATTTAAGCAAAGGATTTGGTTCTGTATTATAGAGGACCGAGTCCTTTTAGTTTTACTTTTATTCGTTTCTTGTTATATGGGAACAGTTGATAAACTAATTCGCTAAGTGAATCTTATTTTATCTAAAGGGGACCATGTCCGTGCCTATAAGAAAAAGGAGTGATACAGAATAATCGTACTCAGATTATTCTGTATCACTCCTTTAAATTTCAAAGGGGCTCATAGTTCTTTTTAAACCTGTAGATAAAGGGAAAGTTACTTTGAGAGATTTATACCTCAACCTCATCTTGAACAATTAGCTACTGTATCATACAGTTATTGCTACACTTATTCAGCCCTTGGAGCTTTTTGTTAAACTGGTAGAAAATTAGTCTTTATTACGGAAGAAGGCATCATAAAGTGCTCTAACGGCTTCTTTTTCTTGCACAGTATCAATAACAAACATAACAGAAACCTCACTAGATCCTTGAGAAATCATTTCTAGGTTAATGTGTTTTTCAGAAAGTGCCTTGGCAGCTGTTGCTGTAACACCTATATGATCTCGCATATTCTCACCTACAATCATAAGAATAGAAAGGCCGTGTTCAAATTCTACATCATCAACACCTAGTTCACGAGTCAAGTATGAGTAGATTTCTTGTTCTTTAATAGGGGTGAGTTCACGTTCACGAATAATGACTGAGAGGTCATCAATTCCAGAAGGCATGTGTTCCCAACGAATATTTAAATCTTCCAAGATTTGAAGTACCTTACGACCAAAACCTACTTCACGGTTCATAAGATACTTAGTCATGTTAATGCTAACAAATTTATCATCGCTGGCGATACCTACAACAGGTACAGTTGCACCCTTGTGTTCTAGAATAATACGTGTACCTGGGTGCTCAGGATTGTTAGTGTTTTTGATAACCAATGGAATTTTACCACGGTAAGCAGGAAGAAGAGCTTCATCATGCAAGACTGAGAAACCAGCATATGCCAACTCACGCATTTCCTTGTAGGTCAATTCTGGAATCGAATGAGGCTCGTGAACCACACCAGGGTGGGCAGCAAAAATACCGTCTACATCAGTGAAGTTTTCATAAAGGTCTGCTTTAACCCCAGCCGCAACGATAGAACCAGTGATGTCAGAACCTCCACGTGAGAAGGTACAGATTTGATTGTCAGTGGTAACACCAAAGAACCCAGGAATAACAAGCACCTCATCTGATTCACGGAGTTCTTCTAGTTTATCATAGGCTCCTGGAAGAATACGGGCATTTCCTGGTTCGTTTGAGACAAAGATACCGGCTTGGCGAGGATGCACATAACGTGCCTCAATGCCATTATTACGGAAATACTCAGCAACCAGTTTAGCATTATTGTCTTCTCCGGCTGCTAGAAAAGTATCATAGAGAAAATCGTTATTATCAATGGGAAGCGTAGCGAGATCAGTAATCGATTTGGCAATTTTAGCCATTTCTGCTGATTTGAAACCTAATTCATCCACCATAGCTTGGTAGCGATTAATAATCCATTCCTGATCAGCTTTAACATCAGCTCCCTTTGTATAATGTTTGTAGTATTTAATCAAAGCGTCTGTTACTTTAGTATCTTCATCGTTTCGTTTACCAGGTGCGGAAACAACGACGAAACGACGTTCAGGATCAGATTTTACAATGTTTAAGACTTTTTCTAATTGTGTGGCTGAAGCGAGTGAGCTTCCACCGAATTTGATGACTTTCATATGTTCTCCAAAAAATTTAAATTACTCTACAATTATAGCAAAATTCTGACAATTTGTCACATTGTTTTTAAAGCCAGTACGATTTACTTTGATTATGGTACAATAAAATAAAAAAGGAGAAACTCCAGTGGTTGAGGCAATTATTTTTGATATGGATGGTGTCCTTTTTGACACGGAAAAGTATTATTATGATCGACGAGCTAGCTTTTTAAACCAAAAGGGAATATCTATAGACCATTTACCTCCATCTTTCTTTATAGGAGGTAACACCAAACGGGTTTGGGAAAATATTTTAAGAGATGATTATGATAAATGGGATGTCTCAACCTTACAGGAAGAGTACAATGCTTATAAGAAAAATCATCCCCTACCTTATAAAAAATTGATTTTTCCTGATGTTTTAAAGGTTTTGAATGAAGTCAAATCTCGAGGGTTAAAAATCGGTTTAGCCTCTAGCTCAGTAAAAGCAGATATCCTAAGAGCTTTGGAGGAAAACCATTTGCAAGGTTTCTTTGATGTGGTGCTCTCTGGAGAAGAATTCAAAGAAAGTAAACCCAATCCGGAGATTTATTTAACCGCATTGAAGCAATTAGGGGTGGAAGCTAATAAAGCTCTCATTATCGAGGATAGTGAAAAGGGAATTGCTGCTGGGGTTGCTGCAGGTGTTGAGGTTTGGGCGATTAAAGATAATCGTTTCGGCATGAATCAAGAAGATGCAAATGGCTTATTAGACAGTCTTAAAGATGTTTTAGATTTATTGAAGTGAAAGAAAGCACCGAGTTTTAATGCTCGGTTTTTTGGTATATTAACCAAAAAACTTAAGTTTATGTTGACCTTTATGTTGACTATGGTATACTAGAAAATAATGGTGAATGATTTGATTATCAAATTATCTATTCATCAAATAAAATATGACAAAAAAGTCAAATAACATGCGGTTTTTATATAGGAACTAGTTATCGGAGGAATGCTAAAAATGGCTTACGAAACAATTCTTTATAGTGTCGAAGAGGGAGTGGCAACTTTGACGCTCAATCGTCCAGAAGTTCAAAATGGGTTTAATATCCCTGTTTGTGATGAAATTATGGCTGCCATTGAGGAAGCTGGTCAGGATGCCTCAGTGAAGTTCTTGGTTATTAAGGCTAACGGAAAGGTCTTTTCTGTTGGTGGTGATCTTGATCAAATGCAAAAAGCGGTTGCCGTAGATGATGTCCAATCTTTGGTTCGTATTGCTGAGCAGGTAAATGAAATTTCTTTTGCTCTTAAAAAATTGCCTAAGCCAGTCATCATGGTAGTTGATGGACCATGTGCAGGTGCTGCAGCTAACTTAGCTGTTGCAGCAGACTTTACGATTGCATCTGATAAAGCTAAATTTATCCAAGCTTTTGTAGGTGTTGGTTTGGCACCTGACGCTGGAGGTCTCTACCTTTTGACACGTTCAATCGGTATTAACCGTGCTACTCAAATTACGATGACTGGAGAACCTGTGTCTGCTGACAAAGCTTTAGATTGGGGAATTGCTTATAAAGTTGTTGAATCAGAAAAACTTGAAAAAACTGTCAGCCAATTAATTAAGAAATTAAATCGTTCTTCAGTAAACTCATTTAAGGCAATTAAAGAAATGGTTTGGGAATCTGAATTTGCAGGTTGGGAAAATTATGCCAAGTTAGAGCTTGATTTGCAGAAATCACTTGCATTTACAGAAGATTTCAAGGAAGGTGTTCGTGCTTATAGTGAACGTCGTCGTCCGAAGTTTCAAGGAAAATAAACTCATTTTCTGAAATTAAAACTAAGGTTTTCTAATTCGACTTGCTAAATTAGTTTGAGTCTGATATAATTTGAAAGTCAAAGTTTATTGAAAGGAGTCTGGTGTGAATTACGATAAAATTGATGGCTATCTTGTTGATATTTTTAATAACGTGGTTATTATCGAAGAAGCAAGTTTGAAAAATTCAAAATTTAATGATGTTTCCCTCAAGGAAATGCATACCATTGATGTGATCGGTACACATCCAGATACAACACCGAGTGCTGTGGCTAAAGAACTTATGCTAACTCTAGGTACTGTGACAACTTCTCTCAATAAACTAGAAAAGAAAGGGTATATTATCCGTACGCGTTCATCTGTTGACCGACGTGTGGTTCATTTGTCACTTTCTAAAAAGGGTCGTCTAGTATACCGTCTTCATCGTCGTTTCCATAAGTCAATGGTGATGAAGATTACAGATGGCTTTAATGACGAGGAATTGAAGGTTATGAGCAAGGGATTGGAAAATCTCCACGCCTTTCTTGAGGAGTTGAAATAATGGCATTTGCAAAAATTAGTCAGGTTGCCCATTATGCACCTGCTCAGGTCGTGACCAATGATGACCTATCAAAAATCATGGATACCAGTGATGAGTGGATTCGTACACGCACAGGTATCCAAGAACGTCGCATCTCATTGACCGAGAATACGAGTGATTTGGCTACTCATGTTGCTCAACAGCTATTAGAAAAGTCAGGAGTATCTCCTGAAGATTTGGACTTTGTTTTAGTTGCAACGATTTCACCAGATAGTTCGATGCCATCGGTGGCAGCGCGTGTTCAAGGAATAATCGGAGCGGTCAATGCTTTTGCCTTTGATATTACTGCAGCTTGTAGTGGTTTTGTCTTTGCTTTGGCAACTGCTGAAAAATTGATTCGTTCGGGTGTCTACAAAAAGGGTCTCGTTATTGGAGCAGAGGTTCTTTCCAAAACTTTGGATTGGTCTGATCGTACTACAGCTGTTCTCTTTGGAGATGGTGCAGGGGGTGTCCTCCTAGAAGAATCTGATGAAGAACATTTCTTTGGAGAGTCCCTAAATACCGATGGTAGCAAGGGTGGTCTGGAGTCAGGAGCTTCGGCGGTAATCTCACCTTATTCTGCTCAAACTGAACAGTCTAACCCATACATGAAAATGGATGGAAAAGCAATTTTTGACTTTGCAGTGAAGACTGTTTCAAAGAGCATCAAAACATTGGTTGAAGAAAAAGGTGAACCGGATTACTTCCTTCTTCATCAAGCCAATATTCGTATTTTAGATATTATGGCTAAGAAAATTGATGTTAGTCGTGACAAATTCTTGGCAAACATGATGTCTTATGGTAATACCAGTGCGGCAAGTATCCCGATTTTGCTTTCTGAAAACGTAGCAAATGGGACCCTTAAATTAGGCAGCGGTCAAACAATTCTACTATCAGGTTTTGGTGGGGGTTTGACATGGGGCAGTCTTATTGTTAAAATCTAGTTATATAAATTATGCACCAGCATAGATTATAAGAAATATATTTATCTTAAAGGAGAATGTAAAATGGCAGTATTTGAAAAAGTACAAGAAATCATCGTTGAAGAACTCGGGAAAGATGCAGAAGAAGTAAAATTGGAAACTACTTTTGACGAACTTGATGCTGACTCTCTTGACGTATTCCAAGTTATCTCAGAAATCGAAGACGAATTCGATATCCAAATCGAAACTGAAGAAGGTCTTAACACTGTTGGTGACCTTGTTGCTTACGTAGAAGAAAAAACTAAATAAGCAGGGCATAGAGAATATTCTTATTAGGGATATTCTCCTTTGTTTATACAATTACTTTGATTATTAAACTATTTATTTGATTAGAAAATCGAAAAAGGTGAAAAATGAAATCTCGTATTACAGAACTGTTAGGAATTAAATATCCAATCTTCCAAGGTGGTATGGCCTGGGTTGCCGATGGTGACTTGGCTGGAGCCGTTTCAAATGCTGGTGGACTCGGAATTATTGGTGGTGGTAATGCCCCTAAAGAAGTGGTAAAAGCTAATATTGATAAAGTAAAATCAATTACTGACAAACCATTTGGTGTTAATATTATGCTTTTGTCACCATTTGCAGATGACATCGTTGACCTTGTTATTGAAGAGGGTGTAAAAGTTGTTACAACTGGTGCAGGAAACCCAGGTAAATATATGGAACGACTCCATGAAGCTGGTATCACAGTTATTCCAGTTATTCCATCAGTAGCACTTGCTAAACGTATGGAAAAACTAGGCGCTGATGCCGTTGTTGCGGAAGGTATGGAAGCTGGTGGTCATATTGGTAAATTAACAACTATGACCTTGGTTCGTCAGGTCGCAGACGCAGTTTCAATTCCTGTAATTGGTGCTGGTGGTGTTGCCGATGGTCATGGTATGGCAGCGGTACTTATGTTGGGTGCGGATGCTGTTCAAGTTGGAACACGTTTTGTTGTTGCCAAGGAATCTAATGCACACCAAAACTTCAAAGATAAGATTTTGAAGGCTAAAGACATTGACACTGTTATCTCTGCCTCTGTTGTGGGACACCCAGTTCGTGCGATTAAGAATAAATTGGCTACAGAGTACAATCAGGCTGAAAAAGATTTCTTGGCTGGTAAGAAAACTCAAGAGGAAATTGAAGAGCTTGGTGCAGGTGCACTTCGTAATGCCGTTGTTGATGGAGATGTGGAATATGGTTCAGTTATGGCTGGACAAATTGCAGGTCTTGTTCGTAAAGAAGAAACTTGTGCAGAAATCTTGGAAGATTTGTACACAGGTGCTGCTAAGGTAATTAAAGAAGAAGCTGCTCGTTGGGCAGATGTAAACGTCTAAAAACGTCGAAAGGATTAGGATAGTGACAAAACGTGCGTTCTTATTTGCTGGTCAAGGAGCTCAGAAATTGGGTATGGCAAGCGATTTGTATGCGACTTATCCAATTGTCAAAGAAACATTTGATACAGCTAGTCGTATTTTAGGTTATGATTTGCGTGAATTGATTGATTCTAACGAAGAAAAGCTTAATCAAACACGTTACACACAGCCAGCTATTTTGACAACGTCAGTAGCTATTTATCGTCTCTTGGCAGAAAATGGTATCACTCCTGATATTGTTGCCGGCCTTTCTCTTGGGGAATATTCTGCCCTAGTGGCGGCTGGTGCCCTTTCATTTGAAGATGCAGTAGCCTTGGTTGCTAAACGTGGTGAATTCATGGAAACTGCAGCTCCAGCTGGAAGTGGAAAAATGGTTGCTGTCATGAATACAGACCCTAGTTTGATTGAAGAGATTTGTCAAAAAGCTTCTGAAAAGGGTGTGGTGACTCCTGCTAACTATAATACTCCAGCACAAATTGTTATTGGTGGTGAAGTTGAGGCAGTTGATTATGCTGTGGAATTACTTAAAGAAGCTGGTGCTAAACGTCTGATTCCTCTTAAGGTTTCAGGACCATTCCACACAGCTTTACTTAAGTCAGCTAGCCAAAATCTAGCGGAAGAACTTGAGAAAGTGTCCTTCAATGACTTTAAACTTCCTTTGGTAGGTAATACTGAAGCTAAAATTATGAAGTCAGAAGAAATCAAAGCGCTTTTGGCACGTCAGGTCATGGAACCTGTACGATTTTACGATTCAATTGCGACAATCCAAAAATTTGGGGTTGATGAAGTGATTGAGATTGGTCCTGGGAAAGTCTTGTCAGGCTTCTTGAAAAAAATTGACAAAAGTCTACCAACTCATAATGTGGAAGATCAAGCGAGCCTTGAGGCCCTTCTTAATGCTTAAAACGAGGTAAACATGGAACTTAAGAATAAAAATGTTTTTGTAACAGGTTCAACACGTGGAATTGGATTAGCCGTGGCGCACAAATTTGCGAGTCTAGGTGCTAATGTTGTCTTGAATGGACGTTCAGAGATTTCTGATGAGTTACTGGCACAATTTGCGGACTATGGTGTAACAGTTATTGGTATCTCAGGTGATATTTCTAATGGCGAAGATGCCAAACGTATGGTTGCAGAGGCTACTGAAAAGCTTGGTAGCATTGATGTTTTAGTAAATAATGCTGGTATCACCAATGATAAGCTTATGCTTAAGATGACTGAAGAAGATTTTGAACGTGTTTTAAAAATCAACTTGACTGGTGCTTTCAATATGACGCAAGCCGTTTTGAAACCTATGTCTAAGGCCCGTCAAGGTGCTATTATCAATATGTCATCTGTTGTAGGTCTCATGGGAAATGTTGGTCAAGCTAATTATGCAGCTTCAAAAGCAGGTTTGATTGGTTTCACAAAATCAGTGGCTCGTGAAGTTGCGGCTCGTGGCGTTCGTGTTAATGCTATTGCTCCTGGTTTCATTGAGTCAGATATGACTGATGCGATTCCAGAAAAAATGAAGGACGCTATGATTGCTCAAGTACCAATGAAACGTATTGGTCAAGCAGAAGAAGTTGCTGAAGTCGCAGCTTTCTTGGCTAGCCAAGAGTATCTCACAGGTCAAACCATCGCTATTGATGGTGGTATGACTATGCAATAATTGCTTGTCAATTATCAAGAATTATTTATTTGAATATCCATCCGACAAAAGGAGAATATATATGTCTACAAATCGTGTTGTTGTTACAGGTTACGGTGTAACCTCACCAATCGGTAATACGCCAGAAGAATTTTGGAACAGTCTTCATGACGGTAAAATCGGTATCAAACCAATTACTAAGTTTGATGCCTCTGAAATTCCAGTTTTTAATGCTGGTGAGATTCAAGATTTCCCATTCGATAAATATTTTGTGAAAAAAGATACGAATCGTATGGATACTTACTCACTTTATGCGATCTATGCTGCTATGGATGCCCTAGAGAACTCAGGACTTAACATGGAAGAAGAAAATCGTGATCGTGTTGGTGTTATTGTGTCATCTGGTATTGGTGGTTTGCAAGAGCTTGAAGATCAAATTATCCGTATGCATGAACGTGGTATGAAACGCATCAAGCCAATGTTTATCCCTAAAGCTCTTTCAAACATGGGGGCAGGTAACATTGCTCTTAAGATTGGTGCTCAAGGGGTATGTAAATCAGTAACAACTGCTTGTGCTTCTGCCAATGACGCTATTGGTGAGGCCTTCCGTGAAATTAAATTTGGTTTGCACGATGTTGTCTTGGCTGGTGGTGCTGAAGCTTCAATCACTAAGATTGGTATTGGTGGTTTTAACGCTCTTACAGCTCTTTCAACAACAGAAGATCCAGAACGTTCTTCAATTCCATTTGATAAAGACCGTAATGGTTTTGTTATGGGTGAAGGTGCTGGGGTTCTCGTTATTGAAAGCCTGGAACATGCGCAAAAACGTGGTGCTAATATCTTGGCTGAGATTGTTGGTTACGGATCAAACTGTGATGCCTACCATATGACAACACCAACACCAGACGGTTCAGGTGCGGCTAAAGCCATTAAATTGGCTATCAATGAAGCTGGTATCAAGCCTGAAGATGTTGATTATGTCAATGCGCATGGGACATCAACACCTGCCAATGAGAAAGGTGAAAGTGGTGCTATCGTTTCTGTACTTGGTAAAGAAGTCCCAGTTTCATCTACTAAATCATTTACAGGACACTTGCTTGGTGCTGCTGGTGCCGTTGAAGCGATTGCAACAATCGAAGCCATTCGTCACAGCTATGTACCAAAAACTGCTGGTACCAAAGAATTGTCTGATTACATTGAAGCGAATGTTGTCTACGGTGAAGGTCAAGAAGCTGATATCAAGTATGCCATCTCAAATACTTTTGGTTTTGGTGGACACAATGCGGTTCTTGCCTTCAAACGTTGGGAGGACTAATCTATGAATATTTCTGAAATTAAAGATTTGTTGGCTCAATTTGATGCCTCAACTTTACGTGAATTCTCATATAAGAATAATGGTGAAGAATTGAGCTTGAGTAAGAACCAAACAAGTTCAGTGGTGGGAGCTCCTGTAGCTCCTACAGTTGAAGTGGTTGCGCCTGCTCCTCAAGCTCCAGCTGCACCAGCAGTGGCTCCTGCTCCAGCTGTTGAAACAGCTTCAGCATCAGCGGAAGATGTTGTAGCACCAGCGTCAGCTGCAGAAGGGGACGTGGTGGAGAGCCCTCTAGTAGGTGTAGCTTACTTGTCATCAGCTCCTGATAAACCAGCCTTTATTTCAGTTGGTGATACTGTTAAGAAAGGTCAAACCCTTCTTATCGTTGAAGCAATGAAGGTCATGAATGAAGTGCCAGCACCTAAAGATGGTGTTATCACTGAAATCTTGGTAACAAACGAAGAAGTTGTTGACTACGGAAAAGGATTGGTACGCATCAAATGACAATTGATATTAATGCAATTCGTGAAGCTTTACCTCACCGTTATCCAATGCTTTTGGTTGACCGTGTTCTAGAAGTTTCAGAAGATGAAATCACAGCTATTAAAAATGTAACTATCAATGAACCTTTCTTCAATGGACATTTTCCTCAATACCCAGTTATGCCAGGTGTTCTCATCATGGAAGCACTCGCACAAACTGCTGGTGTTCTTGAATTGTCAAAACCTGAGAATAAAGGCAAATTAGTCTTTTACGCAGGTATGGATAAGGTTAAATTTAAAAAACAAGTTGTTCCTGGAGATCAACTTGTAATGACAGCTAAGTTTGTTAAACGTCGTGGAACAATCGCTGTTGTCGAAGCTAAGGCTGAAGTCGATGGTAAACTGGCTGCATCAGGGACTTTGACTTTTGCTATTGGAAGCTAATGTTTGGTGAAAATCCTTCTGGCGACAGTCGGAAAGGATTTTTCTTTAGATATTGGCCTATCACATAGAAAGGAAATAAACACAGACTTCCAAAAGATGTCTGATGTTATCTTGTTTTATGTTTAAAAAATTATTGATTGCTAATCGTGGTGAAATTGCCGTTCGTATTATCCGCGCAGCACGTGAATTGGGAATACAGACGGTTGCTGTCTATTCAGAAGCTGATAAGGATTCTCTTCATACGATTTTGGCAGATGAAGCTATTTGTATTGGACCAGCGAGATCCACTGAATCTTACTTAAATATGAACCGTGTCTTGTCTGCGGCTATTGTAACAGGTGCACAAGCTATTCACCCAGGGTTTGGATTTTTGAGTGAAAACTCTAAATTTTCTACTCTCTGTGAAGAAATGAACATCAAGTTCATCGGACCATCAGGTGAAGTGATGGACAAGATGGGTGACAAAATCAATGCTCGTGCAGAGATGATAAAGGCTAATGTTCCCGTTATTCCTGGTTCAGATGGTGAAGTCTTTACAGCTGAAGAAGCTCTAGAAGTTGCCAATCGCCTTGGTTACCCAGTAATGCTTAAGGCTTCTGCTGGTGGTGGCGGTAAGGGAATTCGTAAAGTCAGCACTGAGGAAGAGTTGGCTCCTGCTTTTGAATCGGCGTCCCAAGAAGCTAAGGCTGCCTTTGGTAATGGGGCAATGTATATCGAAAAAGTTATCTACCCAGCCCGTCACATTGAGGTTCAAATTTTGGGGGATAGCTATGGTAACATCGTCCACCTAGGTGAGCGTGACTGTTCTCTTCAACGTAATAACCAAAAAGTTTTGGAAGAATCACCTTCAGTTGCCATTGGTAAAACCCTTCGTCATGAAATTGGGTCTGCGGCTGCCCGTGCTGCTAAGGCGGTTAATTATGAAAATGCGGGTACAATTGAGTTTCTTCTTGATGAAAAAACAGGTCAGTTCTACTTCATGGAAATGAATACCCGTGTTCAAGTTGAGCACCCGGTCACAGAATTTGTTAGTGGTGTGGATATCGTCAAAGAACAAATTTGTGTAGCTGCGGGTGAGAAATTATCTGTAACCCAAGATGATATTAAAATCAATGGACATGCTATTGAGTGTCGTATCAATGCAGAGAATCCTAAGTTTAATTTTGCACCAAGCCCAGGTAAAATTAGTAATCTTTACTTACCAAGTGGTGGTGTTGGACTTCGTGTTGATAGTGCCGTATATCCTGGCTACACTATCCCACCTTACTATGACTCAATGATTGCCAAGATTATTGTTCATGGAGCAAACCGTTTTGAAGCACTCATGAAGATGCAACGTGCTCTTTACGAGCTTGAAATTGATGGTGTAATGACTAATGCTGACTTCCAGTTGGATTTGATCTCAGACCGTAGCGTTATTGCTGGGGATTATGATACTTCCTTCTTGATGGAGACTTTCTTGCCAGCTTATCAGAATCGTGAGGAATAGGACTTATGGGATTATTTGATCGAAAAGAAAAGTATATTCGGATCAATCCTAACCGTTCTGTACGTAATGGGGTTGATCACCAAGTGCCAGAAGTTCCAGATGAGCTTTTTGCCAAATGTCCTGGATGTAAACAGGCTATTTATCAAAAAGACTTGGGACAAGCTAAGATTTGTCCAAATTGTTCTTATACTTTCCGTATCTCAGCAAAGGAACGTCTGGATTTAACAGTTGATGAAGGTTCTTTCCAAGAACTGTTTACAGGCATTAAAACTGAAAATCCATTGAATTTTCCAGGCTATATGGAGAAATTGGCAGCAACCAAGGAAAAAACAAGACTTGATGAAGCCGTTGTGACTGGTGTTGCGACCATCAAGGGTCAAAAGACTGCCTTAGCAATCATGGATTCTCACTTTATCATGGCATCAATGGGAACTGTAGTTGGTGAAAAAATCACAAGACTTTTTGAGCATGCCATTGAAGAAAAATTGCCAGTTGTTATCTTTACAGCATCTGGTGGTGCCCGTATGCAAGAAGGAATCATGAGCTTGATGCAAATGGCTAAGATTTCAGCAGCGGTAAAACGTCATTCGAATGCTGGTCTTCTTTACTTAACTGTGTTGACAGATCCGACAACTGGTGGGGTTACAGCAAGTTTTGCTATGGAAGGTGATATTATCTTGGCTGAGCCACAAACCTTAATTGGTTTTGCGGGTCGTCGAGTGATTGAAAATACTGTACGTGAGACTTTGCCAGATGGTTTTCAAAAGTCTGAGTTCCTTAAAGAACATGGATTTGTTGATGCTATTGTCAAACGTACAGAGTTGGCTGATACTATTGCCACACTCTTATCATTCCATGGAGGTGTTCAATGAGCGACGTAACACGTATTTTAAAAGAAGCGCGTGATCAAGGCCGTTTGACTGCTTTGGACTTTGCCCAAGGGATTTTTGATGATTTTATCGAACTGCATGGTGATCGTAACTTCCGTGATGATGGTGCCGTTATCGGTGGTATTGGTCGCTTAAATGGCCAAGCCGTAACTGTAGTGGGTATTCAAAAAGGTAAGAACCTACAAGATAATCTAAGTCGAAACTTTGGTCAGCCCCATCCAGAGGGCTATCGTAAGGCTCTTCGTCTTATGAAGCAGGCTGAAAAGTTTGGTCGTCCAGTCGTTACTTTTATCAATACGGCAGGTGCATATCCTGGTGTTGGTGCAGAGGAGCGTGGACAAGGTGAGGCGATAGCTCGTAACCTTATGGAGATGAGTGACCTTAAAGTTCCAATTATTGCCATTATTATTGGTGAAGGTGGTTCCGGAGGAGCTCTTGCTTTGGCAGTGGCTGATAAGGTTTGGATGCTGGAAAATACCATTTACTCTATTTTGAGTCCAGAAGGCTTTGCGACAATTCTCTGGAAAGATGGTTCACGTGCAGAAGAAGCAGCAGAATTAATGAAGATTACTTCAAGCGAGCTGCTTAATATGGGAATTATTGATAAAATTATTCCAGAACGTGGTTACTTCACTAGTGAAATTCTTGAAGCAGTCAAGACAGCAATTGTCGATGAGTTGAAAGAATTGAGTCAATTGTCAACTGAGGACTTGCTTGAGGCACGTTATCAACGTTTTAGAAAATATTAAAAAACATTGGGATATCTGTCCCAATGTTTTTTTAAACGATATGACGTTCAAAGGCTTGGTCTGAGATTCCTTGTTCAAGGATAAGTTTAGCCCATTCTTTAGCTGAATGAAGGCTGTGATCCTTGTAGTTTCCACAAGATTCAATGGTAGTTCCTGGAACATCTTCCCAAGTGACATCATTTGCAATAGCTTCAAGACTAGACTTGATAACTTTAGCAATTTCTGTAGGGTCTTGTTTGCCCCACATAATCATGTGAAAACCAGTACGACAACCAAATGGTGAACAATCAATGAGTCCATCAATACGTTGACGAATTAGTTTAGCAAGTAGGTGTTCGATAGTGTGAAGACCGCCGGTATCAATACTGTTTTCGTTTGGTTGAATTAAACGGATATCAAAGTTTGTGATAATATCTCCCTTAGGTCCGACTTCTTCTGAAATAAGACGAACGTAAGGTGCCTTTACAATCGTGTGATCAAGTTCGAAACTTTCAACAGTTACGTCTTTTGGCATGGTAATACCTCCCTATTCTAATAGAGCTATCATACCACAAAATCAGTTTAAAGTTCTAGTATTTATTTGAGAATTAGCTGTAAATATGGTACACTAGAAGACGGTTTTCTTTAGGGGAACCTTAGAAAAGTTGAGGTAAAGACATGTTAAACATGATAATTTTAGTTGTCTTTGCATTCATTGGTTTAGTCGTTGGATATTTAGCAATTTCTATCAAACTTAGCAAGGCTAAGGAACAGGCAGAAACTACTTTGCTAAAAGCAGAGCAAGATGCTGTCAACCTTCGTAGTCAGGCTGAACACGATGCAGATCATCTGCGTGTTACTGCCGAACGTGATAGCAAGGCTCAACGCAAAGAGTTCTTGCTAGAAGCAAAAGAGGAAGCTAGAAAATATCGAGAAGATATTGAAAAAGAATTTAAATCTGAGCGTCAAGAGCTTAAGCAAATGGAAAATCGTTTAACAGAACGTGCTACTAGTCTTGATCGTAAAGATGAAAATCTATCAAATAAAGAACTTGCCCTCGAGAAGAAAGAGCATAGTCTTGCTGACAAATCTAAACATCTGAATGAGCGTGAAGAGAATGTGACTCAGTTGGAGGCTGAGAAGCAGGCAGAACTTGAACGTGTTGGTCAAATGACCATTGCAGAGGCGCGTGAGGTAATCTTAACAGAGACTGAGAATAACTTAACTCATGAGATTGCAACACGTATTAAAGATGCAGAAGCACAGGTCAAAGATACTGTTGATAAAAAGGCCAAGAATCTGTTAGCGCAAGCCATGCAACGTTTGTCTGGAGATTATGTTACTGAGCAAACAGTAACGACTGTTCATCTCCCAGATGACAATATGAAAGGCCGTATTATTGGACGTGAGGGTCGTAACATTCGTACCCTTGAGAGCCTGACTGGTATTGACGTCATTATTGATGACACGCCAGAAGTAGTTGTCCTTTCTGGCTTTGATCCAGTCCGTCGTGAGATTGCACGCATGACTCTTGAAGCTTTGATTAAAGACGGTCGTATTCATCCAGCTCGTATTGAGGAGTTGGTTGAGAAGAATCGCCAAGAAATGGATAATCGTATTCGTGAATATGGTGAAGAGGCGGCTTATGAAATTGGTGCTATGAATCTTCATCCTGACTTGATCAAGATTATGGGACGTTTGCAGTTCCGTACATCATATGGTCAAAATGTTCTTCGTCACTCGGTTGAAGTTGGTAAATTGGCCGGTATTATGGCGGGCGAATTGGGTGAAAATGTTGCCCTTGCTCGTCGTGCTGGTTTCCTCCATGATATGGGGAAAGCTATTGACAAAGAAGTTGAAGGTAGTCACGTAGAAATTGGTGCTGAGTTCGCCCGTAAATATAAAGAACATCCAGTGGTTGTTAACGCTATTGCCAGTCACCATGGAGATGTGGAACCAGAAAGTGTTATTGCGGTCCTAGTAGCAGCTGCGGACGCGTTGAGTTCTGCTCGTCCAGGTGCTCGTAATGAGTCTGTTGAGAATTATGTCAAACGTCTTCGTGATTTGGAAGAAATTGCATCAAGCTTTGAGGGTGTGCAAACTAGCTTTGCCCTTCAAGCAGGTCGTGAAATTCGTATCATGGTTCATCCAAATAAAATTTCAGATGATGAGGTCACTATCTTGTCTCACAAGGTACGTGAGCAAATTGAGAAGAACTTGGATTATCCAGGAAATATTAAGGTTACTGTCATTCGTGAATTCCGTGCGATTGACTATGCCAAATAGGACAAGAAAGCCGAAAGGCTTTTTTGTTTTGTCAGGTTAAGCAATGTCTACCTAGTTGAAATGTGTGACGATTCTTAGTAGAATGCGTCATTTTGATAGAATAGTGAGTGTATATGGAATATTTTGGATTTTTTTGACCGTTTTTGTTGACAAGTATTAAAAATTTTGTATAATAGAACATGTAAACGATTGCAGAAGGAGAGATTATGATAAAGTCTGAACGTAAGCAGATTATCTTGTCTCAATTGAAACAAGATGGTTTTGTCACTTTAGAAAATTTGACCGTTTTATTAAGTGATACTTCTGAGTCAACGATTCGTCGTGATTTGGATGAGTTAGCGGCAGATGGTCAACTGAAACGTGTTCATGGTGGCGCTGAAAGCCTTCGAGGTCTGAAGGAAGAAATTGCCAACAGTCAGAAAGCCATCAGAAATGTTCAAGAAAAGTCACAATTAGCTAGCTATGCTGCTGATTTAATTAAGGAAGGTGATGTCGTCTTTCTTGAGGCTAGTACAACGAATGAACTGTTGATTCCTCATTTGCTCAATCGTCAGGTGACGGTTGTGACTAATTCTATCCATCATGCAGTTAAGCTGGTAGATTTTGGTATTAGCACCAGAATTATTGGTGGGAAGGTTAAGCACTCTACAGATGCCTCCATAGGGAGCACTGCTCAGGAGCAAATCAGACAACTGAATTTTGACTGTGCCTTCATTGGCGCTAATGGTGTTGATGCCAATTATTTTACAACACCTGACATGGAGGAGGCAGTCATTAAACGGACAGTGATTGCTAATGCACGAAAAGCTTACGTTTTAGCCGATGCTTCGAAACTTGGTCAGATTACCTATGCAAAGGTAGCGGAGGTTGAGAAGGTCACTATAATCACAAACGCTTCGGAAGAAGAGCTCCTGAAAGAATTAAAAGAGAAAACGAGGGTTATTGAAGTATGATTTATACTGTAACGCTAAATCCATCCATCGACTTCATTGTTCGTATTGATAAGGTAGAGATTGGTGAAGTTAACCGTATGGACAGTGATGATAAATTCGCTGGTGGTAAGGGAATTAACGTTAGTCGTATTCTACAACGTTTAGGCATTGATAATACCGCTACGGGCTTCATCGGTGGTTTTACAGGCCGTTTTGTAACAGATGGTTTGGATGCTGAAGGTATTAAAACTAAGTTTGTAGCCGTCGACCAAGATACACGTATCAACGTTAAAATTAAGGCCGATCAAGAAACTGAAATTAATGGAACGGGTCCAATTATCACAGAAGAACAGTTGGCTGAATTGGAGGCAATCCTTTCAAGTATCACTGCAGATGATGTGGTTGTCTTTGCTGGTTCTGCACCAAGCAATCTTGGAAACAAGGTCTATAACAAATTGATTCCACTGGTTCGTGAAACTGGTGCTCAGGTGGTTTGTGACTTTGAGGGACAAACGCTTCTTGATTCATTAGCTCACCAACCACTCTTGGTTAAACCAAATAATCATGAGCTTGAAGCTATTTTCAATGTCAAACTTAATGGTATTTCTGATGTTGAAAAATATGCACGTGAAATCCTGGCTAAGGGGGCGCAGAATGTTATCATCTCAATGGCTGGTGATGGGGCACTCCTTGTTACACCAGAGGCTGCTTACTTTGCCAAACCAATTAAGGGGACAGTTAAAAACTCTGTTGGTGCGGGTGACTCAATGGTTGCTGGTTTCACTGGTGAGTTTGTTAAATCAGGTGACCCAATTGAGGCGCTTAAATGGGGAGTGGCGTGTGGTACGTCTACAGCCTTCTCAGATGACTTGGCGACAATTGAATTTATTAAAGAAACATACAATAAAGTAGAGGTAGAAAAACTATGAAAATTCAGGATTTACTGAACAAAAAAGTAATGTTGCTTGACCTTCAAGCAACTACAAAAGAAGCTGTTATCGATGAAATGATTAACAGCCTGGTTGACAATGGTGTTGTGACCGACTTTGATGTTTTCAAAGCAGGTATTATGGCTCGTGAAGCACAAACATCAACTGGTTTGGGTGATGGAATCGCTATGCCACACAGTAAAAATGCTGCAGTCAAAGAAGCAACAGTACTTTTTGCTAAATCTAATAAAGGTGTAGATTACGAATCACTTGATGGTCAACCGACTGACCTCTTCTTTATGATTGCAGCTCCAGAGGGAGCAAATGACACTCACTTGGCAGCCCTTGCTGAGTTGTCAAAATACCTTATGCAAGATGGTTTTGCAGTTCGTTTGCGTAAGGTGACTTCTCCAGATGAAGTCATTGCTGCTTTTAATACTGGTGAAGAAGAAGCACAGGCTGAGGAAGCTAAGAAAGCACAAGCTGTTAAGGAAGCAGCTTCAAGCGATAAACCCCTTATCGTAGCCGTAACAGCTTGTACAACTGGTATTGCGCACACTTACATGGCTGAAGAATCACTGATTAAAACAGGTGAAGAAATGGGAGTCAATGTTCGTGTTGAAACTAACGGTGCTTCAGGTGTTGGAACACCATTGACTGCTGAAGAAATCAGTAAGGCTGTAGGTGTTATCGTAGCAGCGGACAAGGCAGTTGAAACAGCACGTTTTGACGGTAAGAAATTGATTTCTAAACCGGTTGCTGCGGGTATTCGTCAACCTCAAGAATTAATCCAAAACATCTTGGATGGTAAAGCTGAAGTCTTCCATGCTGAAAATGCTGGAGCTGCTCAAGAATCAAGTGAGAAATTGAGTCTTGGTGGTGCCTTCTACAAACACTTGATGAGTGGGGTATCACAAATGCTTCCATTCGTTATTGGTGGTGGTATCATGATTGCCCTTGCCTTCTTGCTTGACCAAATCATGGGTGTTCCTAAAGATCAATTGTCACAACTTGGTTCTTACCATGAAATTGCTGCTCAATTCAAAGCAATTGGTGGTGCGGCCTTTGGATTCATGCTTCCAGTACTTGCAGGTTACATTGCTTACTCTATTGCCGAAAAACCAGGTTTGGTTTCAGGTTTCGTAGCTGGTGCTATTGCTTCAAGTGGTGCAGCTTTTGGTGGTGTTCCATTTGCTTCAGGAGGTAAAGCAACCCTTGCCCTTGCTGGTGTATCTTCAGGTTTCCTTGGAGCCCTTGTTGGTGGTTTCCTTGCAGGTGGTGTTATCCTCGTTCTTCGTAAATTCTTGGCAGGTATTCCACGTGCTCTTGAAGGAATCCGTTCAATCTTGCTCTTGCCACTTCTTGGTGTATTTGCTACAGGTTTCTTGATGTTGGCAGTAAATATTCCGATGGCAGCAATCAATACTGGTCTTAATAACTTCTTGTCAAGCTTGTCAGGTAGCTCAGCAGTGCTTCTTGGTCTCCTTGTCGGTGGTATGATGGCAGTGGATATGGGTGGACCAGTCAATAAAGCGGCTTATGTCTTTGGTACAGGTACTCTCGCAGCAACAGTAACTTCAGGTGGTTCAGTTGTTATGGCGGCAGTTATGGCGGCTGGTATGGTTCCTCCATTGGCAGTATTTGTGGCAACACTCTTGTTTAAAGATAAATTCACTGAAGAAGAACGCAACTCTGGTTTAACAAACATTGTTATGGGACTTTCATTCATCACTGAAGGTGCGATTCCATTCGGCGCAGCTGACCCAGCACGCGCTATCCCAAGCTTTATCGTCGGTTCAGCTCTTACAGGTGCTCTCGTAGGTATGGCAGGAATCAAATTGATGGCACCACACGGAGGTATCTTCGTTATTGCCCTCACTTCAAATGCCCTTCTCTACCTTCTCTTCATCTTGATTGGTGCTGTGGTATCAGGTATCCTTTTCGGATTCCTCCGCAAACCACTTGATAAATAAGATATGATAAAACAATCTCGTTGAGTACGGGGTTGTTTTTTTGTGTCGTAGCGGATTTTTGTCAGGATATTTAATTTATGATAAAGTAAAACCAGAAATGGCTTACAAGGCTTATCTAGAAGCTCATATGCTCCATAAAGAAATATAAGAGGTAAATTATGGTAAAAGAATACGATTATATTGTCATCGGTGGTGGCTCTGGCGGGATTGCCAGTGCTAATCGTGCTGCTATGCACGGCGCTAAGGTTATTCTTTTTGAAGGAAAAGAGGTCGGCGGTACCTGCGTCAATGTGGGCTGTGTACCTAAAAAGGTCATGTGGTATGGTGCTCAGGTTGCTGAGACTCTTCACCGCTATGCGGGTGAATATGGCTTTGATGTGACGCTTAATAAGTTTGATTTTGCGACCCTTAAGGCCAATCGTCAGGCTTATATCGACCGTATCCATGGTTCTTATGAGCGTGGTTTTGATAGTAATGGCGTTGAACGTGTATACGAGTATGCAAAATTTGTTGACCCTCATACAGTTGAAGTAGCTGGGGAGCGTTATACAGCGCCACATATCCTTATTGCAACAGGTGGACATGCCCTTTATCCAAATATTCCAGGTAGTGAATATGGGATTACTTCAGATGGTTTCTTTGAGTTAGATGAGGTACCAAAACGTACAGCTGTTATCGGTGGTGGCTATATCGCCGTTGAGGTTGCTGGTGTTCTCAATGCTCTTGGCAGTGATACGCATCTCTTTGTGCGTAAGGATCGCCCATTACGTACCTTTGACAAGGATATTATCGATGTCTTAGTCGATGAGATGGCTAAATCAGGTCCGACCCTTCACACGCATGCTAATGCTACAGAAGTAGTGAAAAATGCTGACGATTCTTTGACCATTAGCTTTGACAATGGAGAAACAGTAACTGTTGATTGCCTCATTTGGGCTATTGGTCGTGCAGCCAATACCTCTGGCTTTGGTCTTGAAAAGACGGGCGTTGAGTTGACTGAACGAGGTAACATTTATTCAGACGCCTTTGAAAATACATCAGTTCCTGGTATCTACGCCCTTGGTGATGTGACTGGTAAACTAGATTTGACGCCAGTTGCAATCAAGGCGGGACGTCAATTGTCAGAGCGACTCTTCAACAATAAAGCTGATGCTAAGCTTGATTATACAGATGTTGCTACTGTGGTCTTTAGCCACCCAGTCATTGGTTCTGTTGGTTTGACTGAGGAAAAAGCAATCGCTAAATATGGTGCGGAGAATATCAAGGTCTATAAATCTAGTTTCACTCCAATGTATACAGCTCTTGCAAACAATCGTCAGCCGTCAACTATGAAATTAGTAACACTTGGTGAGAATGAAAAAATCATCGGTCTTCATGGCATTGGCTACGGTGTCGACGAGATGATTCAAGGCTTCTCTGTGGCTATTAAGATGGGAGCAACTAAGGCTGATTTTGATAATACGGTTGCCATTCATCCAACCGGATCAGAAGAATTTGTAACGATGAGATAAAAAGGTAAAGTCTGTCTACTTAAATGGATAGGCTTTTCTTTATGGCTGAATGGCCTCAATTGAAAGTGATCGCAAGGAAGTCCCTTGCGAATTTCCATAGCCTTTTTGGCTATGGAAACCATTCATCCAACCGGTTCAGAAGAATTTGTAACGATGAGATAAATAAGTGAGGTCTGAATACCAAGAGTTTCAGGCTTTTCTTTGTGCTCAAATAGCAGCCCACACTTTGTGTGTAGCAAATAACTTGTCTAAATAAAAAAAGGCATTAGGCCTTTTTTTCATTAATCAAATAATTTCTGACTTCTGAGATAAAGTAAAGGGACCCAGTAATGACAAATAAATCATCAGGACTCGCTGAATCAGCTTGGATTAGCCAGTCTTTATAGTCGGTCGCCTGTTTGAAGTGTTGAGGATAGTCATCCAAGGGCAGTGCTTCAAAAAAGTCAAAGCTAGTTACCGTTATATCATAAGCTTTCAGCTCCTCTAGTAAGTCTGCTAGAGGCTTCCGCCTAAGTCCTGCAAAGAGGATGTGGACCTTACGATTGGCGAAGTTATCTTTTAGTACCTGTTTTAAACTGGCAATACCTTGAGGATTATGGGCGCCATCTAGGTAAATGTTATTTCCAATCCACTCACTGCGACCAGGCCAATGCGTCTCTTCGATGCCTTCTTGGATACTCTTATCGGTAATCTTAGGAAATATTTGAGTCAATAGATGGGCAGCAGTGACGGCTAAACCAGCATTATTTTCTTGATGCTGTCCTAGCATGGAGAGCTTAAGTTTTGAACTCTGCCACTTACCATAAGAAACTTGAAGAGCTTGATTGGATGCATGAATGAGCTGGATTTCCCTATCAATAACAGCCAAAGGAGCCTTACATTCATGTGATTTTTGTCTAAAGAGCTGTTCAACTTCTTCAGGAACACGACCTAGTAAGGTAGGGGTATTTTTTTGCATGACACCAGCTTTATGCTCAGCAATTTCCTTAAGACTATTACCTAAAGTTTCAGTGTGGTCAAAGCCAATCGAAGTACAGATGACAAGCTCTGGTGAAAGCACATTGGTCGAATCAAGACGGCCACCAATTCCGGCTTCGATGATAGCAATATCAACCTGTTTCAAATCAAAGTAGAGAAACATGAGTAGGGTGACCAACTCAAATTCCGTTGGTCGGTCAAAATAAGTGTTATGTTCTAAATCATTGAGAAAAACTTGAGCTTTCTCAACAATAGCAATCAGGTCCTTATCAGGGATCTCTGTGCCATTAATACTAATACGCTCGTTAAATCGAGTAATGTAAGGAGAAGTAAAGGTTCCGACTTGATAGCCTGCCTTACTTAGGATATGTTGTAAGTAACTGGTTGTTGATCCCTTACCGTTGGTTCCGACGATATGGACTGTTGGATAGTGCATTTGAGGATTTCCAGCTTGCTCCAAAAGCCAGCGCATACGCTCAAGCTTGGGACGACGACCATTACCTTTAAAAGAGTGAATGAAATTTATGGTTTCTGTATAGTTCATAGGATTATAGAAAAAGGCAGGAAACTCCTAGCCTTTCAAATGTTTTAGTTGGAAGCAGCGCCACCAGTTGTTGCACCACCAGTTGTTGCACCACCAGTTGTCGCATTGCCAGTAGTTGTGTCTGCAGTGGCTGCTGATGAAGAAGTAGTTGTATTTCCACCAGTTGTTGTATCTGCTGATGAAGAATAAGTGTTATTACCAGCTTGGCTGCTTGTTTCTGTTTCTGAGTCAGTCGCATTACCATAGCTAGATGAGGCAGCGCTTGAATCTTGGGTCTTATTGTTACCTTCTTTGATGACTACAGTTGATTGATTTGCTGAAGAATCAGATGTATCTTTATCTTTATTAGAAGATGTGAAATTCATAATAGTGATAGACGCTACGATGATTGACAAAATGGTCCCGACAGCAGTAAGGACTTTTTGGAAGGCAGTGAAGCCTTTAGAAACGTGTTCAGTCACTTTAGGGGAAGATTTGCTTTCTTCATTGGACGTATGGTTACGGCGTGAGTAATTTTCAGACATGATGCTCTCCTTAAAAATTATTTCGTACTCTCTATTATATGATTTTCTCGCAAAAAATGCTAAAAAAATTATGCTATAATAGGGAGTAACTATTAATCGAGGAAAAAACATGATTTATTTTGATAATTCAGCTACAACCATGCCCTATCCAGAGGCTCTTAGAACCTACCAAGAAGCGGCAACGAAAATTTTTGGGAATCCTTCTAGCTTGCACCAATTAGGAACATCTGCGACACGTATTTTGGAGGCTTCTCGTAAGCAAGTTGCGGACCTCATTGGAAAATCAGCCGATGAGATTTTCTTTACGTCTGGTGGAACCGAAGGAGACAACTGGGTCATTAAGGGCGTGGCTTTTGAAAAAGAGCCTTATGGTAAACACATCATCGTTTCTGACATTGAGCATCCTGCGGTTAAAGAGTCTGCCAAATGGCTTTCTGAGCATGGTTTTCAAGTGTCCTATGCGCCAGTTAATGCTCAAGGGTTCGTGGATGTGGAAGCTCTTGCTCAACTGTTGCGACCTGATACCATCTTGGTTTCAGTGATGGCCGTTAATAATGAAATCGGATCTATCCAACCCATTCAAGCGATTTCAGATCTTCTAGCTAATGAGCCGACGATTTCTTTCCATGTGGATGCTGTTCAGGCTATTGGTAAAGTTCCTGTATCGTCTTATTTAACTGACCGTGTAGACTTTGCGACCTTTTCTGGTCATAAGTTCCATGCCGTTCGTGGTGTCGGTTTTGTCTACAAAAAAGCTGGCAAAAAGATTACGCCTCTCTTAACAGGTGGAGGTCAAGAAAAAGACCTTCGTTCAACGACTGAAAATGTTGCTGGGATTGCAAGTATGGCTAAGGCCTTGCGCTTAGTCACTGATAAAGAGGCCTTATCTCTGACTAAAATTGCCAAGATGAAAAAGGTTATCTTTGACGAATTGTCGAAGTATGAGGACATTACTCTCTTCTCAGGTGAAGGTGATAACTTTGCTCCCAATATTTTGACCTTTGGCATCAAGGGTGTTCGTGGTGAAGTTGTTGTCCATGCTTTTGAGGAACATCAAATCTATATTTCAACGACATCAGCCTGCTCCTCAAAAGCCGGTAAGCCAGCAGGAACCCTTATTTCTATGGGTGTGCCAAGTAAGTTGGCCCAAACTGCCGTTCGTATCAGTCTCGATGATGACAATGATATGGGACAGGTTGAACAATTTCTCACGATTTTCAAGCAGGTCTACGCTAAGACACAAAAAGTGAGATAAAACGATTAAATAAAATTAAATTCAAGTTCAAAAGGAAAAGGAATGACACTAACGTATTCAGAAATTATGGTGCGCTACGGGGAATTGTCAACCAAGGGCAAAAACCGCATGCGTTTCATCAATAAACTTAAAAATAATATCAAGGATGTCCTATCCATCTATCCAGAGGTGAAAGTGACTTTTGACCGTGACCGTGGACACATCTATCTAAATGGCACAGACTACGAACCAGTCGCAGAGTCTTTGAAACAGATTTTCGGGATTCAGGCCTTTAGTCCTGTTTACAAATGTGAAAAAAATGTCGAAGTATTGAAAAAAGCTGTTCAAGACATTATGACTGGGCTTTATCATGATGGACTTACCTTTAAGGTGACGGCTAAACGTAGTGACCACGACTTTGTTCTCGACAGTCGTGAGCTCAACCTTACTTTAGGAAATGCTGTATTTGATGTATTGCCTGATATTAAAGCACAAATGAAGGGTCCAGATGTTAATCTTAAGGTAGAGATTCGTGCGGAGGCTGCCTATATTTCTCATGAGGAAATTAAGGGTGCTGGTGGATTACCTGTAGGGACAGCTGGGAAAGGCATGCTCATGCTTTCAGGTGGGATTGATTCGCCTGTTGCAGGTTATCTAGCCCTTAAGCGTGGCGTGGATATTGAGGCTGTCCATTTTGCAAGTCCTCCATACACCAGTCCTGGTGCACTGAAAAAGGCTCAAGATTTGACCCGTAAGTTGACTAAGTTTGGTGGCAATATCCAGTTCATTGAAGTACCCTTTACTGAAATTCAAGAGGAAATCAAGGAAAAAGCACCAGAGGCTTATTTGATGACTCTGACTCGTCGTTTTATGATGCGTATTACTGACCGCATTCGTGAGGAACGACGTGGTCTTGTCATTATCAATGGAGAAAGTCTTGGTCAGGTTGCCAGTCAGACTATGGAGTCTATGCAGGCCATTAATGCTGTCACCTGTACGCCAGTGATTCGCCCAGTTGTGACTATGGATAAGTTGGAAATCATTGATTTGGCACAAAAAATTGATACCTTCGACATTTCTATTCAACCTTTCGAAGATTGCTGTACCATCTTTGCACCGGACCGTCCAAAGACCAATCCCAAAATTAAAAACGTTGAACAATATGAGCGTCGTATGGATGTTGACGCCTTGGTTGAACGGGCGGTTGCAGGAATTATGGTGACTGAAATCACACCTATCGAAGAGGCACAAGACGAAGTAGACACACTTATTGATGACTTGCTCTAGTCCCAAAGTATATAGTGACTGCTTAGATTTTATTAGCATCAGCTGTATCAAATAAAGAAATAATATCGATGTTGCATTTTACCTAGAAAGGAAAATACATGACTGTTTATAACATCAATTTAGGAATTGGTTGGGCGTCAAGTGGTGTCGAATATGCTCAGGCCTACCGTTCTACCATTTTTAAAAACACTGGTATCAAGGCTAAGTTTGTCTTTATGGATATGTTCTTGCAGGACAACCTGTCTGATTTGACCCGTAATATGGGTTTTGCGGACGAAGATGTCATCTGGCTCTATAGCTATTTTACAGACCTTAAGATTGCCCCAACGACCTATACCGTCAAGGATTTGGAAAATGAAATTCCTTATGATATTACACGTCGTGAAATTAATGGTAAGGTAGTGAAGCTCTTTTGTGCTAAAGAGGACATTTTTTATGCAGCATACTTGCGTAAAGAGGGTGAAGAGATTGTTCACCGTGTGGAAAAGGTTTCTCGTGGTTGCTTGATTCGTAAAGATTTTTACTCTTATACCAAGATGTTCACAGAGTATTACACACCAGTGGACAACAAGGCTCATCTTTACCAACGTCGTTTCTTCAATGAAGATGGTAGTGTTGCCTATGACGAAATCGTTGATGGAAAGGATAGTATCTTCCGTTTTTCAGATAAGATTTTGTCTTCTAAGCACGAGTTTATCGCTTACTTTATGTCTCAACTTGGCCTCACGGACAAAGATATTGTCATCTTGGACCGTGCAACTGGTACAGGGCAAGCCGTTTTCCGTAATGCTAAACCTGCCAAACTTGGGGTAGTGGTCCATGCAGAACACTTTAGTGAGAATGCGGTAACAGACAAGACCATTCTTTGGAATAATTATTACGAGTATCAATTTAGTAATGCGGACAAGGTCGATTTCTTTATCACGGCGACAAATCGTCAGCGTGATATCATGCTAGATCAGTTCAACAAGTACACACCATTTAGGCCTCATATCGTAACCATCCCTGTGGGAAGTGTGGATAAACTGAGAAAACCTGATGGCAATCGTAAACCATTCTCTATCATTACCGCTTCACGTTTGGCCAATGAAAAACATGTGGACTGGTTGGCTAAGGCTGTCGTTAAGGCCAAGGAGAGCTTGCCACAAGTTAATTTTGATATCTTTGGTACAGGGGCTGAGGAGGCTAAACTTAAGGCTATTATTGAGGAAAATCAAGCTCAGGATTACATCCATCTCAAAGGTCATCAGGAGTTGACAGAAGTCTACAAGGACTACGAGCTTTACCTGTCAGGTTCTAAGAGTGAAGGCTTTGGCTTGACTCTTTTAGAAGCTGTTGGTTCAGGTCTTGGTATGATTGGATTTGACGTGCGCTATGGGAACCAAACCTTTATTAAAGATAATGAAAATGGTTACCTCATTCCTCGTTTCGAAAAAGATGATGAACCTGCCATTGTAGCGGCTTTGGCAGAGAAAATTGTAGCCTTCTTTAACCGCACAGATTTGGACCATGTTCATCAAGTCTCTTATGATATCGCTAAAGGCTTTTTGACAGAGGAAATTGAGCAGAAGTGGCTTAACTTAGTAAAGGAGATGACTAGTCATGATTAATTTATTTGAAAGTTATAGTCAGGGTAGTTGGGATCTCCATTACTCCTTAATCGTTGCTGGCTATGCCAATACAACGGTTTGCCTTTCGGATGATGGCTTTCTACCTAGTGATGTAACCTCGCCCTACCTTTATTTCACTGGTTTTGATAAGGTTCAGGGATCTGCTCTTTACTTTAATCAAGTGCCCGTGCCAGATTACTGGGAAATTTTAGGGACTAATAGTAATGCAGAAATTTTCCGTTTTGATAAAAAACGTGGACATATTCATTATGCGCATCCTGAACATCAACGTTTGGTAAATGCTGTGGACTGGTATGATGAGTCAGGCCGCTTGCGCGTGACTGACCGCTATAATAACAAGGGCTATCGTTTTTCTCAGACAACGTACAACGTTAAACAAGAAGCGACTATCACTAGTTATTTCACGCCAGACAACAAGGAAGTTATCGTTGTTAACCATTTGACCAAGGATGTTATCTTGAATTGGAAGGAAAAAGTCTACATTTTCAAAAATAAGTCGGAATTTGTAGTCTTCTATCTCCAAGAGGCGGGTTATGATTTAAGTCGTATCCTTTATAACTCACTGTCAACGCCTTTCTTGACAACGATGAACCTTCCAAATTCTGGCCAAGATGTGCTTTTCTGGCAAGAGCCAATTACAGACACAGTTCCTGGCAATATGCGTTTGCTCCTTGATAGCAATCACCGTCAAACCAAGATTGTTGTTCAGGATTACACAGCCTACACGAATTTGCTAAAATTGATTAGTCCCCAGCAGGCTTCTCATGTAGCTTTCCTTGGCTTCATGTATCCATTTGCACGTCAAAATCATTTCCAAAACCATGCACTTATCTTGACCAATTCCGATCAGGTTGAACATCTGGAAAGTATTGTTAGTGAAGTACCTACCATGCACTATCATGTCGGGGCTATTACAGAGATGTCAAGTCGCTTGATGGATTTGGCTAAATATAGCAATGTTAGTCTTTATCCTAACATTACAACAGAACAGGTTAAACGCCTTTATCAAGAAGCTGATTTCTACTTGGATATTAACCATCAAAATGAAATCTTGTCAGCGACCCGTGCTGCTTTCGAAAATAATATGCTTATCCTTGCCTTTACGAACACTAGTCATGGTTCAGAGTATACAGCGCCAAGCAATATCTTTTCACCGATGGATGCCGGTCACTTCAAGCAAACCCTTCATGAAGCCTTGGGCAACCATGAGTTCTTTAGACATCTTCTTGACCGTCAACGTGAGCATGCTCGTGTGGCGACACCAGAAGATTATCAAAAGGTCATTGGTTAGGGTCATGGCAGTTCAGGTTCGTAAGGTTTACCCTTTTACACCAACGTTTAGACAGGTCGCTTCGCTTTATGAAGCGGCTTTTCCTGCTTGTGAGCGTCTTCCCCTCTGGCAATTGTCTTGGAATGGCTTGAAAAAAGGACAGGAATTTCTGGCTTATTATGATAAGCAAACTTTTATTGGCTTAACCTATACCATCTATACTGACAGCCTAGTATACTTACTCTTTCTTGCGGTTGAAGAAAGTAAACAGTCTCAGGGATACGGTAGTCAGATTTTGGCACAAGTTAAGAAAGAAGCAGGCGTTTGCCCATGTGTTCTCACGATTGAGCCCATGGATGATCCTAATGTTTCTAATCGAGCTCAACGTCTAAAACGTCTAGCATTTTACGAAAAAAATGGCTATCAAGCTTTGAATCATTTCTATTTTGAAGGGACTGAGCGTTATCAGATTTTAACAACCGATAAGACGCTTTCCCTAGCAGCTTTGGAGAACGCTTTGGCTAAGACCTTTTTAGGAAAGCATGGTGTCAGAGTGGATTAGAAGCTTGATTTTGTAGTTAAATCTAAGTTGACAAAATAAGAAAAACTAAAAACTTTTTCTCTTGCTATTAGAGTAAAAAAATGATAGAATTGAAACGTTGACTAAATGCACGTCCTGTGCAACCGCACGACTACTGTTTGCAAGTGGGTTCGTCCCCGCAGTACTAGGCGAGTCTTCACAGAGGGAAACCTCAGACACATTAAAAATTTTAATAGGAGGTGCATCATGAGCACATACGCAATCATCAAAACTGGTGGAAAACAAGTTAAAGTTGAAGTAGGTCAAGCGATTTACGTTGAAAAAATCAACGCTGAAGCTGGATCAGAAGTAACTTTTAACGAAGTTGTTCTTGTCGGTGGTGATAAAACTGTAGTAGGTACTCCAGTTGTTGAAGGAGCTACTGTTGTCGGAACTATCGAAAAACAAGGTAAACAAAAGAAAGTTGTTACTTTCAAATACAAACCTAAAAAAGGTAGCCACCGTAAACAAGGTCACCGTCAACCTTATACAAAAGTTGTTATCAACGCTATCAACGCGTAAGCTAACGACTAATCACTAAGAAAGGACACAATCTTATGTTGAAAACTCTTGAAAACTTGCAACTTTTCGCCCACAAAAAAGGTGGGGGTTCTACTTCCAATGGTCGTGATTCAGAAGCTAAACGTCTTGGTGCCAAAGCTGCTGATGGTCAAACTGTAACAGGTGGATCAATCCTTTACCGTCAACGCGGTACACACATCTATCCAGGTGTAAACGTAGGCCGTGGTGGTGACGATACACTCTTCGCTAAAGTTGAAGGTGTTGTACGTTTCGAACGTAAAGGTCGCGACAAAAAACAAGTATCTGTATACCCAGTTGCTAAATAATTCAGCTAAAGTCTGCACTTTTGTGTAGGCTTTTCTTATTTATGAAAGGAAGATGACTATGCCTTTGAATCAGTACCAACAAGAAGTCGGACCAAGCTTAGCGGATGCCAGACCTGGGAAGATGCCGGACATCACTCTCTTGGACGGTCGCTATTGTAGCGTTGAACATTTGACAGTAGCAGAACACTACGAGGATATTCTTGACTTTTACTTTACCAATCGGATTCTTTCTGACTGGACCTATATGTATGCGGATCCTTTTGAATCTGAAGAAGCAGTACGCCAGTGTTTGGAAGACTATGAGCAGTCTTCTAATCCTTATTTCTTTGCCATTAGGGATAAGGCCTCAGGAAAGGTTCTGGGCACTTTCTCACTCATGGCTATTACGCCTAAAAATCGGAGTGTAGAGATGGGACGGGTCATTTTGGCTCCAGCCTTACAAAAAACGCGAGCAGCTACCGAAGCCCAATATTTAGTGATGACCTATGTTTTTGACGTGCTAAACTACCGTCGCTATGAATGGAAATGTGACAGTCTCAACCGTCCTTCCGCCAATGCAGCACAGCGACTAGGTTTCACCTTCGAAGGGCGTTTCCGTAACCATGCTATCTATAAGGGACGTAGCCGTGATACGGACTGGTTCTCTATTATTGACAGTGAGTGGCCTGCACTAAAAGAGCGTTTTGAGAACTGGTTAGCTCCTGATAATTTTGACGAAAATGGACAACAGAAACGTTCATTAAAGGAATGTTAGTGCTTGTTTAAAGGGTTCTCTTATTGTTGAGAGGGCCCTCTTTTAGTTCTTTACTCGTTCATTCAAGTTTTGCCCTACTCTCGTCTTTATTTTCATTTGTCAGTCACTCCCGAATTATAGTGTTAAAAACTCATTAAAATACTCATTTTTCTGTCAATAATATTTCCATCAAAAACCATATTTATGCTATAATAAAGAGTAATTGTATCAAGGAGAATAATGACTAATGGATTTAATTCGCGAAAAAGTATTCGTTAACCGTTACCACTATGATGTTCGTAACCATGAGTGGGAAAAAGAAAATGGTGTTCCTAAAACTAATGTTGAGGTAACTTTCCAGTTGCATAATAAAGATGAAGAAGCTAACAACACGTCGGTTGTTGCTGTTTTGCAATTTATGATTGTCCGTGATGAGTTTGTTATCTCAGGGATTGTCTCTCAAATGGATCATATTCAAAACCGTATCGTCAATGAACCTAAAGACTTTTCACAAGAAGAAGCTGAGGCTTTGGCAGCCCCTTTGTTGGATACGCTTCAACGTTTGACTTATGAAGTCACTGAGATTGCCTTGGATCGCCCAGGTATCAACTTGGAGTTCTAAGATGTCTCTTGCAGTTATTACGGATTCGTCGGTTAATCTCCCTGCTGATATTCAGGGACATGCTGATGTATATATTTTAGATATTCCGGTCATCATTGAGGGTCAGCCTTTTGTTGAAGGAAAAAACTTGGACTTGAAACAGTTTTATGAGCAAATGGCGAACTCAGAAGAACTGCTCAAGACGTCGCAACCTAATCTGGCTGATTTGGATAACCTACTGATGGAGTTAGAGGATAAAGGTTACACCCATGTCATTGGGCTTTTCCTTTCTTCAGGCATTTCTGGTTTTTGGGCCAACAGTCAATTTTTGATTGAAGATCATGTCAAGTTGAAAATTGCTTTTCCTGATACTAAAATAACGGCAACTCCTATGGGTGCCATGGTGAGAAACGTTTTGCATTGGTCAGCTCAAGAGATGTCTTTTGACAATATCTTGAAGAAACTAGATGAGCAAATTGCACAAACAACAGCTTATATTCTCGTGGATGACCTTAACCATTTGGTTAAGGGAGGACGTTTGTCGAATGGTTCGGCGATTTTAGGAAATCTTTTGTCTATCAAACCTATTTTGAATTTTAATGATGAAGGAAAAATCGTTGTTTTTGAAAAGGTGCGTACAGAGAAGAAAGCTGTGAAGCGTTTGGTTGCCCTAGCTGAGGACAATCAAAACATGGAGCTCAGCATTTTGCATACCAATGTTCCTGAAAAGGCAGAGGATTTTAAAGAACAGCTTGAAGCCCAAGGTGTTGAGGTTTCAACAGTGGTGTCTCTCTGTGCCGTGATTGCTACCCACTTGGGAGAGGGAGCGTTGGTTCTAGGCTTGACACCTAAGTTCACCAAATAAAGAACAATCCATTTTGAATGGGGATTGTCTACGACTATGATCAATAGAGAGGAAAAATGATATGTCTATTAAAGTTATTGTTGCTGGATTTAAAGGAAGAATGGGTTCAACTGCGGTTGATATGGTCAAGGGAGATGATGAATTGACCTTGGCTGCCTTGCTTGACCCATTTGCGACAGAAAAAGAAGTGGACGGTGTTCCTGTCTTCACAGATAAGGCGGATTTGGTTGGCTTTGACGCAGATGTCTGGGTGGATTTCACCATGCCAGCTGTTGCCTATGAAAATACCCATTTTGCTTTGGAAAATGGTTTTGCACCAGTTGTGGGTACGACAGGATTTACAGAAGCACAGATTCAGGACTTGACAGCCCTTTCTAAAGACAAGTCAATTGGTGGCTTGATTGCTCCAAACTTTGCTATTGGTGCCATCCTTCTGATGAAGTTTGCGGCAGAAGCCAGCAAATACTTCCCAGACCTTGAAATCATTGAGCTTCACCACGATAAGAAGAAGGATGCCCCTTCAGGTACAGCAGTGAAAACGGCTGAACTTATTCGTGAAGTTCGTGAACCTAAACGTCAAGGAGCTGAAGATGAGGTGGAAACACTTGCCGGGGCACGTGGTGCGGAGTTTGATGGCTTCCGTATTCACAGTGTGCGTTTGCCAGGTCTAGTGGCTCACCAAGAGGTCATCTTTGGTGCCCAAGGAGAAGGCTTGACCTTGCGTCACGACTCTTACGACCGTATTTCCTTTATGGGTGGTGTTAATCTTGGGATTAAAGAAGTGGTTAAACGTGACCAGCTTGTTTATGGTTTGGAACATTTACTATGAGATTAAGTTATTTGCCTTCTGAGTTTCAGGAGGCTTTACCAATATTAGAGAAAATTAAGGCGGCTGGATTTGAGGCTTACTTTGTTGGAGGATCTGTTCGTGATGCTCTTCTCAATCGTCCCATCCATGACGTGGACATTGCATCGTCTTCTTACCCTGAGGAAACCAAACAGATTTTCGAGCGTACGGTAGATATCGGCATAGAGCATGGGACGGTCTTGGTTTTGGAAAATGGCGGTGAATATGAGGTGACGACCTTCCGCACAGAGGATGTCTATGTAGATTACCGTCGTCCGTCCAGTGTGTCCTTTGTGCGTTCGTTGGAAGAGGATCTTAAGCGTCGTGATTTTACAGTCAATGCTTTTGCTCTTAATGAAAATGCTGAGGTTATCGACAAGTTCAATGGTCTTGCTGACTTGGACAACCGTGTTTTGAGGGCTGTTGGTAAGGCTGAGGAACGCTTTAACGAGGATGCCCTTCGCATCATGCGTGGGTTACGTTTTGCAGCAAGTTTAGACTTTGATATCGAAGTAAAGACTTTTGAGGCGATGACCAGCCATGCTCCGCTTTTGGAAAAGATTTCGATTGAGCGAAGTTTCATCGAGTTTGATAAGCTACTTTTGGCCCCACATTGGAAGAAAGGAATCAAGGCTCTTCTAGCGACCAAGGCCTATCAGTACCTTCCAGATTTTCAAGAGACAGCTGAGAAATGGCAGTCTTTTGTGGCAGATTATGCTGAGGGATTTAGATTTACAAGTTCTGAGCAGGCCTGGGCAGCAACGCTTTTGGCTCTCAAGCATGACAATCCACGCTCTTTCCTTAAAAAATGGAAGACCTCTGTGAATTTCCAGAAGACAGTACAATCTCTGGTTGAGATTTTCAAATTCCGTATGGAGAGAGATGTGACCAAGCAAGATGTTTATAAGTATGGTAAGGAGCTCCTAGAGGAAGCTGAAGGTTTGAGACAAGCTCAGGGCTTGACAGTCGATTATGAGCGTATTGCTGAGTTGGATGGTCAGTTGCTCATCCATGATAAGCACGAAATTGTTGTAAATGGCGGTATGCTGATGAAAGAGCTGGGTTTCAAACCTGGACCGGACCTTGGTCGTGCACTCAAAGCTATTGAAAATACTATTGTTGATGGAAATCTAGCTAATGACAAGGAAGCCATTATAGCCTTTGTTCAAGCTATGAAATGAGCCTTTAGACGTTATAAAAATGACACACCGCTACAGAGCATGCGTAAGATCCGTAGCGGTGTTATTTGTAAAAAGGAGGTAAGATGTCAGATTTTATTGTTGAAAAATTAACCAAGTCCGTTGGAGATAAGACGGTTTTTAAAGAGATTTCATTCATTATCCATGATTTGGATCGTATTGGGATTATTGGTGTCAATGGGACAGGTAAGACAACCTTGTTAGATGTTGTGTCTGAGCGTATTGGCTTTGATGGTGATGTGTCACCTTTCACCAAGGCCAATGGCTACAAGATAGCTTATTTGACTCAGGAGCCAGAATTTGATGATAGCAAGACAGTTCTTGATACGGTCTTGTCATCGAACCTTCGTGAGATGGCCTTGATTCGTGAGTATGAAACGCTTATGGCGGATTATTCTGAGGATAATCAGGCTCGATTGGAGAAGGTTATGGCTGAGATGGATAGTCTGGATGCTTGGTCTATTGAAAGTGAGGTTAAGACAGTCTTGTCTAAGCTGGGTCTTTCAGACCTCTCGCAAAAGGTTGGTGACCTCTCAGGGGGTCTTCGACGTCGTGTTCAGTTGGCTCAGGTTCTCTTGAATGATGCTGATCTTTTGCTTTTGGACGAGCCAACCAACCATTTGGATATTGATACCATTGCCTGGTTGACAAATTTTCTCAAGTCGTCTAAAAAAACCGTGCTTTTCATTACCCACGACCGTTATTTCTTAGATAATGTGGCAACACGCATCTTTGAGCTAGACCAGGCTAATCTGATTGAGTACCAAGGAAATTATCAAGATTACGTGCGACTCAAGGCTGAACAAGATGAGCGTGATGCTGCAGCTCTACACAAGAAAAAGCAACTCTATAAGCAGGAGTTGGCCTGGATGCGAACGCAACCACAAGCTCGTGCGACCAAACAACAAGCTCGTATCAATCGTTTTAAGGATCTAAAGGGTGAGGTTCACCAAACGGTCAATAATGACGATCTTGAAATTAACTTTGAGACTAGCCGTATTGGTAAGAAGGTGGTTAACTTCGAGCATGTCGATTTTGCTTATGAAGCTGGCAAGCAAATTCTCAGTGATTTCAACCTTATCATGCAAAATCGTGATCGTATCGGTATTGTTGGTGATAACGGTGTCGGGAAATCGACCTTGCTCAATCTCATTAATGGTGATCTTGTGCCTACAGCTGGTGTCCTAGATATTGGTGAGACGGTACGTATTGGTTATTTCTCACAGCAAATTAAGGACATGGATGAGAGCAAGCGTGTCATTAACTACTTGCAAGAAGTGGCGGATGAAGTCAAGACAACAGTTGGAACAACCAGTATCACCGAGCTCTTGGAGCAATTCCTTTTTCCTCGTTCTACCCATGGAACACAGATTGCTAAGCTCTCTGGTGGGGAAAAGAAACGTCTTTATCTACTTAAGATTTTGATTGAAAAGCCCAATGTTCTGCTCTTGGATGAGCCGACAAACGACCTGGACATTGCAACTTTGACGGTTTTGGAAAACTTCCTTAATGGTTTTGGTGGCCCTGTCGTTACCGTAAGTCACGACCGCTATTTCTTGGACAAGGTAGCAAACAAGATTCTAGCCTTTGAAGATGGCGGCGTGCGTGAGTTCTTTGGCAATTATACGGACTACCTTGATGAAAAAGCCTTCTTACAAGAGCAATCGGCCCTTCTTGAAAAGGAAAAAGCACAAGCTAGCGTTAAGGTTGAAAAAGTCAAAGAAGACAAAAAACGCATGAGTTACTTTGAAAAACAAGAGTGGGCGACTATTGAAGATGAAATTGCCGAGCTTGAAGCTAAAATCGAAGAGATTGAAGCAGCCATGCTCGAAAATGCAAGCGATTATGGACAGCTAGCCAGCCTTCAACGTGACTTGGATGCCACTAATGAAAGCTTGCTTGAAAAATATGAACGCTATGAGTATTTGAGTGAGCTAGAAGGCTAAGTTCTTTAGTAATCAAAGTATGACAAAAGCCCTGCAGATGCAAGGCTTTTTTATGTTTATCTAGTGAATGGTTCTATCCTACCACAAGCGGAATGAAAAGGAGAGAACAGAGACACCTGCAAAAATAATCAATGAAGCTACCAAGCGCCCAATCAGAAAGGCTGAGAAAAATGGTGCGCTAAAGAGCAGTAGTCCAAAGACGAGGCAAATCAAGGCAATTGACAGGGTAGGTTGACCTGAAAAGCCAAACTGACGTTGGCGATAGGCGTGAAAACCCTGAGTAAAGGCTGAGACCAGCAACCACCAAGCGATGATAGTTACGGCAACACCTGAGAGTACCCATGCTGATGTTGAAAGTAAAATAATACCAAAAATGATTGAAATAATACTTTGAAGAAGTTGAATAAAGGAACGCTTCTCATTATCTCGTTTGAAATAGACCATGAGGCTTGATACACCTGATACTAACATCACTAGAGCAAAAAGCCAACCGACGATGGCCAGAAGATTAGTAGGATTAGCGAAGAAAAAGACACCCAAGAGGGTTATGAGGATTCCGCTAATCAATGTAAAACTTTTCATACGATACCTCTTTTTAATTTTTCTTAATACTACTATGTGAGAGTCGAATTGTCAAACAAAGACCTTCTTTAAGGAGTCTAGATTTTATAGGAATAAGTGGCAGCTTTTTTGGTTCTCGTTGCCATCTGGCGGCCTGTTTTTTGAAAAATATGTTTAAAGCGACGCAAGAAATTTGTGGAATCCATTTTGAGATAATCCTCGTTAAAAGTCCCAAAAAGCTGACGGTAGGTGGTTAAGGTGTTTTCATCAGGCATGATGCTGAGTATGGTTGGATGATATTCTAATCGTCCCTTAATGCGTTTCATGGCAGTCAACAGAATATCCCAATGGTCGAAAGCAAGGTCATCTTGAGTCAGTTGCTTGTCACCGTCAATCAGTTGTAACTGGCCATTTATCATCGCAATGTCTAGCCAATGGGTAGATGCGGCATCATCTGCAGCCTTTTCTACTTGGTAGTCATCATAAGACATAAAACAGAGGTAGGCTACTGAAATTGTCCACATTCGGGGGTCACGATAAGGTGTCCCAACGGTGATGAGTTGTTCAATATGTTCTGGATTGAGTTGAACCGATGTTTCTTCAAGAACTTCGCGACAAACAGCTATATTGAGATCTTCTTGTTCTTGGACGAAGCCCCCACTAAGCGCATATTTTCCCAAGAAGGGATGGTTTTTTCGCTTGATAAGTAAGGTTTGAACGCTTCCCTCATAATAGCGGAAGATGACTGAGTCTACAGTTACTGAGGGTCTGACATACTTATCCATTTCTTCTTGTTGGTAGATTTTCAAGAAGTCCTTTTCACTACCAGAATTTTCAAAGGTTTTCGACATGTTTTTTCCTCCTTGTCTTTGATGCTAAGTTGAGAGATGAACGCTTGAAGAGGTCATCTAAACCTCAATATGCAACCGTTCATTGATTGCCTTTTTGGCAAAATGGTAGTTGTCTGCAAAAAAACTATCACTGTCACTATTATCCCCTAAAATAACGATTTTGTCTTTAAATGGTGACAGTAGGTCTAAAAGATGTTTGGTAAACCAGTCACGTGTATGATGGTCAGCCATGGTCATATCGCGAAAACCATCATCAACATAGTTTGACTTTGGTAGAATGACAAAAATCAAATCCCATTTTTCACGAGCTTGAGTGACTTGATAGAGGCGGTCCAAGGTGTCAAATTCTTCCTGAGAAATACTCTCCTTCAAATAGTAGTCAATATAAACCTTTGTCACCGTTGAATTGGTATCTGCAAAGATAAGACCTGAGTGTTGTCCCTTATCAATGATGTCAGCGGTCTGTGCATATTGGTCGGTCAAGAGGTGAATATAGTCATTGGTATCCAATTCATCATCACGAACATTATACTTTTCTTGATACTCACGGGCATATTCCAGAGAACAGGGAGCATTGTATGTACGAGCCAAATCTTTCACGAGGGTAGTTTTTCCACCGCTAGCAGATCCGACAACCAGGACTTTTCGTGTAAAATGGCGACGGAAAGGCTTAGTGATAAATCGCCAATTTTCCATAGGGTTATCACGAATCTCGGTAGCAGAGATGTCTATAATGGAACGTTCGATGAGCTCTACCTGAGCTTGGGGATAGTGTTCATTGAGTTCAGCCACATACTCGGGCTCACCAACATAAAAGGTGATTTTTTCAGGGGTGTCGGTATTTTTCGCGATAAGCTCCTTAACATGCTTAACCCATGGAATCCAGCCCTCAGGGTAGGCAGGCATCCCTTCTTCATCTAATTTATCTACGACAACAAGTTCGTCATTATAAAATACTTCACGAACGTAACGAAAGCGTCGATTGAGTGATAGGCCTGCGCGTGTTCCACGATCTTCCTGACCATTACTGCCACTAACGATTACTAGAACGTTGTCGTTATAGCGTTTGGCTTTGGTGATGAGGTCAACATGCCCAATGTGCATTGGAGCGAAAGTTCCAAACACAATCCCAATACGCTTTCCTGATAGCTGTTTTCTTTTCATAAGAATAATCCTTTATTTGAAATATAGTAAAATTACTAAATTAATAGTAGCATAGCTCAAAGTCTTTGTAAATAGAAAATAGTAAAATTACTAAATTGCTTTTCACGTCCAATATGGCATGAAAATTTCAAAAAAGGCAAAATTTTTTCCAAGAAAAAGCTGAAAAAAGCTAATGCGCTTACATTGCTGAATTGATAAGGTTTTAGAAAAGACTTAAAATAGATAAAATTGAATTGATGTCATAAAATCTAACATACAAATCAAAAAAATAAAAAAAATACTTGACAAGAAGATTCTGAAAATTTATACTATTCATGTAATTAAATTACTAAGGTAATTATTTGAAAGGAAACATTGATATGACAACAGGTAAAGAATACGTTGCTAGCGTTTTTGAAAAAGTGAAAGCTCAAAACAGACACGAGGCTGAGTTCCTTCAAGCAGTTGAAGAAGTTTTCGATTCACTTGTCCCTGTCTTCGATAAATATCCTAAGTATATTGAAGAAAACCTTTTGGAACGTTTGGTTGAACCAGAACGTATCGTTTCATTCCGTGTACCATGGGTTGATGATAAAGGTCAAGTACAAGTAAACCGTGGTTTCCGTGTACAATTCTCATCAGCTATTGGTCCTTACAAAGGTGGTCTTCGTTTCCACCCATCAGTAAACCAATCAATCATTAAATTCCTTGGTTTCGAACAAATCTTTAAAAACTCATTGACTGGTCAACCAATCGGTGGTGGTAAAGGTGGATCAAACTTTGATCCTAAAGGTAAATCAGATAACGAAATCATGCGTTTCTGCCAAAGCTTCATGACTGAATTGAGCAAACACATCGGTGCAGATACAGACGTACCTGCAGGTGATATCGGTGTTGGTGGACGTGAAATTGGTTACCTCTATGGCCAATACAAACGTCTTCGTAACGAATACACAGGTGTTCTTACTGGTAAAGGTTTGAACTGGGGTGGTTCACTTGCTCGTACAGAAGCAACTGGTTACGGTGCTGTTTACTTTGCAGAACAAATGCTTAATGCACGTGGTGAAAACTTTAACGGTAAGACAGCAGTTGTTTCAGGTGCTGGTAACGTTGCCATCTACGCTATTGAAAAATTGCAAAGCCTAGGTGCTAAAGCTGTGACATGTTCTGATTCATCTGGTTTTGTTTATGATCCAGACGGAATCGACGTTGACTTGTTGAAAGAAATCAAAGAAGTTAAACGTGAACGTATCGTGAAATATGCAGAAGCTCGTCCAAATGCAACTTACACACCTGCTGGTGGTGAAAAGACAGTTTGGTCTATCAAAGCTGACTTGGCTTTCCCATGTGCAACTCAAAACGAATTGGATGAAACAGATGCAGAAACACTTGTAGCAAATGGCGTTCTTGCTGTTTCAGAAGGTGCTAACATGCCTTCAACTTTGGGAGCTATTGATGTCTTCCTTAAAGCTGGTGTATCATTTGGTCCTGCCAAAGCTGCTAACGCTGGTGGTGTTGCTGTATCAGCTCTTGAAATGGCACAAGATAGCCAACGTACACAATGGACATTCGAAGAAGTTGATGCTAAACTCTACGATATCATGAAAGGTATCTACGAAAATGCTGCAGAAGCTGCTAAAGAATTTGGTCATGAAGGTAACCTTGTTGTTGGTGCCAACATCGCTGGATTCCTTAAAGTTGCAGATGCAATGTCAGCTCAAGGTATTGTTTAATTAGCAGACCTGACCTGATTAATAAGCCTCTCGATAAAATAAGAAAAGAAGCCTGCGGGTTTCTTTTTTTGCTTGAAAGGCTATGGCAGGTGGATCAAGCTGTAGTGGATAGTCTGTCTGGTTGTCAGGAACGTAATCTTTTAAAGAGGTAAAAAGTTTCCTGCTGGATTTTTGGTATAATGAGGGAGCAAAGAATCTCTTTTTATAGCTAATTTTATGATTTAATACGAGAGGAAGAATTGTGATTATTGAACAAAGTCCCTTTGGGGAAAGAGAGAAGAACTCTAGTAATTGGGGAGTCCTTGTACTGAGTTTTTTGATAAGTTTCGTGTCAATCTTGCCAATGTTCTTTTTTAGAGATAAGCTTTATGGCGATGATGTGGTTTTTCATATTAACCGTCTTTTGTCTCTAGACACCATTTGGAAGAGTCCTATCAATTTTACGACCAATGGAGGCACTGGCCAGTTAATCAATACCTTTTATCCTTGGTTGACCTACTATCCAATCTTCTTAGTATATAAGCTGACGCAATCTATTTTTGTAGCTTGGATGAGTTTTCAGTTTCTTGTTCGCTTTGCAACCTGTTTGCTTAGTTTTTATGGCTTACGTTTATTGAGGTATTCTGATAAGCAGGTGCTGATATTTTCTACCTTCTATCTCTTTTCAGGTTATTTCTTGCATAATTCCTACTATAGGGCAGCGGTTGGCGAAACGCTGGCGATGATTTTTCTGCCCCTAGTTTTTGTAGGCGTGCGTTTGCTAACTTTTGGAGATTACAAAAAATGGTGGGTCTTGACCCTTGGGATGCTTGGCCTTGTCTATTCCCATGTTTTATCGGTCGTCTTAGCCTCTGTTTTGATTTTCTTAGCAGTGGTAACCAGTTTTTGCATTTGGGACTCTAAGAAAGAGCGGTTACTGGGCTTTCTTAAGGCTACTCTAGTAACTTTGGGAATGTCTCTGGCCTATTTTGTACCCATGATAGAGCAATTTAGGTATGTGACTTTGCGGATGACATTTAAGCCTTTTCTAGCCAAAATGGCTTTGAGTTTGTCAGATACCTGGGGGCTTATTGTAAGTAGTGATTTAAGGACCCCATCAGTTAATCTGCTTTATCTTATTGGTTTAGTGTTAAGTCTAGCCTTTGCTAAGCGTTTTGTGAAGGATAGGGAAGCTAGAATTTACCTTTTTATATCTCTTGTTTTAGCCTTTTTAACCTTGAAGAGTTTTCCTTGGCAGTTATTGCAGGAAAGCCCGGTGTCCAATCTTCAATTTCCTTGGAGATTATGGAGTTTTGCTTTGCTATTTTTCAGCTTAGCCCTGGCTAATATCTTAAAGACTATTTCTCTAAAAGCTACGACGGTACTTGTCCTGATTGGTATTTGCCTAAATATGTTTCAGATTGTTACTGTTCAAGATAAGATGACTAAAGTCAAGAACATATTGCCGAGTAATACAAAAGTTACGAAAGGCATGCTGGCTAAGGGAACTTACAAAAATATCAACGGCGACTATACCAATAAAGAAGTTCCCTTTAAGTTTGTCTTTGATAAACACCTTTTTCTAGATACTCAGGAAATTAAGTCAGCTATCAAGCAATCTCCTCATGAGTTGTCATTTAAGGTGACTAATAATTCTCAAGCTGAGAAAGTTTTGTCACTGCCTGTTTTCTACTACAAGGGGCAGGAAGTGACGATTGCTGGGAAGCCAGCAACAACTTACTTATCCAATGAAAAGAATCCAACTAATTTAGTCTTGCCACCAGGCAAGCATCGAGTTGTAGTGACCTATAGTTATACCCCGGTTGCTAAAATGGCAATGAGTGTTTCAGCGATTAGTTTTTTAGCTTTTATTGGCTATTTGTATAGAGTGAAGAAAGAACGATGAAAAGAAGCCTTTGGGTTTCTTTTTTCGTCTGCTTTCCTAGGGGTCCGCCATTTTTGATATAATAGGTTGAGGTTATTATGTCTGAAAATAAAAACCGTTGGCTCAGATAAAAGAAGGACATATGATGTCATAGCTTAAGAAAGAAATGATAAGGGAGTAAAGAGATGATAAAACCTATCGTAAAGGATGTCTTTTTTCTAGGACAAAAATCGACAGAAGCGACTAAAGAAGACCTCTATTTGGCTAAGGATTTGCGTGATACACTGGAATTTCATAAAGATGCTTGTGTGGGTATGGCAGCCAATATGATTGGGGTTAAAAAGCGTGTTATCATCGTCAATATTGGTTTTGTCAATCTGGTTATGTTTAATCCTGTTTTGGTAAGCAAGTCTTCGCCATTTCAAACCGAGGAGTCTTGTTTATCTTTAGAGGGAAGTCGTCCAACTAGACGTTATGAATCAGTTGAGGTGGCCTATTTAGATGAACAATGGATGCCTAAACAGTTAAGTTTTTCTGGTATGCCAGCCCAAATTATTCAACATGAATTGGATCATTTAGAGGGTATTATTATCTAAAAGATACTTGAAATAGATTCTAAGAGAGACAAATTACAGTTGCAGAGTGAGAGTAGACACTAAAAATTCCTACCTCACTTTTTTTTAGTTCTCATAGGAACTTTTTTCTTGACAATAATTCTCATGAGAACTAAAGTAGTTTCCATGAGAATTATTTAAGGAGGAAGATGCAATGCATGGAAAAGATCCCTTTAGTGAATTTAGAGAGTTCATCAATACCATGGAATCTCGCGTGCAAGAGCTAGGTAAAGCGCATGGTGTTGAGCATCTAGCTGGTCCTCAAGGTTTTGCTGTCAAGTATTTGTCTGACAACCAAGATAAGGAAATTTTTATTAAAGACATTGAGAAAAGACTATGTATCTCTAAATCGGTGGCTAGTAATCTGGTCAAACGGATGGAGAAAAATGGTTTCGTTGAATTGGTGACATCAGATAAGGACAAACGCTACAAGTATGTACATCTGACAGACTTGGGCAAAAAGAAGGCCCAAGATGTCGAACATTTCCGAGAGGCCATTCATGAGCAGTTGTTAGAAGGTATATCAAAAGAAGATGCCGAGACGGCTTTTCGAGTCTTTCATCAAATTCGCAAGAATTTAGAGAAAAATAAGGAGTAACTTATGTTTAAAATATTTAAACGTTTGACGGCAAAAGAGTTAAGTATGATTGTCTTAGCTGTGGTTTTTGTTTGCTTGAACGTCTATCTAAACTTGAAAATTCCAGACTATATGTCTGACATCACAACCCTCTTATCAACCAAGGGGACTAAAGCATCAGATATTTTCGCCTGGAATACGGATGTCCCAGGGATGCGAATGCTTTTGATGTCCTTTGCGGGCTTTATGGCCTCTGTAGCAGTTGGATTTCTAGCTGCCAGAACAGCGGCAAGTTTCACTACTCGTCTTCGAGATGATATTTTCCATCAGGTTCTTGATTTTTCGGATGCTGAGATTAAGAAATTCTCCATACCTAGTCTTTTGACCCGTACGACAAATGATATTACCCAGTTGCAGATGGTGCTTACCATGGGGTTACAGGTTGTTACACAAGGGCCAATCATGGCAATCTGGGCGATTACTAAGATTGCAGATAAAAATGGAAATTGGCTCCTAGCCTTGCTCGTTGCTGTGGCGGTGATTGCCATTCTCTTGCTTTTCCTTTTAATCATGGTTATGCCTAAACAACGCTTGATTCAAACTCTGACAGATAAACTCAATAGCGTGACACGTGAATCTCTTACTGGAATTCGTGTGGTGCGTGCCTATAACGCCGAAAGTTATCAAGAAGATAAATTTGAAGATGCCAATATAGCCTTGACTCGAAATAATCTTTTTATCGGACGCTCTTTTGCATTACTAACACCAGTTATGACAGCTGTATCCAGTGGTTTAACCTTAGCTATTTATTGGATTGGTGCGCATTTGATTGAAGATGTTAAGATTCCAACAGATCCAACTAAGATTGCTGGTGCCATGGAAGATAAAATCCATCTCTTCTCAGATATGGTGGTTTACTCCTCTTATGCCATGCAGGTTGTTATGGGATTCATGATGATGATTGTTGTCTTCTTCCTTCTTCCACGTGCTGTTGTAGCGGCTGGACGTATCAATGAAGTTTTAGATACCCAATCTTCAGTTTCTTACCCTGAAAATAACTCTGAAAAGCCTAAAGAAGTCGGTACTGTCGCATTCGACGATGTTTCCTTCCGTTATTCTGAAACTTCAGAGCCTGTTTTGGAGCATGTTAGCTTCAAAGCTAAAAAGGGTGATACGGTTGCCTTTATTGGTTCGACTGGTTCTGGTAAATCAACGCTTGTCAACCTTATCCCACGTTTTTACGACGCCACGCAAGGGACTATCAAGGTTGATGGTGTAGATGTACGTCAGTATGACCATGACACCTTGCACAATATTGTCGGTTATATTCCACAAAAGGCAGTACTTTTCTCAGGGGACATCACGTCAAATATGACGATGGGAACCAGCAATAATAGTCCCCTTGATGATGCTAAGATTTGGGATGCTCTCGAATTGGCTCAAGGAAAAGACTTTGTTGAAAATAAAGAAGGTCAACTTAGGGCAGAAGTGGCTCAAGCTGGGTCTAATTTCTCAGGTGGTCAAAAACAACGTTTGGCTATTGCGCGTGCCTTGGCTCGTAAGCCTGAAATCTTGATTTTTGACGATTCCTTCTCAGCTTTGGACTATAAGACAGACCGTAAACTGCGTCAAGAATTAGCTGAAAAAACACAAGATATGACCAAGTTGATTGTTGCTCAACGTATCTCTACCATTATGGATGCTGATCAAATCTTGGTGCTTGACCAAGGTAAGGTTGTTGGTCAAGGAACCCCCAAGGAACTCTTAGCTAATAATGAAGTCTACCAAGAAATTGCCTATTCACAATTGTCTAAGGAGGAGTTAGAAAATGGAAAATAAGCCAAAAACATCGTCCTATAAACGCTTAAAACCCTATATTAAAGGCTTCCAAATTCCCTTTGTCTTAGCGATTTTTGGAGCTATTATTTCAGCGGTCATTACAGTTATTGGACCTGATAAATTAAAAGAAATCACCAATCTTATTACTGATGGGATTACACCAACTAAGATGGGAGTTATTCCCGGTATTGATTTAGACAAGGTGGGCAGCATTGCTTTAACCTTGGCTGTTCTCTATGCTATCTCAGCCATTGTTGGTTATTTGCAAAGCTTTACGGTTGCGACGGTTACACAACGCTTTTCACAACGTTTCCGTACCGCTATCCAAAAGAAAATCAACAGTGTACCTCTTAATTATTTTGACAGTCACTCTCAAGGGGACACCCTCTCTCGTGTGACCAATGACGTTGACCTTTTGGGGCAATCGCTCAGTCAAGGACTGGGTACCCTAATTACTTCAAGTGTTCTCTTGGTCGCAGCCATTATTATGATGTTTTACTCAAATGTCACTATGGCTTTCACTGCCATTGGTTCTGTCTTGATAGGATTTGTTCTAGTAGCCTTCATCATGGGTTTCTCACAACCCCTTTTCAAACGTCAACAAGAAAATTTGGCTAACATTAATGGATATATCGAAGAAATCTACACTGGTCAAGCTGTTGTAACGAGCTATAATGCCACTGAAGAGAGCAGTAAGGCATTCAAGGCCCTAAACGATAAACTTTATAAGTCGATGTGGCAGTCTCAATTTATCTCAGGTATTATGATGCCACTTATGATTTTCATTGGGAACTTTGGTTACGTTATGGTCTGTCTTGTGGGAGCTATTAAGGTTATTGATGGTAGCTTGACTATTGGTGATGTGGTAGCCTTCATGACCTATGTTCGTATCTTCTCACAACCCCTTTCTCAAATTGCGCAAGGGATTACACAACTCCAATCAGCAACTGCAGCTATTGGGCGTATCTTTGAATTTTTGGAAGAAAAAGATATGGATGACGAGTCAGCCAAGACAGCTGAGTTGACAGATACTAAGGGTCAAGTTGTCTTTGACCATGTTTCCTTTGGGTATACGCCTGAAAAGACTATCATTCATGATTTTTCAGCAGTCGCAAAACCTGGACAAAAGATTGCTATTGTTGGTCCAACGGGTGCTGGTAAGACAACCATTGTTAACCTGCTCATGAAGTTCTATAACATCGACCAAGGTAGTATCACTATTGATGGTGTGGATACTAATGATATGAAACGTGAAACTGTCCATGATCAATTTTCTATGGTGCTTCAAGACACTTGGCTCTTTGAAGGTACTATTCGAGATAATTTGATTTACAATCAAGAAAATATTTCTGACGAGCAAGTTATTGCTGCGGCCAAGGCTGTCGGTGTTCACCACTTCATCACCACGCTTCCAAAAGGTTATGATACTTATTTGGATGACTCGGTTACACTTTCAGTTGGTCAGAAACAGCTTTTGACCATTGCCCGTGCCCTTCTTAAAGATGCCCCTCTCCTTATCTTGGACGAGGCAACATCATCAGTTGATACACGTACTGAAGAATTGATTCAAAAAGCTATGGACAAGCTTATGGAAGGTCGTACTTCCTTTGTCATTGCCCACCGTTTGTCAACCATTCGAAATGCTGACCTTATCCTTGTGATGAAAGATGGTAATATTATTGAACAGGGTAATCATGCTGACCTTATGGCGGCAGATGGTTTCTACGCTGATCTTTATAATAGTCAGTTTACCGAAGAAGTTGCCTAGGATTTTCTTACAAAATTATAATATTTAACAAATTTTCATAAAACGTATGACTATAGGTCGTGCGTTTTATGTTATACTGAGAAAAAACAGATAGATTAGGAGACCCGTCATGCAATATCGTCAAGCAAGACAAGATGAAGTTCAGGAAGTTGCACAAGTATGTGCAGATGCCTTTGAAGATTATCCCTATCTCTCAATGATTGCCAGTAATTTAAAGAAACCTAAGCAGTATAAGGAATTTGTCTTAGCCTTGCAGGAAATGTTAGTGCGTTTGGCAATAAAGATGGATTCTTGCTTGGTAGCCGAACAGGATGGTCGCATTGTTGCGGTAGCTATTTTGCAACATCAGACGGTTTCCATGCTTAACTATTTGCAAAATGGAGCGACCAAGCTGTTCCGCTTCATCAGTATTACCAAGTTGTTTAAATATTTTAACTTTGTCGAAGAATCAGAGAGACATTTGGAAGATTCTGCAGAATACGACTGGTACCTGATGATGTTGGCGGTAACTCCTGATTTTCAAAGAAAGGGAATCGGAAGCCGCTTCTTACTTGAAGGTGTTGAACCCTTTGTGCGTAGCACAGGAGGCCGTAGTCTTGGCTTGATTACTAACCGTGACTATAATGTACCTTTTTATGAGAAGAATGGCTATAAGCTATGTGGTTACAAGGTTTTGACCTATGAAAAACACAAACTGGGCAACTGGCCTTTTGTCAAATCTCTTGAAGAATAGTCCAGTGGAAGGAAAACTTAGAGATACAAAATGAATCTGGCTTCGGCTGGATTTTTTTCATAGTCACAATGCCAGCTCTATTAGGCTCATTCCTTATTTTTAAGCCTATCTATGCTATAATGAAGAAACGCTATTAGAGGAGGTTTTTATGTCAACTCCAAGTATTTATGGGGAATATGCTCAGTATCTCCCCAACATTTTACAAGAAATAACTGACCCTATTATTGCGGCTAATATTGCGAGCAAAAAAGAAACAGGCTTTAAACTCTATGAACATTTTATTTCACGGATTAAGGAAAGTGACTCCATGCGTGAAAAGTGTCGTAGGAAGAATTTGCCTGAGACTAGCCAGTCTGCCCTCAAGGAAATTCGTGACAGTATTGGAATCCGTATCGTTTGTGGCTTTGTTGATGATATTTACAAAACTATCGAAGTGATAAAGGCTATTCCTGGTGTCACGGTCCACAATGAGAAGGATTATATTTCAAATGCCAAGCCTAACGGTTATCGTTCTTATCACCTCATTTTGGAAATAGAAACAGACTTTCCAGATGTGCTAGGAAATGAGAAAGGTACTTATTTTGTGGAGGTTCAGCTTCGGACCATCGCTCAGGATTCCTGGGCCAGTCTGGAACATCAGATGAAGTACAAGCATGATATCAAGAATCCTGAAATGATTACCCGTGAGCTTAAGCGTTGTGCAGATGAATTGGCTTCATGTGATTTGACCATGCAGACCATTCGTAACTTAATTCAAGAAGGAGGGGACTAAAATGGCTCTGAAAATTCTATTAGCAGAGGATGAGGAGGCTCTTTCCAGGGTTTATAAAGCAGCTCTTGAACATCAGGGGTACGAAGTGGATCAGGCCTTTAATGGGCAAGAAGCAGTGGATTTGGCTGCCCAGAATGCCTATCAAGTGATGATCATGGATATCATGATGCCCATCAAAACAGGTATTGAAGCCCTAAGAGAAATTCGCTCAACTGGGAATACCACGCATGTCATTATGTTGACGGCCATGGCCGAAATTGATGACCGTGTGACGGGACTTGATGCTGGTGCGGATGACTACTTGACCAAGCCCATGTCTCTAAAGGAACTTTTGGCTCGTTTGCGTTCATTGGAGCGCCGTTTTAGTGAAACATTTACGGCAAAAGTTTTGACGCTTGGCTCGGTTTGTTTGGACCAAGAGGATCAAGAGTTAGTGGCTGGCAATAGTATTCGCCTTTCAAGTCGTGAGACCAAGTTAATGGCTTATTTCATGCACAATCCTACCAAGAAGTTAAGTACTGAGCACCTCTTTAAAACCATCTGGGCTGATGAAGATGACGTTGATGAATCAATTGTCTGGGTTTATATTTCCTATCTGCGCCAGAAATTGCAAGCTATTAAGGCTGATATTAGCATTTTGGGCGAAAAGGGTGGCGACTTTTGTCTTGAGCTAATGAGAGAGGAGTAGGCTATGTTTAGACGATTACGCCTGCAATTTATTACGATTGCTTCCTTGGCCATCCTCTTTATCTTGGTCTTTATGGTGGGAATCATCAATACCGTGAGGTCTTTTCAGACGGAGCAGGAAATTAGCAAGGTACTCAACACCCTTTCGGAAAATAATGGTAGCTTTGGGAAAACCACAAAAATTGAGATCAATCAAGGACGTGAGATTCCTTCAGACAGTTTTCGATTTTTCAGCGTGACCTTATCGGGTGATAAGGTTGTTAGCCAGGATACCAGCCATACGGCCCTAATAAACGACGAGGAAGCGGCTAGCTATGCCCTGACAGTTAGCCGTTTGACCAATAATCTAGGCACGATTCGAGAAAAAAACATCAATCTTAGCTATCAAGTAAGTAAGGTCAGTAAAAATAAGGTTTTGGTAGTCTTTTTGGACACGTCTTCTTATTATAATTCTTCCCAAGCTTTAATGAGTCTTTGTATCCTTTTATCACTGTTTGGCTTCATCTTTTTTGTCGTTATTGTCAGTGCTTTGTCTGGAATCGTCATTCGCCCCTTCATTCGAAACTATGAAAAGCAACGGCGTTTTATCACAAATGCAGGTCATGAATTGAAGACTCCATTGGCCATTATTTCTGCCAACACGGAGCTACAGGAACTCATGACTGGGGAAAACGAATGGACCAAGTCTACTAACGACCAGGTGGCACGATTGACCACTCTAATCAATTCGCTTGTGGCCTTATCTCGGCTTGAGGAGCATCCTGATATCGTTCTTCAAGATGTGGATTTTTCGTATGTTACTGAGGATGCAGCAGAGGACTTTAAGGGACCAGTTGTTCGTGACGGGAAATCCTTCCTTATGGATATTTCTCCAGACATCCATGTTAAGGCAGAGGAAAAATCTCTCTTTGAACTTGTAACTCTTCTGGTTGATAATGCAAACAAGTATTGTGACCCAGAAGGGACGGTTACGGTAAGGCTTCGTCAAGTCGGAAGAACTCGTAAACGGGCTCGCCTGGAAGTGTCGAATACCTATAAGGATGGTAAGGCAGTCGATTATAGTAAGTTTTTTGAACGCTTCTATCGTATCGAAGAATCCCATAATAACAAGGAAAATAAAGGTTTCGGTATAGGTCTATCCATGGCTCAAAGTATGGTCAAATTATTTAAAGGGCGTCTCTTTGCCTCCTACAAAGATGACACCATCACTTTTACAGTCATCTTGTAAGGATATTTTAAAATATTTGACTAGGTGAAAACCCTAATTTATGATAAAATAGTAAGGATGAAGATTTAGTGTTCGCTTTGTCATAAAGAGACCATTTGTCAATCTGGAAAGAGCTTGTAAGAGCTTAATCTCCTTCTTAAAAAGATGGTCATTTACGGATTAGGAATGATAAATCTGAGCCAAGAATACAATCAGAAAAACAACATAGTTAATAGGGAGAAATCATGGTAGAACCAAAATACAAACGTGTCCTCATTAAACTTTCAGGTGAAGCTTTGGCTGGTGAACGTGGTGTTGGGATTGATCTTCCAACCGTACAGACAATGGCTAAAGAAATAGCAGAAGTCGCAGAATCAGGTGTTCAAATCGCCTTGGTTATCGGTGGTGGTAACCTTTGGCGTGGCGAACCTGCAGCCGAAGCAGGAATGGATCGTGTTCAAGCGGACTATACGGGGATGCTTGGAACAGTTATGAATGCCCTTGTTATGGCAGACAGTTTGAAACAACTTGGTGTTGACACACGTGTTCAAACGGCTATTGATATGAAATCTGTGGCTGAACCCTATATCCGAGGTCGTGCCCTTCGTCACCTTGAAAAAGGACGTATCGTTATCTTTGCAGCAGGTATCGGTTCTCCATACTTCTCAACTGATACCACAGCAGCCCTCCGTGCCGCTGAAATTGAGGCTGACGCTATTCTTATGGCGAAAAATGGTGTGGATGGTGTCTACAATGATGACCCACGTAAGAATGCTGATGCGGTTAAATTTGATGAATTGACCCATGTGGAAGTTATCAAACGTGGTCTTAAAATTATGGACGCAACAGCTTCTACCTTGTCAATGGATAACGACATTGACCTCGTAGTCTTCAACATGAATGAACCAGGTAATATTAAACGTGTTATTCTAGGTGAACACATCGGAACTACCGTTTCAAATAAAGCAGACGCACACAAGTAAGAAAGAGAGAAATTATGTCAAACGCAATTATTGAAAAAGCTAAAGAACGCTTCGCCCACTCACATGAGTCATTGGCTCGCGAATTTGGTTCAATCCGTGCAGGTCGTGCCAATGCGTCACTTCTTGACCGCATCACAGTCGAATATTATGGTGCCCCAACGCCTCTTAATCAATTGGCTTCAATCACTGTTCCTGAAGCACGTGTTCTTTTGATTTCACCATTTGATAAAGGTTCAATCGCTGATATCGAACGTGCCATCAACGAATCTGACCTTGGTATCAACCCAGCAAACGACGGTTCTGTTGTGCGCTTGGTTATCCCAGCACTTACAGAAGAAACTCGTAAGGAATTGGCTAAAGAAGTTAAAAAAGTTGGTGAAAATGCTAAAATCGCTATTCGTAACATCCGTCGTGATGCTATGGATGAAGCTAAAAAGCAAGAAAAAGACAAGGAAATCACAGAGGACCAATTGAAAGGTCTTGAAAAGGATATCCAAAAAGCAACAGACGATGCTGTTAAGAAAATCGACAGCATGACAGCAGAAAAGGAAAAAGAACTCCTTACTGTTTAATCAATAGAAAAATAAGGAGAGTGGGACAGAAGCAAAAAAGCATGGACTATGTTAGCTTCCTTGTCCGGCTCTCTTTTTGAGGAAAAATATGAATACACTACTTGGAACCATCATTACTGCCTTAGTAACTGATGAAAATGATCGCTTTTACTTTGTCCAAAAGGATGGCGTGACCTTTGCTTTGGCTAAAAATGAAGGAAATCATGCGATTGGTGACATGGTAACAGGCTTTGCCTACACTGACAGCAAGCAGAAATCACGTTTGACACAAAAGGAAATTAAGGCAACTCGTGATTCTTATGATTGGGGAGAAGTCACTGAGGTTCGTAAGGATTTAGGTGTCTTTGTGGATGTGGGAATCCCAGATAAGGAAATTGTCGTCTCTCTTGATGTGCTGCCGGAACTCAAAGAGCTTTGGCCTAAAAAGGGTGATAAACTCTACATCAAACTAGACGTCGATAAAAAAGGCCGTATTTGGGGGCTTCCTGCTGAACTTGAAGTCTTTCAACGTATGGCTGGGCCTGCCTATGACAATATGCAAAATCAAAAATGGCCTGCTATCGCCTATCGTCTCAAGCTCTCAGGAACCTTTGTTTACCTACCAGAAAATAACATGCTTGGCTTCATCCATCCGTCAGAACGTTATGCTGAGCCACGTTTGGGTCAAGTCCTTGAAGCCCGTGTGATTGGTTTTCGTGAGGTCGATCGTACCCTGAATTTGTCTTTGAAACCACGTTCTTTTGAGATGCTTGAAAATGATGCTCAAATGATTTTGACCTATCTAGAAAGCAACGGTGGTTTTATGACTCTAAACGATAAATCATCACCAGCAGATATAAAGGCAACCTTTGGTATTTCAAAGGGGCAATTTAAAAAGGCCTTGGGTGGTTTGATGAAGGCTAAAAAAATCAAACAAGATCAGTTCGGAACAGAATTAATCAGTTAGGAGAAAGTATGAGAAAATCTTTTTATACTTGGCTGATGACGCAACGTAACCCTAAATCCAATGAACCAGTAGCCATTTTAGCTGACTTGGCGTTTGACGATTCAACCTTTCCTAAACATACTGATGACTTTGAAGAGGTGAGTCGCTACTTGGAAGATCAGGCTAGTTTCTCTTTCAATCTAGGTCAATTTGATCATATTTGGGAAGACTATCTAGCGCATTAATAGTGTTTAATCTCTATTAAAGGACAGACCTATCTTGACAAAAACATTTTCAAGAAAACAGCAGTTGAGGGAGAATGAATTGTTACATTTTTTTACAAATGTCTCAGCTTTTTTTCAATAAATTAGGCGTATTACAACTAGTTAGTAATTGCTTTAAAGTGCAATAATTTGCCACTTTTTTGACTAGAAGTATGGTATTATTGTAAGTGTTAAAATTGTTAAAAAAGGAATGAATTTATACATGTTATCAAAATCAAAAACAACTAAGGCACTTCTATACTCGACCGCAGCTCTTTCACTTTTTGCTGCTAGTCATGTACATGCTGATGATGTCGCTAATTGGACTGCTCGTTCAGTGGATCAAATCAAAGCCGACATCGCTGTTAGTGATAACCAACAAACTTACACTGTTCAATACGGTGACACTTTGGGTAGTATCGCAGAAGCAATGGGAATCGATGTAAATGTTTTGGCTAATATCAACCAAATCACAAACATTGACTTGATTTTCCCTGGAACAGTCTTGACAACAACTTACAACGCTGATAACCAAGCAGTTTCAGTTAAAGTTGAAACACCAGCTTCAGAAACTTCAAATGCATCTGTTGTTGCAGAGGCTAACTTGACAACTAACGAAGTAACAGTAAACGGACAAGCTGTAGCAACAACAGATTTGTCTGCTCCTGTTGATTCAGTAGACACAACGGCTACAGTTGCTCCTGCTACAGAAGAATCAACACAAGCTGTTTCAGAAGTGACAGAAGCTATCGCTTCAGCATCTGAAGCACCAGCTTACGCAGATACTGAACAACCAGTTGCCGATGCCATTGATCATGTAACGGCATCAGCAGAAGCAAAACCTGCAGAAGCCCCAGCCCCAGCAGCTGAAGAAAAACCAGCACAGCCTGCAGAAGCTCCAGCAGAGCAACCAGCAGCAACATCAGAAGCTCCAGCAGAGCAACCAGCAGCAACATCAGAAGCAGCTTCAGAAGCCCCAGCGGCTTCAGAGGCAGCTTCAGAGGCCCCAGCGGCTTCAGAAGCTCCAGCAGAGCAACCAGCAGCAACATCAGAAGCAGCTTCAGAAGCCCCAGCGGCTTCAGAGGCCCCAGCGGCTTCAGAAGCTCCAGCAGAGCAACCAGCAGCAACATCAGAAGCAGTTTCAGAAGCCCCAGCGGCTTCAGAGGCTCCAGCAGCACAACCTGCTTCAACAAACACACTTCCAACGGATCCACACCTTCAACCACAAGCTGAAGCTTTCCGTCAAGATGTAGCATCAAAATTCGGTCTTACTGATATCGGTGGTTACCGTGAAGGTGATCCTCAAGACCATGGTAAAGGACTTGCCGTTGACGTTATGGTACCAGTTGGTTCAGAAGTTGGTAATCAAGTCGCTCAATATGCTGTAGACAATATCTCAAATGCAGGTATCTCATATGTCATCTACAGACAACAATTCTACGCACCAGTAGATAATATCTACGGACCAGCTAACACATGGAACCAAATGCCAGATCGTGGTAGCGTTACTGAAAACCACTATGATCACGTTCACGTGTCATTTAATGAATAAGTCAGAATGATAAAAAGTCACGCTTGGCGTGATTTTTTTGATATAATGGATAAAAATACTTAAGAAAGAGGAACTCTATTTGCAAGAGTATTCTGTTGAAATTACCCTTAATCACCCAGATGATGTCTTGTCGCTTTTTGGAACCAATGAGCGTCATCTAAAACTCATTGAAGATAACTTGGGCCTTATCATTCATGCTAGAACAGAGCGTGTCCAAATTCTTGGAGACGATCAGGAAAGCGTTGAATTGGCACGTTTAACCATTCAAGCTCTCCTCGTTTTAGTGGAGCGAGGGATGCTGGTTAACACTTCAGATGTTGTGGCAGCTCTAACCATGGCTCAGGATGGTTCGATTGACAAATTTGTTGCCCTTTATGAAGAAGAAATTATCAAGGACAATAGTGGTAAACCAATTCGAGTGAAGACCTTGGGACAAAAGGTCTACGTTGATAGTATTAAAAATCATGATGTGGTCTTTGGGATTGGTCCAGCAGGTACAGGAAAAACCTTTCTAGCAGTTACCCTAGCTGTCACAGCACTTAAGCGTGGTCAGGTGAAACGTATTGTGCTAACCCGTCCGGCTGTTGAGGCAGGCGAAAGTCTTGGTTTCTTACCAGGAGACCTTAAGGAAAAGGTAGACCCTTACCTTCGCCCTGTCTATGATGCCCTTTATCAAATCCTCGGTAAAGAGCAGACGACCCGTCTCATGGAACGTGAAATTATTGAAATTGCGCCACTCGCTTATATGCGTGGTCGGACCCTTGAAGATGCTTTTGTTATCCTTGACGAGGCGCAAAATACGACCATCATGCAGATGAAGATGTTCTTAACGCGTCTTGGCTTTAATTCTAAGATGATTGTCAATGGGGACATGAGCCAGATTGACCTTCCACGTCGTGTTAAGTCAGGTCTTATTGATGCTATGGAAAAATTGAAGGGTATCAAGGCCATTGATTTTGTTCATTTCTCTGCCAGTGATGTCGTCCGTCACCCAGTCGTAGCTGACATCATTAATGCTTATGAAAAAGATGCACCTAAGTTTGATCTTGAGGAAAAATCAGAAGGATCAGACCAGGCTGAAGAAGTAGCATCAGGATTGACTGAATACCCAGTCATTGGTGCTGAGGATGTTAAAAAGTAGATGGTAAGAAAGAGGTTTGAGAGTTGATATTTTCAAGCTCTTTTCCTTTGCAATCCTGTCACTAGCTTTTCCCTTATTTTTGGTAAAATAGTATTGAAGAATAGGCCAATAAGGAGGGGAGAAGTATGACTAAGGCAAAAAAATGGAAGATTGGTATCATCTTATTTCTTGGACTTGTTGCGTCAGTCTTAATCGCCATAGGAGAGAGAGAATTTTGGAAGCATCAAGAGAACCATATTCCGGATGGCACCTATCAGATGGTAAAATACGAGGCTAAATCGGCATATTCCAATGAATTGATAAATTGGACTGAGCGAGGAGAGAATAATGATAGCTTATATGAGGATTTTATAGTTGTTGAGAATATGAAATCTCAATTTTATTATGTTTTTGTGGGGGATGGGGAACCTTTTGTCTCACCATTTGAGCACGATGAAAAGATCCCACAGACTTTTGACCCACGTACTGGGACTTTGAAACAGGATCTAACAGTCTCTGAATATAAAGCTCTAGTGATTTCTCATATTGATAAGATTTCTAAAAAGGGAGAGGAGTATTCAAGAGTAAAGGAAGTATCTGTCCAGAGGTGTGTAGACGATTATAAAAAAATGTTGAAGCAAAAAAGAACTTATGAAAAGCGTCCTAATGGTCTCGTTCTGACTGTTTATGCTGATGATGGACATATTGAGTCGCGTAGAACTTTTAAACGATTAAGCTCAGAGGAAGCCGAAGAACTCAAAAGTGGTTATGATAGGGATTATGAGTATGCCTTGGAGCATCATAAGGGCTGGGATCATTATGGAGATTATGCCATCTGGCGCTGATACCTAAACCGACCAAGCAGTTCTTTACTATCGAGAATCATAGCCTAACGGTTTATTAAAAAACTTACAGGCTTTATGATAATTGTCAAATACTATTTCATCATTAATTTTGGTACAATAGACTTGTAGACCAATAAAAAGGAGATTATTATGAACCAGCAAGAGTGGATTGAGTACTTTGAATTAGTCAACGGTCGCAAACCAAGTCCAGCAGAATTAGCTCAAGCTCAAGCAGCAGGGGAGTTTATTCTTGAGCGACCTAATGTCTTTGGAGCAACTGGACAGGCTAATGAGCCAAGAAAAATTAAACCAGCTGAACCTGTTATTTCTATGACGCAACAGCCTCAGTTTGCCCAAACAACAGCAACCTTCCAACAAGCCATGCCAGTGAAAAAAGGAATGTCAAAAAAAGCTAAGATTATTCTAGCATCAGTCTTGGGTGCTGTGGCAGTGATTTTACTTTCTGTTGGTGGCTATTCATTATGGCGTTATCAGTCAGGAAAAATTGTAGATGGGACCTATGAAGTCGTTTCTCTCTCTCGTTATGATGAAGACAAAGATAAAATGGTTGATGGCTTAGATGAATACAAGGACGAAGGTTTGGACGTGCAGTCTTTTGTAATTGTAAAGAATAATCAATCTAGAACCTACAATTTATTAGAGAGTGACAATAAATCATATGTTAGTTTGATAGACTATGAGATGGATGTTCCTCAGGTATTTGATCCGTGGAATAAAACACAAAGTCAAGTTTTAAATGCGGATCAAGTCGAAGATGCCACAAAAGACTTCATGAAAAAGATGAGAAAAGACTATTCCTTCTATACCAAAGAGGCAGCTGACAAAGTCGTTAAAAAAACAACAAGAGAATATAAAGATACCTTGAAGGAAAAACGTACTTATGTCAAACATGGTGATGAATACACTCTGACTACTTATGATAAAAAAGGAAAGCTTGAGTCACGTATTACCCTTAAACGTTTAAGTAAATCTGATGCAGACAAACGTTGGGATGATTATAAAGACGCTGTCAAGGATTATAAGAAAGAGCTGAAGTCTTATAGCGATCAATACGATGACTTCAAAGACTATTATGGTTATGGTTACGGTAGTGATTATGGAAGTGACTATGGAAGTGACTATGGTTACGGCTATAGTGACGACTATGGTAGCGATTCAAAATCAAACTCTAGCAGTAGCAGTAAAAAGAGCGTTGATAGAATTTAACATTCATAAGTCTAATAAAGCAGTATCAGGCCTAAAGTCAGGTACTGTTTTTCTTTTTATGAAAATAGTCAAATAGATTTTTGGCATTTTTCTGGTAAAATAGGAGTATCAATGAAAAAAGGGGACTTTTATGAACGAAACAGAATGGTTAGATTATTTTGAAACAATCAATAATCGCAAACCAAGCGAGGAAGAAATTCAACAGGCTAAAGCTAACGGTGAATTTGTAACTTCAGAGCCTGTGGCAGAGAACAGCCAGCCACAAGTTCAGGTGAGTGGGCCAGTGACTGGACAAGGGACACCAGTTGTGGCACCTAAAAAAGGCTTATCTAAGAAGGTTAAAATTATTATTGCTTCTGTTATTGGAGCAGTTGTACTACTTGCCCTTTCTTTTGGTGGCTATGCCTATATCCACCTACAGGGAGGTAAGATCTCAGAGGGAACTTATCAAATAGAGACTTATCGATATTATGATAAGGACAAGAAAAAGATGATTGATGGTATGGAATCCTATGAGAAAAGTAAGTTAAAAGACGGTGACTTTGTTAAAGTTAAAGGCGATCAGTTGAAATTTTATAACTACACCTTGGCTGGTGCGGTTAACTTGGTTGACTTTACGGACTATGATACTGAAAAAGCTTTCCGTCTTGATAACTGGTCTAGAACGCTCACACCAACAATGTCTTTGGCCGATTACACAAAAGTCGTTGAGAAGGCTGTAGATAATCGTTATAAAGTGGACGAATATACCACTAAATCTGATATTGACGATAGTAAAAAAGTCTACATTAAGGATTATAAAAAATCTCTTAAAGAGACGGTTCACTATAAGGTTGATGGCGATAAAATTATTGTCCTTATCTATGATAAAAAAGGCAAACTTTCAGAAGAAAAAGTCTTTAAACGCCTAACAAAAGAAGAAGAGAAAAAACTAGATTACGAATATGAGCGTGATGTTAGAGCCGATAAAAAACTCTTTCATTCCTAGTTAAATGTGAAATGAACAAAAACCAGCTCGTCTGGTTTTTTTCTTTTATAAAAATAATCACAGAAATATTTCCATAATTTTTGCTACAATAAAAGATAGTTGTTTTCAGTTAATCATTAAACAGTGGACAATGAAGAGGAAAAAGAAAAATATGTACAAAAAATCAGCTAATGCAGGTTCAAAATTTAGAGGGCATCGTTTTTTAGTCAAAGGCCTTGCCGGAATCCTAATAATTTTAGGTCTAATGGGTGGAGGCTATGTGTTTTGGAGGCATCACACAGGGAAAATAGCTGATGGTCTTTACCAATTGCAAACGTCTAAGTATTATAACAGTACGACCAAGACCTGGATGGACGGTAAACCTGGTTATGAAGGAACAAAGCTAAAGGATTTTATGCGTGTTGAAGACCAAGAAGCTAAAGAGTACACTTACTATACCTTTGAGAGTAGTTATGGGTCATTTGACAATGTGTCTCCTATTGACTTCGAAACGGGAAAAAACTATAAGGTTAGTGCTTGGTCTAGGACTTTTAAGCCCTTAGTGACTCCTAAAGACTACCAAAAGGAAGTTCATAGCATTGTTCAAAAATACTATAAGGCCAGTGCACTTGTCAGCCAAAAGGACATCGATCAAATGGAGAAAAAGCTGATTGATCTTTATAAGCGACGAAGTGAGGGAAAAATCAGTTATGAGGCTAAAGGTAATCAGTTGACGGTAATCATATTTGACAAAAAAGGAAAGGCCATCGAAAAGCGGAGCTATAAGCGTCTTTCAGGCAAGGATGCTAAGCAATTAGATGCCAACTACCAAAAGGCAGTTAAGCGTTATAAGAGAGGTAACAAGTAACTGTCAGATTTTTCTGAATGAATATGCTTTAAAACCAGCTAGTCTGGTTTTTTTAGTGTCCAAAACGTGCTATAATAAGATGTTATATCATCAGTGTTAGCCCATTTGTTAACACATGAAAGGAAATTAAAATGACAAAAACATTCTACATCACAACACCTATCTACTACCCATCTGGTAAATTGCATATTGGTTCTGCCTATACAACCATTGCCTGTGACGTCTTGGCACGTTACAAACGCATGATGAACTACGATGTCTTCTACCTTACTGGGCTTGATGAACACGGCCAAAAGATTCAACAAAAAGCTGAAGAAGCAGGAATCACACCACAAGCCTATGTGGATGGTATGGTAGTTGGAGTCAAAGAACTCTGGAAATTACTTGATATCTCATATGACAAATTCATCCGTACGACTGATGATTACCATGAAAAAGTAGTGGCACAAGTTTTTGAGCGCTTACTTGCTCAAGATGATATTTACTTGGGTGAATACTCTGGTTGGTACTCAGTATCAGATGAGGAATTCTTTACAGAAAGTCAGCTGTCGGAAGTTTTCCGTGACGAAGATGGAAATGTAACGGGAGGTATTGCTCCATCAGGACACCAAGTAGAATGGGTATCTGAAGAATCTTACTTCCTTCGTCTCAGTAAATACCAAGACCGCTTGGTAGAATTTTTCAAATCGCATCCTGATTTTATCACTCCGGATGGTCGCCTTAATGAAATGCTTAAAAACTTCATCGAGCCAGGTTTGGAAGACTTAGCCGTGTCACGCACAACCTTCACTTGGGGGGTTAAAGTCCCATCCAATCCTAAACACGTGGTCTACGTCTGGATGGATGCTCTTCTCAACTATGTGACTGCTCTTGGTTATGGTCAGGATGAGCATGGCAACTTTGACAAGTTCTGGAACGGAACTGTCTTCCACATGGTCGGAAAAGACATCCTTCGCTTCCACTCCATCTACTGGCCAATCCTCCTCATGATGTTGGACATTAAATTGCCAGAACGTTTGATTGCCCACGGTTGGTTTGTCATGAAAGACGGTAAGATGTCTAAGTCTAAAGGAAACGTGATCTATCCAGAAATGTTGGTAGAACGTTTTGGTCTTGATCCACTTCGTTACTACCTCATGCGTAGTCTTCCTGTCGGTTCAGATGGTACCTTCACGCCAGAAGACTATGTGGCTCGTATCAACTATGAGTTGGCTAACGACCTCGGAAACCTCCTCAACCGTACAGTTGCCATGATTAACAAATATTTCGGTGGTAAAGTGCCTGCCTATGTTGAGAACGTTACAGACTTTGATGCTGATTTGGCTAAGGTTGTGGCTGAAAATATCGAAGAATTCCATAAACAAATGAATGCTGTAGATTTCCCACGCGCCTTAGATGCCGTTTGGAATATCATTTCACGTACCAATAAGTATATCGATGAAACAGCTCCTTGGGTACTTGCCAAAGAGGATGGTGACAAGGAACACTTGGCAGCAGTGATGGCTCACTTGGCAGCTAGTCTTCGTGTGGTGGCTCATCTCATCCAACCATTCATGATGACCACTTCAAATGCCATCATGGAACAGCTCGGATTGTCAGGAACGTTTGACCTTGAAAATCTAGAACTTTCAGGCTTACCAGAAAATGTCACAGTCGTTTCAAAAGGAACTCCAATCTTCCCACGTCTTGACATGGACGAAGAAATTGCCTACATCCAATCTCAAATGAACGCAGGCAAACCTCAAGAGAAGGAATGGAACCCAGAAGAGGTTGAACTTAAGTCTGAAAAAGACCAAATCAAATTTGACGACTTTGACAAGGTTGAAATCCGTGTCGCTGAAGTTAAAGAAGTAGAAAAAGTCGAAGGTTCAGACAAATTGCTTCGCTTCCGTCTTGACGCTGGCGACGGTGAAGACCGTCAAATCCTCTCAGGTATCGCTAAATTCTATCCAAATGAACAAGAATTGGTCGGCAAGAAACTCCAAATCGTGGCTAACCTTAAACCACGTAAGATGATGAAGAAATATGTCAGCCAAGGTATGATTCTTTCCGCAGAGTATGATGGCAAACTCACTGTCTTGACAGTGGATCCATCTGTTCCAAATGGAAGTGTGATTGGGTAAAACAATTTAGTTTTTTGCGATTTCCTCAAGAAGAAGTAGGATGACGAAGCGCTTTTGAATAATAAGGCTTCTGTTCCATTCCCTATTTTGAATTTTAAAGGGTGCTCCTACTTACCCAAGGACAATCTAAATAAGACATTTTTAACATTAAAACGAGTTCAGTCGAACTCGTTTTCTTATACACTATATTTCAATAAATGCTTAATACGTTCTACACTTTCATCAGGACCATAGGCATCAGGGTATCGGTCTAGTTTACTGATAGCATCAAGGTCTGCTTGGTCTAGGTGAAAGTCAAAACTATCAAAGTTTTCCTTCATCCGTTCGATATGGGTACTTTTAGGAATGGTCAGAATGCCTTGTTGGGTTTGCCATCTGAGAATGACCTGAGCAACTGTCTTACCATGTTTTTCAGCGATAGCAGTCAGAGTTTGGTCTTGAAAAATACCATCCTCTCCTCTGTGAAAAGGAGCCCAGGCTTGTGTTAGGGTACCAAATTCCTTATCAGCTTTCTGGATAAGTTTGTGTTGTTTATAGGGATGCAACTCGATTTGATTGACTGCTGGAACAACAGGAGTTTGCAAGGCAAAGTCCGCCAAACGTCCTGTTGAGAAGTTAGAAACCCCGATGGCTCTAATAAGTCCTTCATGCTGAAGCTCAATCATAGCACGCCAGGCACCATGTAAGTCGCCAAAAGGTTGATGAATCAAATATAAATCAAGATAGTCAGTATCTAGTTTGCGGAGGGTCTCTTTTAGGGCTAATTTAGTATCTTCGTAGCCAAGCTGACTAATCCAGGCCTTGCTGGTTAGGAAAATATCCTCACGAGGGATGCCAGATGCCTTAATGGCACGTCCCACAGCCTCTTCATTACGGTAAAGACTGGCTGTATCAATCAGACGATAGCCGACAGAAAGAGCATCTTCTACAGCTTTTTGACATTCCTTTTGGTCGAAAATTTGCCAGACGCCAAAACCGAGTACGGGGATTTTGATGCCATTGTTAAGTGTTTGAAATTCCATTTTCATCTCCTTAGTGGTGGGGTAGTAAGCTATCTTGAATTTCTTCGATAAATGCTTGGATAATTGCAGATTTTTTCTGTTTATTATTGGTCACAATTCCCAAAGTGTGCTTGGGACTGTCCTTAAGTGGGATTAGGACGATCTGGTCCTTGATAAAACTGTTGACAATACCAAGGCCAGAAGCATAACTATCAGAGGCACAGAGCAAATTCATGACACTTCCTCGGTCATTGCTGTAGATAACCTGTTGGTCAGGTAGAACCTCCAGAGGGTCCTCATCAAAGTGAATACCAGAACTTTCCTGACGAAAACGGACCTGTGGATAGCCCTCTAAATCCTTGAGATTTAGGGATTTTTTCTTGGCCAAGGGATGTTGACGCCCCAAGAAAATCTTAGTCTCAAACTCCCCAAGCGGAGTAAATGCCAAATCCATGTGTTTGAAACTACGCTCTAGGATGTGGGCGTTGTCTTCATCAAGGTAAATAATCCCCAAGTCACTTTCGAAACTCTCCACACTTTTGAGAATCTTTCTGGTTGTTGTTTCAATTAGTTGAAATTCTTGATAATCACTACGAAAGCGTTTGGCAATATGAGCCATGGGAAGGGATAGAAAATCATAGTGGTGACTGGCAATAGTGAACGATTTCTTGAAGGACTTGCGATAGCGTCCTTCTAGTAGATCTAGCTCTCCAAGGATACGTTTGGCGTATTTGAGAAAATCATGGCCATCATCAGTCAGTTTGGCTCCTGTATTAGAGCGCTCAAAGAGTAGAACTCCCAGTTCTTCCTCTAAATCACGAATGGATGCTGAAAGATTGGGTTGCGTCAAAAAGAGTTTCTTAGCAGCCTTACTAAAAGACCCTGTTTCAGCTATAGTCTGAACATAGCGGCATTGTTGAAAATTCATAAGCATCCCCTTTTTAAAAACATGATTGTGACCTATATTATAACAAAATGAGAAGTCTAATATCAGTAAAATCCTGATAGGAATCAATGAAGACCTGATATGAAATTTTTATGAAGCCAAGTCTTATAGGAAGAGTAAGGATTGAGAGGGTTGGAAGAAGGGATTTCGATAAAAGAAAAGCACTCCAAAAGTTAGTTTTTTGTCTAACTTTTGAAATGCTGTATAAAGTGTCAGTTACTAAGACGTCTAATGACATCCAATTTTTTAGGTCGAATGAGGAAGAGTCCGATGGCAATGAGTGGTAACCAGAGAATGAAATGCCAGATACTTGTAGCTGGAGCAGCCTGCGTTGATTGTGACATCAGGACACTGGTAAAGTCAACCAAAGAGTGCAGAATGATAGTCCACCAGAGGCTACCTGTGCGTAGGTAAATAGCAGCAAAGAATATGCCGATAGCCGAGGCATAGTAAACTTGAAACAGGGTAGCATCCAAAGGTTGGTGGGTGAGATTTCCTAGATGAGCCAATCCAAAAAATAAGGCTGATAAGAGAACGGCCCCCAAAATTTGTTTTGAAGACCTAATACCATCTTGGAAGGCGAGTTTAAGGAAGAGTCCACGAAAAACATATTCTTCAAAAAAACCGGCTCCTAAGGCGACAATCAAGGCGGTACCAATCATATGAGGTGCCTTACTAATACCCAAAGCTCCCCCAGAAATATAGATAAAGTCAGCTAAAATAATCAACCAACAAACACGTAAGGTTTCAGCCAGACCTATCTTTTGAGTGGATTTGATTTTTAAACCTAGTCGCCTATGTACTAGGAAGTAACATCCACACCCAAGAACAAGCGTTTTAATAAGATAGGCTAAATTTTCAGGCAAGGGCCTGAACATCAAACGAAGTGCGAGGTTCGCAAAAATAATACTGATCCCTAAAAGGAGCAGTGTCCTAACTTCTTTCTTTGTCATTGAAAAAATTCCCCAACTTTCTTAACATTTTTTCAAGCATACGACGAAAAGCTATTAAAGTCAAGGCCTTAAAGGTAGTTTTTCTGTTCTTTTATCAAGAAGAATAAGAGCTTTAGATGAGGTTGAGTCTCTAGGGATTCGTTTTGACTCTAATCGTTATCTCTGAGGAGAGCCCGACAACTGTAAAAATTAAATGAAGAAATGGTACTTTCTTCTTATACATATCTAGGATAATTGTAAAGAAATGATTAAATTATAACAAAAATGTGTCATATTTTAAAAGTGTGTAGCAAATACATAAGTTTTTTTTTCATAAATCTATTGCTAAAATTTAAAAATCACGGTAGTATATTAAACGGTTAAGTAAAACTGGTTAATAAAGCATTAACCGAAAAGGAGAAAGTATAAATGAAAGTCAACCCATTTAAAACAACATTATATTCAAGTGTATTGCTTGCAGGACTTGCTGCTACTAGCGTAGCAGCCGCAGATGAAGCTAAAGATGCCACAGTAGCTACAGATACTGATGCCACAGTCTCAAATGCGACTGCAGAATCAAGTGCTAATCTTGTTAAGACAACAGGGGATGCAGCAGTTGTTACAACTGTACCTGGAACAGAGGAAACAACAACAACTGAAACAGATACTACTGTAAAAACAACAACTAAAGCTATTGCTGAAGTCTCAAACCCTGACTTTGATAATGCAGTTGAAGCTGCAAAAACTACTGCAGCTGCATCAAAAGATTCCGCTGATGTTAAGGCTGTTCAAGAACAAGCAGCTAAAGATGCACAAACAGCTTCAACCACAGTCGTTTCTGAAAATAAATTAACACGTGAAGAAGCTGATGCGGCGCTTACATCTGCTCAAGCAAATGTTGTCGCTACAGGAGGATTCACAGCAACTGAAGAAGCTGGTGTTAAACATGCTAGTGTTGAAGCAGCTAACAATGACAACAAAGTGCAAACAAAAGCTTTGACAACGGCTGTTTCTGACTATAAACAAAAACTTGCAGATTACAAGACACAATTGGATAAATACTACCAAGACGTTCTTGCTTATGCTGCTTGGCAAAAATCTTACAAAGAATATACTGGTGGTTCAAATGCTCGTCTTTTGACAAAAGGATTGGCAGAAAATGCGACTGGTTTGATTTATCAAACAGAGGCTAATGCCGCAATGACTGTTGAAAATTCAGCTGGTTCTGTTGACTACTTGGATAAAAACATCCAATCAGGTCATTCAGTAGATGAAATCCTTCAACAGTTCAACACATCTCGTTACCTTCCAAGCGATTTCAGTGCTGCTAATGGTTCACAATATACTATCAATGCTGACGGTGAATATACTGAAGATGTATGGTTGAAGATGGCTACAGGTCAAACATTGACTGTCACATACAACAATCTTAACGGAACGTCATACAATGGTACTCCAGTTAAGAAAATCGTTGCAACATACACTTTGGTAGAAGCACCAAGTACAGATGGTTCAGCTATTGTTAAGTTGTACCACGATCCAACTAAGACCCTTTTCATTGGTTCACAAACTGACGACACTAACAAAAAACTTCATGTTAAGATGAACTTGAACTTCTTTGATTCTGAGTCATCAGTGACACCACTTGACTTGTCTAAGAATGGATCAGTTTTGAGTATCTCATCACTTAACCACTGGAACACTGAACTTGGAAACCACATCGAAAAAGTTGGTTTGAATGGAAACGAATACGTTCAAATCCCTGGTTCATCTATCACTTTGCATGAAGATGGCTATGCTTATGCAAGCAATGATAACGAATTTGTGGCTAATGGTGCTCGTTTTAACAGCGACCCAACAGTAGATCCAACAACTGGTGAAGTGACTGATGAGGGGTGGGATGCTATCAACCCAGATGGAACACCTCGTACGAAGAATGCTTACTATGGTGCAGCTGCAACAATCTTCAAAGGTCAACCAATGGACTTTATCGTAAGCGGAAATAACCTCAACGTTCCAACAGCTTACTGGTTCGCAACAAACTCAACTGTGGTTGTTCCTGAATTGCCAGAAGAACCAAATAAACCAGTTCTTCCAAATACAGTTTCAGTATCAGTTACTTACCACAAGAACTTTGTATCTGTTGAAAAAACAACTGAGAAACCAAAACCACAAGTACCAACAACTCCAACAGAACCAAAATCTGTTAAACCTGTAACACCAACATCAGTTCCTGTAAAAGAAGAGGCTCCAGCTCTTCCATCTACTGGTGAAAAATCAACAGCAGCTTCTGCAGCAGCAGGTGCAGCTATGGTGACATCAGCTTTGGCCTTGTTTGGTATCTCAACTTATAAACGTAAACACTAAGATAAATTATAGAAAACTAGGAAGATGATTTTCCTAGTTTTTTTATGCAAGAAATGATTAGAGAGATTGGCTATAAAAAATATGAAATTTTCTGATAATTACTGAATATCATCCAAACAGATAAAAAAGGTGCAAGAAACAAAAGTTTTCTAATTTTTCAACACCCCCTGTAAATGCTTTTGTTATAGTAGTTTTGGGTATTTTCTTCTCTTTGAATTAGGTGTTTAAAAAATATTTTCAAAAAATATGAAATAAATTAATTGACAAAAAATTATAATACAGTATAATAGATACTGTTAGGAAGAGTTTGTTTTTTGACAGGGTGACTCCCTAGTCAAAAAGGACTATCTTAGAATTCAAAATTCTGAGTTATCAAATTCCAATGTTTCATTATGATGATTTAAAAAGAGAAGATTTGAACAGCAAACAAATTAGATTAATCTATTTAAAGCATCAGCATCATCGTAGCGGGGGCTAGCGGTATTTTTAATCCGTGTAGAGACAAAACGACAGATTCAAAAACAGCAGAATCGGTAGAGGCTATTCTTCGGAAACGAAGAGGGAGAGAAAATAAAGCAGCAACTGCATATACTTATCAGAAGGTGGACTAAGCCTAAGATAGGTAGTATGTTTTGAGAGTGGTTATTTTAGCCAGTACTCATCTAGAGATTAGTATCTTGAAAGCAGGATGACTGCCTGCTATACAGAGCTTGAGGGAAAGCTTTATTAGATTGACTGACTATCAATCTCGAGATACTTTGAAGCTAGAGACCATTTTGGACCAACACGGTTTTGCGTTTGTTGGTATTGAACTGCACCTAGGGAAATGGTGGTTCAATGTTAGTAAATAAGGATTTTGGATGATAAGCATCCAAGTCTAAAAATTGTTTTATCTTATTATTGACTAAAGGGATTAAGTCCTTGATGAGAGTTAGGAACAAAAGGGTGATAAGCATATTAGGATGATGTTCCAGTGGCGGAATTTGACCAGATGTTTGTGAGAGCATCTGTCTGTGCTACATTGGCTATTTTCAATAGTCGTGTGGGATAGAGACTGTTTTCAGCTTCTAATTTCAGGGTAGATTGGGGGATTTACCTCTAGAAATTGAAAGATTGAAAAGAGTTCAAATGGATTGAGCGGCACTTGTAACCTAAGGTAAGCAATACACCTATAAACCTATGTTTCCATGCAGCAGGGAGCAAGTTTCAATTCGAATGGGGGACGCATCTAGAGAAATCTAGATGCTTTTTTTCATTTTATGACATCTTTTGCGAATAAGTAATAGAGTGCATAAAGGAGAGAGTCATGTTAATTGCTAAAAATCAGGAAGGCCTCTTGGTTTCGGCTCTTGAAAATGGGTTGAACCGTGAGAAAATTTATAGGTGCCCTGGCTGTCAAGGGATTGTAATGTTGAGACAGGGACAGGTGATGTGCCCGCATTTTGCCCACAAATCCTTGCAGGGTTGTCAGTTTTTCTCAGAAAACGAATCGGCCCAACATTTATCCCTAAAAGCCGCTTTGTATCAGTCCTTGGACAATCATGGCGAAAAAGTTTGTATTGAAAAGGTGATACCTGAGTTGGGCCAGATTGCAGATTTATTCGTTGGAGATTCCCTGGCTCTGGAAGTCCAATGTTCTCGTTTGTCACAGAAACGTCTCAGAGAGCGAACCTTAGCTTACCATCAAATAGGTTACGAGGTGCGTTGGCTTTTGGGGGAAGAACTGTGGCTAGGACAGCGTTTAACAGACCTACAGCGTGATTTTCTTTATTTTACAGCTAAGATAGGTTTCCACCTCTGGGAGCTCGATTGGAAGCGAGAGGAAATTAGACTCAAGTATCTCATCTATGAGGATATTTTTGGGAAGGTTCATTATTTAACCAAGTCTTGGTCCTTCACCGAAAATCTCATGACCATATTACGTTTTCCCTATCAGGCAAGGAAGGTGGAGACTTATCAAGTGCCTCAACGAAGGAAGGTCTCACGCTTGATTCAAAGAGAGTTGATGGGCAAAAATCCAAGGTGGATGAAAAGACAGGAGACAGCTTACCTTAAGGGAATGAATTTGTTGAACATGTCCGACCAAGATTTCTTTCCACAAGTGCGATTTCCTGAATCCAAGCAAGGATTCGTGCAAATTAGACTAGAGCTTGATGGTTTTGAAAAGGTTTTTAAGCAATATTATCGAAAAAGGGATTTTTCTTACAGGCAAACCCTCTACCCTCCCACCTTTTATGCTAAAATAGTAGAGTATAGACACAATTAAGGAGAATACTATGTCAGACAATCGAAGTCATTTAGAAGAAAAATATACATGGGATTTGACCACCATTTTTGCGACGGACGCTGCTTGGGAAGCTGAATATGAAAGCACTGTTCAGGATCTTAAGAAAGCTAGTACCTTTGCTGGTCACCTCTTGGACTCAGCCAAGAATTTGCTTGAGGCTACAGAACTTTATATGAGTTTGATGCGTCGTTTGGAAAAAATCTACGTTTATGCGTCAATGAAAAATGACCAAGACACAACGGTTGGTCTTTATCAAGAATACCAAGCTAAAGCTTCAAACCTCTATTCACAGTTGAGTGAAGCCTTTGCTTACTTTGAGCCTGAATTTATGGCTTTGGATGGTGAAAAATTAGCAGTCTTCAAAGAACAAGAACCTGGTCTTGGACTTTATGACCATTATTTCGAACGTCTTTTGGCCAACAAAGACCATGTGCTTTCACAAGAAGCAGAAGGTCTTTTGGCAGCAGCCGGCGATATTTTCAATGGCCCAACAGAGACCTTTAATGTCTTGGATAACGCTGATATCCTCTTCCCATGGGTATCAGATGGTCAAGGGGATGTGATTGAGTTGACCCATGGTAACTTTATCACGCTCATGGAGTCTAAAGACCGTGACATTCGTAAGGGGGCTTATGAAGCGATGTATGGAACCTACGAACAGTTCCAACATACCTATGCACAAACCCTCCAAGGCGTGGTCAAGGTTCACAATTACCAAGCTAAAGTACGTCACTATAACTCAGCACGTCATGCAGCGCTTGCGGCTAACTTTATTCCAGAAAGTGTTTATGACTCACTCTTGGAGTCAGTGCACAAACATTTACCACTTTTACACCGCTACCTAGATTTGCGTAAGAAGGTCTTGGGACTTGATGAGCTTAAGATGTATGATGTCTATACGCCACTCTCTGAGACTGAGACTGCTCTCACTTATGAAGAATCCCTCAAGAAAGCAGAAGAAGTCTTGGCTATCTTTGGTGAAGAGTATAGTGAAGGGGTTCATGCAGCCTTTACGGAACGTTGGATTGATGTTCACCCTAACAAAGGGAAACGCTCTGGTGCCTACTCAGGTGGTGCCTATGATACCAATGCCTTCATGCTTTTGAACTGGCAAGATACTTTGGACAATCTCTTTACCTTGGTTCACGAGACTGGTCATAGCTTGCACTCAACCTTCACACGTAAAACCCAACCATATGTTTATGGGGATTACCCAATTTTCTTGGCGGAAATTGCGTCAACAACTAATGAAAATATCTTAACAGAAACACTTCTTAAAGAAGTTAAAGATGACAAGACACGATTTGCCATCCTCAACCACTTCTTGGATGGCTTTAAGGGAACTGTTTTCCGTCAAACTCAATTTGCTGAGTTTGAACATGCTATTCACGAAGCGGATGCATCAGGTCAAATTTTGACAGCAGACTTTATGAACAAGCTTTATGCAGACCTCAATGAGAAATACTATAACCTTAAAGCTGAAGATAACTACGAGATTCAGTTTGAGTGGGAACGTATTCCGCATTTCTACATGAATTACTATGTCTACCAATATGCTACAGGATTTGCGGCGGCAAGCTACTTGGCTGAGAAAATCGTTCACGGTACTGAAGAAGATAAGGAAGCTTACCTCACTTACCTTAAGGCAGGTAGCTCAGATTATCCTTTGGAAGTCATCAAGAAAGCTGGTGTTGATATGACCAATACCGACTACTTGGATGCTGCCTTCAAGGTCTTTGAAGACCGCTTAGTGGAATTAGAAGCCTTGGTTGAAAAAGGTGTTCACCTTTCTTAAAGAGAAGTTCCAATAAGAGAAAATCATTCTGATCAGGATGATCTTTCTTGAACAAACAGGTATAGGCCTTGAAGGAGTCTTATGACCTTTATGGCTGAGGAAAGTCTTAAAAAGACTTGGTCTTCAATCAAAATCTCTAGCACTCGCTAGGGATTTTTTATATAATAAGACACATGGTTAAATCATATAGTAAAAATGCAAATCACAATATGCGTCGCCCAGTAGTTAACAAGGATATCGTAGACTACATGCGAACGCATCTTCAGGAAAATACAGGACATTTGGCTGAATTAGAAGCTTTTGCTCGTAAGGAGAACATTCCTATCATTCAGCCTGAGGTTGTCGCCTACTTCCGATTTTTGTTGCAGACCTTGCAGCCTAAGAAAATCCTAGAGGTCGGCACAGCTATCGGTTTTTCAGCCCTTCTTATGGCAGAACATGCACCGAATGCTCAGATTACAACCGTTGATCGAAATGAAGAAATGATTGGCTTTGCCAAGGACAATCTAGCCAAGTATGACAGCCGCCAACAAATTACCTTGGTTGAAGGGGATGCTGCTGAGGTGTTGCAAGACTTAGACACCGATTATGATTTTGTCTTTATGGACTCAGCCAAGTCTAAATACATCGTCTTTCTACCAGAAATCCTCAAGCGCCTCAAGGTAGGAGGGATTATCGTTTTTGATGATATTTTCCAAGGAGGGGACATCGCTAAAGACATCATGGAAGTCCGTCGTGGTCAGCGCACCATCTACCGTGGTCTGCATCGTCTTTTTGATGCGACTTTAGATAACCCTGGTTTGACTGCTAGTTTGGTACCCATGAGTGACGGACTTCTTATGCTTAGGAAAAATTCTGAAAATATTATCTTGCCAGATTAAGCAATATTTAAGTAAGTGTGGTATAATAACAAAGATATTGACAATTTAAGGAGTAGATAGAATGACTAAAGAAAATGAAAACCTTGAGTCAACTGAAGAAACTGTTGAAGAGGTTGTAGCAGACAAAGACGCAGAACAAGAGGAGCTTGATCGCCAAAAGGAAGAAGAGGAAAGCATCGCCCTCGCTAGTGAAAAAGCAAAAGAAAAAGCTAAACGTGCTAAGACTAAGAAAACACGTGATGCTGGCAAACCAAGCTCAGGTGGCCGCTTCCTTGGAGGACTTGCCCTTGTAGCTGTCTCAGCTCTTGTTGGTGCAGGGATTACATATGTTTCTCTTGGGAACAAAACAACTGAAGAAACAACTTTGGTATCTATGAAGGGTGATACTGTCACTGTTGGTGATGTGTTTGATTCACTTAAAGGTAGCAGCCAAACGCAACAAAGTGTTTTGAGTGCAACCTTGCAAAAAGCTCTTGAAAAAGAATACGGTAGCAAGGTCAGCAAAGAAGACGTTGATAAGGCCTACAAACAAGCTTCAGAACAGTATGGAGAACAATTCTCACAAGTTCTTGCAGCTTATGGTCAAACAGAAGAGTCATATCGTACACAAATCCGTACGCAAAAATTGGTTGAGTATGCTGTTAACCAAGCAGCTCAAAAAGATTTGACAGAAGCAAACTACAAGGCTGCTTATGACAACTACACACCAAATACAGAAGTTCAAGTCGTTTCAACAACTGATAAGGCAGTAGCTGATAAGGTTGACTCTGAAGCTAAAGCAGAAGGCGCAGACTTCTCAAAAGTCGCTAAAGATAATAGCTTGGAAGTGAACTCTAAGACAGTTAACTCAGCATCTCAAGACTTCCCAACAGACGTTTTGACAGCAGCTTTCAAACAAGATGCCAATGCTGTTTCTGATGTAGTCACAGTTTCAAACAGTTCAACAGGTGCAGCTACTTATTACATCGTTAAGACTGTTTCAAAATCTGATAAAAATGCAGATTGGAAAAACTACAAGGATGATTTGACTAAGGTTATCATCAATGGTAAGAAAGCTGATACTAACTTCACTAACTCAGTCATTGCCAAGGTTCTTAAAAAATACAATGTTAAGGTTGTCGATAAGTCCTTTAGTGCAATTCTTGACCAGTATGTGACTGGTTCTGGAGCTTCATCAAGTTCAACTTCAAGCTCTAGCAAATAAATCACAAGTTAGAGTTGATAATGTTGCTATCAACTTGACCTAAGACCTAAAACACGTTAAAATGGAAAGTAACGAGGAGTTTTAATATTAGGAAACTCTGAGTCTTCCCTTTGAGAAAGGTAATCATTACTTCGGATACAGAAAAATGGCGGTTGCTGCGAGCCATGGACGGATGGGATTATTTGCTACTCAAAGTTTACAATTTAAGAAAAATAAGAATGACAAGGTCATTGAATGAAGGTGGTACCGCGGTTCACGTCGCCCTTCGTTTAGTGGTCTTGTCTTTTATTCTTTTAGTATTTTTTGAATGAATGTATGTATGACATTATTGGAGGTAGCTTATGAAAACCTATTTTGTCAAACAGAAGTTTCGATTGGGTGGTGAACGCTTTGATATCAAGGATGATCAAGGTAGAGTTGCCTACCAGGTCGAAGGATCCTTTTTTAAGGTTCCAAAGACCTTTACGATTTTTGGCGAGGATGGTCGTGAGATCAGTCATATCACCAAGGAGCCTATTAGTCTCTTACCCAAATTTACGGTGGATTTACAGGGTGGTTCGAGTTTTTACATTCGTAAAAAATTAACCTTTCTTCGTGATAAGTATGATGTCGATAATCTTGGCTTGCGAATAGAGGGGAATATTTGGGACCTGGATTTTCAACTGCTTAATAGTCAAGATCAGGTAGTTGCTAGGATTCAAAAGGAACTCTTCCATCTAACATCGACCTATACTGTTACCGTTTATGAAAATACTTATGCCGATTTAGCCATTTCCCTATGTGTCGCTATTGACTATGTGGAAATGCTCGAGAATAGCTCAAAATAAGAAACAATTGATTAAGGAGAAACAATGAAACAACTTACTTCAGCACAAATTCGTCAAATGTGGCTTGATTTCTGGAAATCAAAAGGTCACGCTGTTGAACCATCAGCTAACTTGATTCCAGTTAACGACCCAACCCTTCTTTGGATTAACTCAGGGGTTGCCACTTTGAAAAAATACTTTGATGGTTCAGTGATTCCTGAAAATCCACGTATCACCAACTCACAAAAAGCTATTCGTACCAACGATATTGAAAACGTTGGTAAGACAGCTCGTCACCACACGATGTTCGAAATGCTTGGTAACTTCTCAGTTGGTGACTACTTCCGTGATGAAGCCATCACATGGGGTTATGAGCTTTTGACAAGCCCAGAGTGGTTTGATTTTCCAAAAGACAAACTTTACATGACTTACTACCCAGATGATAAAGATTCATACAACCGTTGGATTGCTTGTGGTGTTGAACCAAGTCACTTGATTCCAATTGAGGATAACTTCTGGGAAATTGGTGCTGGACCTTCAGGACCAGATACTGAAATCTTCTTTGACCGTGGAGAAGACTTTGACCCTGATAATATTGGTATCCGTTTGCTTGAAGAAGATATTGAAAACGACCGTTACATTGAAATTTGGAACATCGTTTTGTCACAATTTAACGCAGACCCAGCTGTCCCACGTTCAGAATACAAGGAACTTCCTAATAAAAACATTGATACGGGCGCAGGTCTTGAACGTCTTGTAGCCGTAATGCAAGGGGCTAAAACAAACTTTGAAACTGACCTTTTCATGCCTATCATTCGTGAAATCGAAAAAATGTCTGGCAAGACTTACGATCCTGATGGGGATAATATGAGCTTCAAGGTCATCGCTGACCACATTCGTTCATTGGCCTTTGCCATCGGTGATGGCGCTCTTCCAGGTAATGAAGGTCGTGGTTATGTCCTTCGTCGTCTTCTCCGTCGTGCTGTAATGCATGGTCGTCGTCTCGGTATTTCTGATGCTTTCTTGTACAAACTTGTTCCAACAGTTGGTAAAATCATGGAAAGCTATTACCCAGAAGTTCTTGAGAAGAAAGACTTTATCGAAAAAATCGTTAAACGTGAAGAAGAAACCTTTGCACGTACTATTGATGCAGGTTCGAGCATGCTTGATGAACTTCTTGCTAACCTTAAGAAATCTGGTAAAGATACGCTTGAAGGTAAAGACATCTTCAAACTTTACGATACTTACGGATTCCCAGTGGAATTGACAGAAGAATTGGCTGAAGACGAAGGCTTCAAGATTGACCATGAAGGTTTCAAAGCTGCCATGAAAGAACAACAAGACCGTGCGCGTGCTAGCGTCGTTAAAGGTGGTTCTATGGGTATGCAAAATGAAACCCTCGCTAATATTACTGAACCATCTGAGTTCTTGTATGAAGATGAAGCTGCAGAAAGTCGTTTGAGCGTTATCGTTGCTGATGATGCCCGTCATGATACTGTAAATTCTGGTCAAGCTCTCCTTGTCTTTGAACAAACACCATTCTACGCTGAAATGGGTGGACAAGTAGCTGACCACGGTACGATCTCAGATGCAGCTGGTACTGTCGTGGCACGTGTTGTTGATGTTCAACGTGCACCAAATGGTCAACCTCTTCATACCGTTGAGGTTGAAGGTGAACTTGTAGTCGGTGCTAACTATAAACTTGAAATTGACCATACACGTCGTCATCGTGTCATGAAGAACCACACAGCAACTCACCTCTTGCACGCTGCCCTTCATAATATTATCGGCAACCATGCGGTCCAAGCTGGTTCACTTAACGAACAAGAATTCTTGCGTTTCGACTTCACTCACTTTGAGGCTGTAACTCCAGAAGAATTGCGTGCTATCGAAGAACAAGTCAACGAAGAAATCTGGAAAGCTACTCCAGTAACAACGATTGAAACAGATATTGACACTGCTAAGTCAATGGGAGCTATGGCCCTCTTTGGTGAAAAATATGGTAAGAATGTACGTGTCGTTTCAATCGGTGATTACTCTGTTGAGCTTTGTGGTGGTACACACGTTGCCAACACTGCTGAAATTGGTATGTTCAAGATTGTCAAAGAAGAAGGTATCGGTTCAGGAACACGTCGTATCTTGGCAGTGACATCACGTGAAGCTTACCTTGCTTACCGTGAAGAAGAAGATGCCCTCAAAGCAATCGCAGCAACACTTAAAGCACCACAATTGAAAGAAGTGCCTAACAAGGTTGCTAGTCTTCAAGAGCAGTTGCATGCCCTTCAAAAAGAAAATGCTGCGCTTAAAGAAAAAGCAGCTGCAGCTGCAGCTGGTGACGTCTTCAAAGACGTTAAAGAAGCTAACGGTGTTCGTTACATTGCTAGCCAAGTGGAAGTTTCTGACGCTGGTGCCCTTCGTACCTTTGCAGACCAATGGAAACAAGCAGACTACTCTGATGTCCTTGTCCTTGCAGCTCACATTGGCGAAAAAGTTAATGTCCTCGTAGCAAGCAAGTCTAAAGACGTTCACGCAGGTAATGTTATCAAGGTTCTCGCACCAATCGTATCAGGTCGTGGTGGTGGTAAACCAGATATGGCCATGGCCGGTGGTAGCGATGCCAATGGTATCCAAGATCTTCTTTCAGCAGTAGCAGAACAGCTCTAAGATGTGATACAATGAAAGTAACTTGAAAAGGTAGGATGGAAATCCTATCTTTTTTCTTTGTAAGTGGTATTGAAAGTAATGATTATTTTCGTTTCAAAATTGAAATAGTGAATACTGGGTGGTATACTATTACAAATCATAAAAATTATAATAGTTTCAAGTAAAAGGGAGCTAGCGATGTTTGGACAAGACTTTGGTCATCGGTTAAGAGAATTGAGATTAGCACAAGGATTCACTAAAGAAAAATTTTGTGAAGGGGATGAGGTTTTATCAGTACGACAATTGACACGTATAGAAACAGGGAAGTCTCAACCTAAATTAGAGACCTTAGAGCACTTGGCAAGACGTCTGAATATATCTTTATCGGAATTGCTTGGAGAGAGGGCTATAGGTTCAAAGTTGCCGGTAGAATACCTCAATCTCAAATATCAATTGATGCATGCGACTAGTCTAGGTAAGCCAAATAACCTAATGAAACTAGACGAAAAGCTGGGTAAAATTATTGATATTTATTATGATGATTTGCCAGCTGATGAACAGAGGGTTGTTGATATCTTACAGTCAAAACTTTACTCATATACTTCAAAGACACACCAAAAATTTGGCATGAGCATTTTGGAGAAGAGTTTATCATCATTATGTGAGAAAAGGGTATACACTATCAATGATCTACTACTTATAGAACTATATCAAATTTCGTTAGGAGATGGTGATAGTATGCGGTCAGATGGGTTTAGTGAAGAGACTTTTTATGCCATTTGTAGAAATCTTATAAATAGTTATGATAATATTCCCACGGAGTATTTATTTTTACTTAGGGATGCCTTATTAATGGTTCCAATAGTTGAATATGAACGAAAAAAGTTTCATTTATCGGAGATAGCATTCAATCAACTGCATCGTATTATGGAGGAAACTCAAGATTATCAGAAAAAACCAATTTTGAGAATGCTAGAGGGACAGTATCTATATGTTGTAAAGAATGATATTTTTGAGGCTAAAAAGGCCTACCAAGAAGGGATAATCTTGGCTAGATTATTAGGAGATACCTCTTTAGCAGATATCATATCAGAGAAAATGAGAGATGCCATGAAAGAATAGAGCAGGACATACGTGTCCTGTTCTTTTTTTCTAATATGGAGTATATTATATTCATAAGAAGAACTAAAGAATATAACTTATTTCATCGAGATTTTTGAAATGACACAGTCTAAAATAGAGTATTAAGGAGAATTATTATGAAACCTGCTACAAAACGTTTCACAACTTTAACCGCACTCGCTTTAACTTCCGTTCTATTACTTGGTGCATGTGGTAATAACAAGAAGGAAGCCACATTAACATCGAGCTCTAGTAAGGTTAGTCAGAAAGTGAAATCGACAAAACCATCCTCAAAAGAAAAAGCGAAGAAGTCTGAGAAAAAGACAAAATCTTCTAGTTCAGAAGAAGTATCAAAAGCGACCTCTGGAGAAAAGGATTCACAACCATCAGCCGGAAATGTTGCTGGATCTGCTCAACAAGAAGTTGCCCCAACAAATCCTAGTGAAGAAACAGCTGGAGTAAATCAAGGAACTCCTACAGAACAACCATCTGCTTCAGCGGAACAAACACCAGCTACCACAGTAGTTGATGCTACGGCAATGGCTAATGGTGATTTCTCTAGTGTTGCTGGTACCTATCAAAATGACCTAGGGGACACAATTACAGTATCCCCATCCGGTAGTGTAACCCGTGTTGGTGCTGAAAGTGGTTATAGTGATACAAGTAGTCAGCTGTTTAATGGTTTTGCTCAAGATGGCGGTTATGTAGCAGGATTTGCTCATAATGATGGACCAACCAGTGACCCAATTTTCTTTGATAGTAATGGACAGATTCGTTTCGGTTCTGATGCGATATATGGTCGGATGCATGTTTACAATAAATTAGATTGATGGTATTGTCCCTCAGTACTTAAGAAAAGGAAATAACAAGTAGTAGAAGGAGCATACTTTAAAAATGTCTCAAAAAGAACATGGAGAAGTGAGAAGTACTAGTGGTACCTTAAAGGGTACCTATCACTATTTGAATTCTCCCAGTCCTCATTTGTTTCCGTTTGTCTTTATTAGTAACGTAACAGATAGCCTTCAGATGTTTCGCGTTTGTAAGAATGGTAAGCCATTTGCCTTTCCATTACTTCTACCAAATCAATATAAAATTGTTTACATTAAGGATTTTCAAAATGTTAGCTCCTGTGATGAGATTACAGTGACTGAACATTTAGAGGAATACATCTATGATGAATCAGACTTAGACTAGAATGATATCTATAGTCAATTTAACTCGGAATGAATTGATTAATCTATTCAGATTTGCTTAATGTGTCAAGAAATTAGATGTAGGAAAAGTCCTTAGATATAGCTAAGGACTTTTCTTCATTATAATAGATAATAGTTATCGAAAAGATTGTCGATCAATTTTCTACAAAATAAAGTTTAGTAATATTAATGAAATACTTGTAAAATATTTTTAAAAGAAGTATACTATAGGCGTAAAAAACGGTTCCATTATTTTATGAAACAGCCTAGAAAGTGAGAGTGATTACAATGAGAAAGGCAAATGTTATCAAGGAACGTCAACGTTATTCTATTCGTAAATATTCTTTTGGAGCTGCATCAGTCTTGATTGTTGCGAGCTTGTTGCTTGGTGGACATGCTTTGGCTCAGGAACAAGCCAATAGCACAGGTCCAAGTACGGATTATGAAGTTTATGTGAATCATTCTGAAGCACCTCAAATAGATCAAGCTACCTCAGAAGCTATTAACGATGCTCTCAATGAACCTGCGTCAAGATCAGAAGCGCCAAGACCTAAGCTTGTTAGCAGTGAAGTTGCTTCCTCTGAAGCTAGTAGTGTAGTGGTCAGCGAGGCTGCTTCTTTGGAAGTACCAGCAGAGGTTGCTCAATCTGCATCTGCTGTTGCTTCTGTTGCGAGCTCAGAGGTGGCTAGCCCACGTTATGAAGTGTCATCAGTAGCTAGCTCTGAAGTAGCTAGTGAAACGGACCGTTCAGCAACTTCAGAAGTAGCGGAAACCATAGGTGCTGACCGTGAAGCTGTGGATACTCCTCAACCTGGTGTGGATGGTCCTGTGACTGCTGATGGTTCTCTTGATATTCCATCAAACGGTACCTATTATTTCCGTCGCACTACTGAAATTCGTACAGCTCCAGTCATGGATATCAAACCTACTTTCGTCTTTAGTGCAGGTGACCATGTTATTTATGATAAGGTCTTGAAGAGAGATAATCACCAATGGATTTCTTACATTGGTTACGATTATGAACGCTACTACGCTGATATCGCAGCTTTGAAGGCTGAAAATACTAGTAGCAACACTGAGGCGGCTAGAGATGAAACCATCCCTGAACGTGGTACTTATTATTTCACTAAACCTGCAGATGTGAAGAACCAACCTAGCTTGACTGCTAAGACTGAGTTCAATTTTGATCCTGGTATGTCAGTTAACTACGATAGATCTTTGCTTGCGGATAACCACCGTTGGATTTCTTATGTGTCATACAATGGTACTCGTCGTTACGTCGACCTAGGTGCTACTGTAGAGGCTGTAGCTAAACCAAGAGGCGATATCGCTATTGAAAGCCATGACAATGGTGATTTTAGTGTCGTTATCAGTAATGTTTCAGACCAAAACGGTGTCCTCGGGGTATCCGTTCCAATCTGGTCTGAAAAGAATGGTCAAGATGATATCATCTGGTACAATGCGACTCGTCTTAACAATGGTAACTACAAGGTTAACGTTAGTCTAACTGACCACAAGAATGAACGTGGTCTCTACAATGTTCATCTTTACTATGTTGAAACTAATGGTAAATTAGTTGGTGTGGGTGGCACCACTTACACAGTTCCTGCCAAGGTTGAAGAAACGCATACAACAACTAGTTATAGCCTTCCTGACTCAGGAACTTATACTTTTAAAGAACGCTCTAGCATCAAGGCAGAACCTCGTGTAGCAAGCCCAGAGTTGGCCTACTACGATGCTGGTATGTCAGTTAACTATGACAAGATTGTCAGTGGTGATGGTTATCAATGGCTTTCTTACCTCAGCTTTAATGGTAACCGCCGTTATGTAGCTGTGGCAAAACTTGCTCAACAAGAAAGCAAACCAAGCGGTACTATCAATATTGAAAATCTCTCTAACCTTGGTTTTGATGTTCATATCACCAATGTTTCTGGTGGCGACAAGGCTATCCAAGGCGTGAGTGTTCCAGTTTGGACAGCTAAGGACGGCCAAGACGATTTGGTATGGCACCAAGCTGACAGACAAAGTGATGGTAGCTACAAGGTTCGTATCAATATTAATGACCATAAGGCTGAAGCGGGTGAATACATTGTCCATCTCTACTATGTTCAAGATGGTAAGATGGTAGGTATCGGAGGCACTAGCACAACTGTTCCGGTTCAAAATGCAACTCGCCATAATCTTCCAGCTTCAGGTTCATATACCTTTACCGCTCGTACTGGAATTAAGACTCAACCTTTGGTAGCCAACCCAGATGTTAGCTACTACGATGCTGGCATGTCAGTCAACTATGACAAGGTTGTCAATAATGACGGCTATACATGGCTTTCTTATCTCAGCTATTCAGGAAATCGTTTCTATGTGGCTATTGCACCAACAAGTGTGACTAAACCAGTAGAACAACCAGTGCAACCAAGTACACCATCTTCTGGTACCTATACTTTCAAGGAACGCTCTAGCATTAAAGCAGAACCAAGTGTGGCAAGTCCAGAGTTGGCCTACTATGATGCTGGTATGTCAGTTAACTATGACAAGATTGTCAGTGGTGATGGTTATCAATGGCTTTCTTACCTCAGCTTTAATGGTAACCGCCGTTATGTAGCTGTGGCAAAACTTGCTCAACAAGAAAGCAAACCAAGCGGTACTATCAATATTGAAAATCTCTCTAACCTTGGTTTTGATGTTCATATCACCAATGTTTCTGGTGGCGACAAGGCTATCCAAGGCGTCAGTGTTCCAGTTTGGACAGTTAAAGACGGCCAAGACGATTTGGTATGGCACCAAGCTGACAGACAAAGTGATGGTAGCTACAAGGTTCGTATCAATGTTGGTGACCATAAGTCTGAAGCAGGCGAATACATTGTTCATCTCTACTATGTCCAAGACGGTAAGATGGTAGGTATCGGAGGCACTAGCACAACTGTTCCAGTTCAAAATGCAACCCGCCACAACCTTCCAGCTTCAGGTTCATATACCTTTACGGCTCGTTCTGGCATCAAGACTCAACCTTTGGTAGCTAACCCAGATGTTAGTTACTACGATGCTGGTATGTCAGTCAACTATGACAAGGTTGTCAATAATGACGGCTATACATGGCTTTCTTATCTCAGCTATTCAGGAAATCGTTTCTATGTGGCTATCACACCAACAAGTGTGACTAAACCAGTAGAACAACCAGTTCAACCAAGTACACCATCTTCTGGTACCTATACTTTCAAGGAACGCTCTAGCATTAAAGCAGAACCAAGTGTGGCAAGTCCAGAGTTGGCCTACTATGCTGCTGGCATGTCCGTTAACTATGACAGATTGGTGACTGCAGATGGTCATACATGGCTCTCTTACCTTAGTCGTGGAGGTAGCCGTCGTTACATTTCTATTGATGGTAAGGCAACAGCAGTTGCTCAACCAACAAGTCCAAGCCTAGCAGCAACCGGCACTTATACCTTTACCCAACCTAGCTCTATCAAGACTCAACCAAGTGTTGCAAGTCCAGAGTTAGCCTACTATGATAAAGGTATGTCCGTTCGCTATGACAAGGTCCTTACAGCTGATGGCCACACCTGGTTGTCTTATGTAACCTATAGCGGTGCAAGACGCTATGTGGATATTTCTTAAGAGTTGTAACATCACTCTCTTTTGAGGGTGGTGTTTTTTTAGTTTCAAGAGTTGAATAAATATATTGTTCAATATGTTTTGGAAATATTTGCCGTAAATTAGCGAAAGTTGTAAAATCAAGGTGAAAGTATAGGATTCGTTCTATACGTAGCTAATTCATCAAGTTATTGAAAGAAAATGATATAAAACGGAGGTACTGAGCATGTTAGATATTTTTGTTTTAGAAGAAGATTATTTTCAACAAGCTCGTCTTGAGGATGCTATCCACAAGTCCAAACAAATATATATTTTAAGAATTGGGAAGGTTGATTTATATGATAAACCCGATCAATTATTAGAGCGTATTACGGAAAGGGGTTCGCATTTACTGTTTTTTCTAGATATTGGATCTGACAGTGATGTCGAAGGGGGAATATTGGTTGCTCAACAGATTCGTGAGCGAGATCCGTATGCAAGTATTGTTTTCATCACAGCACATCCCGAACTCCTACCTTCAACCTTTCAGTATCGCTTAGCTGCACTTGATTTTATTGATGAGAATTTGCCTGATAATGAATATGAAGATAGGCTTATTTCTGATATTGGATTAGCACTTTCTAAAAATGGTTTGAGCCAAATAGAGTGTGCTTTTACGGTAGATACAAAGAATGCAACTATACAAGTTCCTTTTCATAAGATTCTTTATTTTGAAACATCTCCAACAGTTCATAAGGTGATTCTTCATACAACAGAAGAGCAAATCGAGTTCTATGGTCAATTGTCAAAAATTGTGAAACAAGATTGCAGACTATATAAATGTCATAAATCATTTGTTGTAAATCCCGAAAACATTGTGAGATTGGACAAAGAGTTAGGTATTATTTATTTTGAAAACGGAGAGTCATGCTTGGTTTCAAAAGCTAAACAAAAAGAGATTGTTGCTAAGATGCTTGTTCCAAAAAACATGGCAGTTTGATGTATATAGTATTTTTGTTTTAAAATGTTATTTTCTGATTATGACGAAATTTGAGTATTTTATGACAAGTATGAAAAAACTTAATTTTTGATGCTATACTTTTTGATGTAAAAAATTTAAGGAGATTTTTCTATTATGAAGTATAGTTATTTCAACTTTACTAGTCAACGTTTCTCAATTCGTAAGTACTCTTTTGGTGCTGCTTCTGTGCTTTTAGGGGCTTTACTACTTTCTTGGTGTACAGACTGCTCATGCTGATGAGCAAACGGCTGTTTCTGAATCAACTGCAAGTATTACTAGCGATAATGGAGTTGTATCAGAGAAAGTAACTTCTTCAAATACTGAGATTGTTCTTTCTGAAGCTACTGTTTCAGTTCCAAAGGATAGTTTGGAACCTGCTAAAGCATCTTCAAGTGCTGTGACTCCAGAAAAGACAAGTGAAAGTTCTCAGCATGTTGAAACAGTTACTACGAATGAAACTCACAAAGTTGAAAATACTACTGAAGCGATATCAACAGTAGAAGAAAAGGTTAACGTAGCGACAAATACTGATAAGTCATCTGATAAAAAAATTACTATTCCAAGCATTTCAAATGAGGCAAATAAAAAAATTAAGTCCGAGGTACGTGAAGATAAGGAGACTGAAAAAGTTACTGTAACAGAGAAAATTTCTGAACCAAAAGTTCCTGAAATTATAACTGATAATAAGCCATCAACACCAAGTACTGGTTATTCGAGATTATTTAGTGTTGGAAATATTAGACGACCAATGTCGACTAATCCTAGAATTGGAGATGATTACCCAGCAGCTTGAAGGTTTGCTGAAGGATACGACCAATGGGGCTATGCGATGGGTAATTGTACATCTTTTGTTGCTTATAGATTAAAAAATGTAAATCATATTGAACCACCTCGAGCATTGGGAAATGGAGCTCGATGGGGTGCTACTGCTAGAGGGTATGGCTATCGTGTAGATAAGACTCCAGCTAGAGGATCTGTAGCCTATTTCGATGATGGCGGGTATGGACATGTTGCATGGGTAGCGGATGTCCGTGGTAATAATGTTATTATTGAGGAGTACAATTGGTATATCAATGGTGTATGTGATCATAGTTACCATACTCAAACATTACCTATTTCCCATTATACAGGTTACATCCATTTTAAAGACTTAAAAGGTGGGAATACAAGTATTCCTGATGCTCCGATGCCAACAAATAATACGGTAAGTAGTCTAGCATCGTCTGGAACTTATCAATTTACTGAGCGAGTAAGTATTAAATCCGAACCAAAAATGTCTGCCCCAGAACTAGCCTATTATGAAGCGGGAAATACTGTCAATTATGATAAAACACTTCAGTCAGATGGTTATGTCTGGATTTCTTATCTATCATATTCAGGAAACCGTCGCTATATTCCAGTACAAAAGCTTTCAACTGTAGAAAGTGCTTCAACTATATCTAATCCTTCTAAACCATCAATTCCTAATAGTGGTGTTTATACTTTTAAAGGCTATGCAAGTATCAAAGCAGAACCAAAGATTTCTGCACCTGAGTTGGCATACTATGATGCTGGAAATACCGTGAATTATGATAGTCTTATTCAGGCAGATGGTCACTATTGGATTTCTTACTTATCATATTCAGGTGCACGTCGCTATATTGCTATTAGCTAAGACATAGGGGTCACCCTATTATAGAAGATCGCAGGAAATATTTTTATATTATTTTATGAAATTGTATTGAAATATAGAAATAAAGATGTTATATTTGTAACGGAAAACAAATAAAAGGAATATTAATCATGAAAAATACAAGTAAACTTATTGGTTTAGTATTAGCCCTTATCGTAGTTACCCTCGCTATCTTTTTGGTGACTAAATTTAACAGCCATGAATCAGCGCGTGTTGGCACAAGTAGCAGTTCAGTCCAAACGGTTAAAAAGTCATCTTCAAGCTCAAGTAAGGTCGTTAAGAAGGATAAAAAATCAACTCGATCATCATCTTCGGCAGTCACAAATGAAGAAAATGACAATCAGGCCTCAGCAGTAGCACCTAAGGCTTCTTCTCAAGAACAAGCTCAAGCAGGTACTACAGATGGCGGACAAGTGGCTGAAGCAACAACACCAGCTTCTCAAGTTGGAGGAGTTGAGGGTGGTCGAGGTGCTTGGAAAGCTACTTCTGGAACATTGACACTTGATGAGGAAACCCCTGTCTATGCTGCACCAGATAAAGACAGTGGGGTTGTTTCTAAAATGCCTGCAGGTGATGTTGATTGGGATAAATATGAAATTTTACCTGATGGAAACTGGTATAGTTTTGTCAAAGATGGGCAACGTTATTACATTTCATATTCAGATGTAGGACATTGATATAAGGTTCAAAAATGAAACATGATGGCATTTAAAGCTATCGTGTTTTTACTTTATTTTCCATTTTTTTGGAAAAACAACGAATATATAAGTATAATCAGTCATTTTTTTCGATTATGACGAAAATCGGACAGTTTATGATTTAAGTGGGAACAAGTCAAAAAATTTGGTATACTAGTGGACAAGTGAGAAATATAAAGTAATTTTTGTAAAACACTTGTAATATTTGTCACCTAATGTTACAATCAATCGGTAATAACAATTTGATAGAGAGAAATAATAATATGAAACGAGAAAAATTTTTACACGAACAACAACGTTTTTCAATTCGTAAATATTCTTTTGGGGCTGCGTCAGTTCTTTTAGGAGCTAGTTTGGTCTTTGCGGGCCAAGCTTTGGCTGACGAACACCACGAAGTCGCAACGACTTCAGATGCCACTTTGCGTGCGACTTCAGATAGTGATGCCTTAACAGCGGCTGATATTTTCAGTGGCGTAGCAACGAATGGAGTGACATCAAGTGAGAAAGCTAGCGAAACTTCAACAACAAGTCAAACAGCTAGTGAAACTGCTACTAGCGAAGCGACAAGTGAAGTCAGTGCCTCACAAACAGCTGATAAAGCATCTGAAACTGCAGTTGCCCCTTCAGCTGTGACAAATCGCTCAAATCTAGCTGAAAAAGATGCTAACCTTGATGTATCTAGTATGGTGAGAGCGGCTGTTAATACTAGCTTGGTGAGCGCACCAACAGCAACTACTGACAGCGACCTTCCAAGCCAAGGAACTTATGTCTACAAGGAACGTACAGAAATCAAGAATCAACCTAAGGTTTCTGCCAAGGCTGAATTTTATGTGAATCCAGGGGATAGCGTCTTCTACGACCAAGTCGTGACAGCTGACGGCTACCAATGGATTAGTTACAAATCATACTCTGGCGTGCGTCGTTATGCTCCAGTGAAACCAGTGGCAGCTGGTAGTGGCAGTGGTAATAGTGGTAGTGGGGATGGTAAGCCTTCTAATGGCGCTCAAGTTACAACAGGGGCTTTGAACATCCCAGCGACAGGAACTTTCTACTTTACACGTGACACAGATATTAAGAAAGAGCCAAAAGCAGACCTCAAACCTACTTTTGTTTTCAGTAAGGGTGATCATGTCATCTATGACAAAGTTTTGACTGCGGATAATCACCAATGGATTTCTTACATTGGTTATGACTATGTTCGCTACTATGCCGATATTGCGACTTTGACACCTGCTAAAGCTGAAACACCAGCTGCTAAACCAACAGAGACTAATCAAGCAAAACCAGAAACTACTGGTGCTGAAAAACTTCCAGCAAGTGGTACTTATAATGTGACACGTAGCTTGAATGTTAAAAACGAACCTAAGGCCTCTGCAGAAACACTTTATACCTTGGAAAAAGGCTACAAAGTGAACTATGACAAGGTCTTGACTGCGGATAACCACCAATGGATTTCTTACATTAGTTACAGTGGTACACGTCGTTATGTGGATATTGCGACTTTGAAAACTACTGAGTCTAAGCCACAAGAAAACCGTGTTTCAGGTGACCTTACTATAAGCAACCAAACGTCTAACGGCTTTGATGTTGTGGTTACCAATGTTTCAGGTGGTGGCAAGACAGTTCAAGAAGTGCGTGTCCCAATTTGGTCAGATAAGAATGGTCAAGACGATCTCACTTGGTACCATGCCGACAAACAATCAGACGGTAGCTATAAGGTTCATGTAGATAAAGCCAGCCACAAGGGTGACGCTGGTACTTATTCTGTGCATCTTTACTATATGTTGGATGGTAAACGAACTTATATTACAGAAACCACAGCTACAGTTCCTGAATCTCAAGTAGCAGGAAAATTAACGATTACCAACCAAACGTCTAACGGCTTCGATGTTGTGGTTACCGATGTTTCAGGTGGTGGCAAGACAGTTCAAGAAGTTCGTGTTCCAATTTGGTCAGATAAGAATGGTCAAGATGACCTCACTTGGTACCATGCTGATAAACAATCAGACGGTAGCTACAAGGTTCATGTAGATAAAGCCAGCCACAAGGGCGATGCTGGTACCTATGCTGTGCATCTTTACTATATGTTGGATGGTAAACGAACTTATATTACCGAAACTACAGCCACAGTCCCTGAAACTCAAGTAACAGGAAAATTGACGATTACCAACCAAACGTCTAATGGCTTTGATGTTGTCGTAACTGATGTTTCAGGTGGCGGCAAGACAGTCCAAGAAGTGCGTGTTCCAATCTGGTCAGATAAGAATGGTCAAGATGATCTTACTTGGTACCATGCCGACAAACAATTAGACGGTAGCTACAAGGTTCATGTAGATAAAGCCAGCCACAAGGGCGATGCTGGTACCTATGCCGTGCATCTTTACTATATGTTAGATGGTAAGCGAACTTATATTACCGAAACTACAGCCACAGTCCCTGAATCTCAAGTAGCAGGGGAATTGACGATCACCAACCAAACGTCTAACGGCTTTGATGTTGTCGTAACTAATGTTTCAGGTGGTGGCAAGACAGTTCAAGAAGTTCGTGTTCCAATTTGGTCAGATAAGAATGGTCAAGATGACCTTACATGGTACCATGCTGATAAACAATCAGACGGTAGCTACAAGGTTCATGTCGATACAGCCAGCCACAAGGGCGATGCTGGTAGCTATTCTGTTCATCTTTACTATATGTTGGATGGTAAACGAACTTATATTACCGAAACTACAGCCACAGTCCCTCAATCTAATGAATCCCATGTAACAGGGAAATTGACCAATAACGGTTCTTATTACAGTGTTCGTGGTAAATACGATGATATTATTATTGTCAATAAAAAACACGGTCTTTCTAAGGACTATAACCCAGGTGAAAATCCTACAGCTAAAGCAGCCTTTGTTCGTCTTCGTGACGATATGATTAACCAAGGTTTGAATGTTGGACGTTCATACAGTGGTTTCCGTTCTTACGATTATCAAAAGACTCTTTACGACAACTACGTAAGCCGTGATGGTCAAGCAGCTGCGGACCGTTACTCAGCTCGTCCTGGATTTAGCGAACACCAAACTGGTTTGGTCTTTGACTTGACTGATAAATCTGGTAACTTGCTTGAGGATGCACGAGCTAGTCAATGGCTTAAAGATAATGCACATAACTATGGCTTTATCGTGCGTTTCCAAGCAGGTAAAGAAGCTTCAACTGGCTACATGCCAGAAGCATGGCACATCCGCTATGTGGGTAAAGAAGCTAAAGATATTCACGATTCAGGCTTGAGTTTGGAAGAATACTTCGGTATCGAAGGTGGCGATTATGCTACTAGCAGCAAACCTGCTGAAAGCAAACCAGCCACTACAGGTGCCATTAACCTTCCAGCGACAGGAACTTATACTTTCACAGGTCGTGCGTCAATTAAGGCAGAAGCCAAAGTTTCAAGCCCAGAATTGGCCTACTATGATAAAGGTATGAGCGTTAACTACGATAAGGTTTTGACAGCTGATGGTCATCAATGGCTTTCATACATGACAGCAAGCGGTGCCCGTCGTTACGTTGATATTGCAACAGTTAAAGCTACAGAAACTAAACCAGAAGTTAAACCGGTTGCTAAGCCAGCGGATAAACCAAGTCTCCCAGAATCAGGCACTTATACTTTCACAGGTCGTGCGTCAATTAAGGCAGAAGCCAAAGTTTCAAGCCCAGAATTGGCCTACTATGATAAGGGTATGACTGTAAACTACGACAAGGTTTTGACAGCCGATGGTCATCAATGGCTTTCATACATGACAGCAAGCGGTGCCCGTCGTTACGTTGATATTGCAGCAGCCAAGGCTGAAGCAAGTCAACCAACTGCTAAACCAAGTCTTCCAGAATCAGGCACTTATACCTTTACAGGTCGTGCGTCAATCAAGGCAGAAGCTAAGGTTTCAAGCCCAGAGTTGGCCTACTATGATAAGGGTATGAGCGTTAACTACGATAAGGTTTTGACAGCCGATGGTCATCAATGGCTTTCATACATGACAACAAGCGGTGCCCGTCGTTACGTTGATATTGCAACAGTTAAAGCTACAGAAACTAAACCAGAAGCCAAACCGGTTGCGAAACCCGTAGACCAACCAAGTCTTCCAGCGACAGGAACTTATACTTTCACAGGTCGTGCGTCAATCAAGGCAGAAGCTAAGGTTTCAAGTCCAGAGTTGGCCTACTATGACAAGGGTATGAGCGTTAACTATGACAAAGTTTTGACAGCCGATGGTCATCAATGGCTTTCATACATGACAGCAAGCGGTGCCCGTCGTTACGTTGATATTGCCGCAGCCAAGGCTGAAGCAAGTCAACCAACTGCGAAACCAAGTCTCCCAGAGTCAGGTCGTTATACCTTCACAGGTCGTGCGTCAATAAAGGCAGAGGCCAAGGTTTCAAGTCCAGAGTTGGCCTACTATGATAAGGGTATGAGCGTTAACTACGATAAGGTTTTGACAGCCGATGGTCACACATGGCTCTCATACATGACAGCAAGTGGTGCTCGTCGTTACGTCGATATTGCTTAATGAGATAAAGAATCAGGTTGGACAACGTGTCCAGCCTTTTTTGATAGCCTCTCTTTATCAGGAGATTGAATTTTTCAATTTTTGTGACGTCTTTTGGAGTGCTATAATGGTTAATATAGAATCGAGGTTACTATGAAAATCGCATTAGTACAGATGGATGTTGCTCACGGACAGCCTGCTGAAAATGTAAAACACGTGAAAGAGATGTTGGAAAGGGCGCTTGATGACAATCCCGATGTTATTGTGCTTCCTGAAATGTGGAATACAGGCTATGCTTTAGATGAACTTGACGGGCTTGCGGATAAGGATGGACTGGAATCTCAAGCTCTCTTATCTCATTTTGCCAGAGAACATGCTGTGGCTATTCTCGGAGGGTCTGTTGCCATTGAGAAAGATGGCAAATTCTACAATACAACCTATGTCTACAATAAGTCTGGGGACTTAATCAATACCTACAGTAAGGTCCATCTTTTTGGATTGATGGCGGAGGATCAGTATATGTCGGCTGGGGCTACGGAGTCTGTTTTTGAGCTTGATGGTGTGACAGCGGCTAGTGTCATTTGTTACGACATTCGTTTTCCTGAATGGGTGAGAACACAGATGGCGCAAGGTGTCAAGGTGCTTTTTGTGGTAGCTCAGTGGCCTGAGCCTCGTGTGCAACAATGGGAGATTTTACTCAAGGCGCGTGCGGTTGAAAACCAAGCCTTTGTGGTAGCTGTTAACCGTGTCGGAGCAGGACCAGACGATGTCTTTTCGGGACATTCCATGGTTATAGATCCTCTAGGAAATGTAGTCTTGCAGGCCAAGGAACATGAGGAGGGCATTTTTACGGCTGATATTAATCTTGAAGAGGTGGACCGAGTTCGAGGTCAAATTCCCGTTTTTGAGGACCGTCGCACAGACTTGTATCATTAAGGAGTGTTTATGTTATTTGAAGAATCTGATTTATTGAAAGAATTGCCAAAACAGTTTTTTGCAGGGTTGGTAGCCAAGGTGAATGCCAAGGTAGCGGAAGGAGCAGATGTTATCAATCTCGGTCAAGGCAATCCCGACCAACCGACTTATGACCATATTGTTGAGGCGCTGTGCGTCTCAGCGAAAAATCCTGCTAGCCATAAGTATTCACAGTTTCGAGGCAATCGTCCCTTTAAGGAAGCAGCTACTAGTTTTTACAAGAAACATTATGGGGTCAATTTGGACGCAGAGCGTGAGATTTGTGTCATGGGTGGAGCTAAAATTGGACTAGTGGAATTACCCCTAGCTTTGATGAATCCTGGTGACCTCCTGCTCTTGCCTGACCCAGGTTATCCAGATTACTTGTCAGGAGTGAGTTTAGGCCGTGTGACCTATGAAACCTTTCCTTTGACGGCTGAAAATAATTTCTTGCCAGATCTGGATGCCATTCCTGAGGAGACAGCTCGCCGTGCTAAGTTTATCTATATCAATTATCCGAATAATCCTACGGGGGCTGTGGCGACTAAGGCTTTTTATGAAAAGTTAGTTGCTTGGGCTAAGACCTACGAAGTAGGAGTGGTGAGTGATTTGGCCTACGGGGCTTTGGGTTATCAGGGTTATGAGAATCCTAGCTTTTTATCGGTACCCGGCGCCAAGGATGTGGGAATTGAATTTTATACCTTCTCAAAAACCTTTAATATGGCAGGTTGGCGCTTGGCCTTTGCGGCTGGAAATGCTGAGATGGTTGAAGCCTTAAACCTCATTCAGGACCACCTTTTTGTGGGAATTTTTCCCGCTTTGCAGGATGCTGGGATTGCTGCTCTCTTAGATCCTAAATCTGAGGAGGCAGTGGCCAAACTAAATGCGGTTTATGATAGCCGTCGAGATGCTTTTACGCAAGCAGCAGCTAAGATTGGCTGGCAGGCCTTTCCATCTAAAGGTTCCTTCTATGCTTGGATGCCTGTACCTGAGGGCTACACCAGTGAAAGTTTTGCAGATCTTTTGCTTGAGAAGGCCCATGTTGCTGTGGCACCAGGCAAAGGATTTGGACCAGCGGGTGATGGTTATGTTCGTATCGGACTGCTAGTAAAGCCTGAACGTCTTGTCGAGGCCGTCAATCGTATTGCAGATTTGCATTTATTTGATCATTAAATAGCATTTATGAAACAAGTGGTTGGAAAATACTGCTTGTTTTTTCATATTTTTGCATTTTTCTCTTGACAAATGAATAAAAATACAATAAACTAATCACATATTTATTCAAAAGGAGTGCATAAATGAAAATTTCAATCGTTGGTATCACTGGTTATAGTGGTTTAGAGTTAGTTAAAATTTTGAATAATCATAAAAAAGCAGAACTTGTTTCTATTCACGCAACCAAGGAAGTAGGCCGACGATTGTCTGAAGTGTATCCCTATTTGACAGGTGTTTGTGATTTAGAAATAGAAGCTTTCGATGCCCAAAAGATTATGGAAAAGGCAGACTTAGTCTTCTTTGCCACACCTTCTGGTGTTGCTAGTTCATTGGCAGAAGAATTTGTTCAGGCTGGCTTTCCTATTATTGATTTATCTGGGGATCATCGCTTGCCGGGTTCCATTTATGAAAAATGGTATAAAAAATCACCTGCTAAGGAAATGATTTTGAATAAATTTACATACGCATTGTCAGAATATACAGATGTAAAGGATAAAAAATTTATTGCCAATCCTGGATGTTACGCGACGGCGACAGAATTGGCCTTGATTCCTTTGGTTGCTGCTGGTTTGATTGAGACAGATAGCGTCATTGTGGATGCTAAGTCTGGTTTAACTGGTGCGGGTAAGGCTCTGAGTGAGTCTAGCCATTTTGTCAATGTTCACGATAATTATGTGACCTATAAGCTCAATCATCATCAGCATATTCCAGAGATTGTCCAGACTTTGAGGGCTTTTGATGCTGATATGCCGGAGATTCAGTTTTCAACGTCGCTTTTACCGGTTAATCGTGGGATTATGGCTACGGTTTATTGCAAATTGAAGAAGGGCGTAGCTATCTCTGATGTCGCTTCAGCCTTTGCAAAAGCTTATGATGATAAACCTTTTGTACGTGTGCAAGATAATTTACCAGAGCTCCATAATGTCATTGGATCGAATTTTACAGACATCGGCTTTGCCTATAATGAAAAAACTAATGTTCTGACGGTTATTTCAGTCATTGATAATTTGATTAAGGGGGCTGCTGGTCAAGCGGTTCAAAATCTCAACCTCATGCAGGGGTGGGATGAGACAGAAGGTTTGCTTATGACACCGTCATACTTGTAGCGATAAGAACAGAAATAGGAGAAAAAATATGAAAGTCATAGATGGAACGATTGCCAGCCCGCTTGGATTTTCAGCAGATGGGCTACATGCAGGATTTAAAAAGAGAAAAATGGATTTTGGTTGGATTGTCTCTGAAAAGCCAGCCAGTGTGGCAGGGGTTTACACGACTAATAAGGTTATCGCAGCTCCTTTGATTGTGACCAAGACCTCGGTAAAAAAGGTTGGGAAAATGAAGGCTATCGTTGTTAACTCAGGTGTGGCTAATTCTTGTACAGGGACCCAAGGATTGGAGGATGCTTACACCATGCAGGAGTGGACCGCTGAAAAGCTAGGTGTTGAACCTGATATGGTTGGTGTGGCTTCTACAGGGATTATTGGTGAGTTGCTACCAATGGATACCTTGAAAAATGGACTTTCCAAGATAGTGGTTAATGGTAATGCTGATGATTTCGCCAAGGCAATTTTGACGACAGATACAGCGACTAAGACCATTGCTGTGACGGAGACTTTTGGACGTGATGTTGTGACTATGGCTGGTGTTGCTAAGGGCTCAGGTATGATTCACCCTAATATGGCGACCATGCTCGGTTTTATTACTTGTGATGCCAATATTTCCAGTGAGACTCTCCAATTAGCCTTGAGTCAAAATGTAGAAAAGACTTTTAATCAGATTACGGTTGACGGAGATACTTCGACTAATGATATGGTGCTTGTCATGTCAAATGGTTGCACGCTCAACGAAGAGATTCTGCCAGATACACCCGAGTTCGATAAATTTTCAAAAATGCTGAATTTTGTGATGCAAGAACTGGCTAAAAAGATTGCCAAGGACGGTGAAGGTGCCAATAAGCTCATCCAGGTTGATGTGGTTAATGCTCCGAATGCCCTTGATGCCCGTATGATGGCAAAATCTGTTGTCGGTTCCAGTCTGGTCAAAACAGCCATTTTTGGTGAAGATCCTAACTGGGGACGTATTTTAGCTGCTGTTGGCTATGCTGGTGTGGATGTACCTGTGGATAATGTAGATATTATGATTGGCGGACTGCCAGTCATGCTAGCTTCTAGTCCTGTTGCCTTTGATGATGAGGAAATGAAAGACATCATGCATGTTGATGAAGTGACCATTACGGTAGATCTTCATGCTGGACGTGAAAAAGGAACCGCTTGGGGTTGTGATCTTTCTTACGATTACGTTAAGATTAATGCCCTCTATCACACTTAGACTGTCTAAGGAAAAGGAGTTAACTGATGACTACTGAATATATTGTAATTAAGATTGGTGGAGTAGCCAGTAAACAGCTAACTCCTGAGATACTGACTAAACTGTCAGAATGGCAGCAGGCTGGTCAAAAAATAATCATCGTCCATGGGGGTGGCTTTGCGATCAATCAACTCATGGAGGAACATGATATCCCAATCCACAAGATCAATGGTCTGCGTGTGACGAGTCAGTCAGATATGGGTCTAATCAAAGAAGCCTTAGTTGATATGGTTGGGAAAAATTTAGGAGGTCAGTTGAGACAGGCAGGTTTGCCAGCCTATCAGGTCATAGATGAGCTTCCAGACCTTGTCCATGCTGATTTCTTAGATCAAGAGACTTATGGCTTTGTGGGTGAGGTCAGCCATATCACTAATCAGACCCTAGTAGCACTCCTTGCTCAAAGCAAGCTTCCTTTGATTCCTAGCTTGGGTTACAGTGAGCAGGGTGATTTGCTCAATATCAATGCGGATTACCTTGCTAGAGCTGTGGCAATTAGTCTAGGTGCCAAAAAACTTATCCTTATGACAGATGTCAAGGGTGTTTTAGAGAATAGACAAGTTTTGGAGCATCTTAATCTTGTGGACGTTCAGAAAAAAATAGATTCAGGTGTGATTACTGGGGGCATGATTCCTAAAATTCAAAGTGCTGTTCAGACAGTTGAATCTGGTGTTGAGCAGGTCATTATTGGTGATAACCTGACAGATGGTACCATAATCAAGGAGTAAACGATGACAAAACTATTTTCAAATTATAAACGGGCAGCGATTGATTTTGCTTCGGCCCATGGTAATTACCTGACAGATACAACTGGCAAGACCTACTTGGATTTTTCATCTGGTATCGGGGTAACTAATCTGGGCTATCATCCCTCTGTCAATCAGGCTCTAACAGAGCAGGTGGGCAAGATTTTGCACCAGCCTAACCTTTATGACAATCAGTTGCAAGAAGATGTTGCTAGCCTTTTAATTGCTGACAAGGATTATCTGGCCTTTTTCTGTAACAGTGGTGCAGAGGCCAATGAGGCAGCCATTAAAATCGCCCGTAAGGCATCGGGTAAACAAGAAATCATTACCTTCCAAAATTCCTTCCATGGTCGAACCTTTGGATCTATGTCTGCTACAGGTCAGGATAAAATTAAACAAGGTTTTGGTGAAGGTGTACCCCACTTTAGCTATGCTATTTTCAATGACATAGACAGTGTCAAGGCCCTAGCTAGTGACGAAACAGCGGCTATTATGCTAGAGTTGGTCCAAGGGGAATCAGGCGTGCAACCTGCGGATAAGGACTTTGTTAAGGCTTTGTCTGATTTTTGTAAGGAAACGGGTATTTATCTCATCGTAGATGAGGTTCAGACTGGTATCGGTCGTACTGGTAAGCTTTATGCTTATGAACACTACGATATTGAACCAGATATCTTTACCCTAGCTAAAGGTTTGGCAAATGGGGTGCCAGTTGGTGCCATGCTTGCTAAGTCATCTCTTGGAGAAGCCTTCTCTTACGGAAGTCACGGCTCTACCTTTGGAGGCAATAAGCTGGCTATGGCGGCTGCTAAGGCCACGCTTGAAGTTATGTTAGCACCTGGTTTTCTTGACACTGCTCTTGAAAGTGGAAATAAGCTACAAGCAAAATTGCAGACAGCTTTATCTGATAAAGAGACGGTTACCACTGTCCGTGGCTTGGGTTATATGATTGGAATCGAGACTACTGGCAATCTAGGAGAATTGGTTCAAGCAGCCAGAGATAAGGGGCTGATTGTCTTAATTGCAGGAACCAATGTGATCCGTCTTTTGCCACCAATCACACTAAGTGATGCTGAAATTGAAAAGGGTGTGACCATTCTATCAGAAATATTTGACTAGACAATAGAAAAATCACTTGACCGTTAATCAAGTGATTTCTTTTACTTATTGTCAGTAGCAATCTCGCTGAGAAGTCCTTTAGAGGTTGTTGTTGGTAGGATGCGGACACGATTAAGTGAGAGGAGGCCATCCTTAGCACTAGCCAGTCCTTCGTTGGTAGTCAGTCCTAACTTGTAAGTTTTCTTAGCCAAGTCCAAGGTCGTTTGGTTGTAGCGGCCTGACGGATAAGCAATGGTATTAACCTTGGTATTGAGTTTATCCTCAAGAAAGTCAATAGAATCCGTTAATTCAACCTTTTGCGTCGCCTTGTCATTGACAGACAAATCAGGGTGGTTGACCGTATGAGATTGGAAGCTCATGCCGTGTGCCATCATTTCTTTCATCTGTTTAACAGTCAGATTTCCAGCGTTTCCTTTCTTGACAAAGCCAGTGATAATATTATTGGTTGCCTTAGCCTTGTATTTTTTGAGAATAGGATAGGCAATCGTATAGAAGTCTTCGTTACCATCGTCAAAGGTCAGCCAGACAACCTTCTTAGCAGGTAGGGCGTTTTCAGTGAAGGCTTTGTAGGCTTCTTCAGGAGTTAGGAAATAGTAACCTGCATCTACCATGGCCTTGATTTGTGCTTCGAAGTTGTCCGGAGCAACAATCAGGTTGGCGTTAGAAGCCTCAGATGGATCCATAACGTGAACAGCATGGTACATGAGGATAGGAATTTGAACAGGATCGTCATAGGTCTTCCAATTGGCTGTACTCTTAGACTGACTCGTCTGGGCATGTTTTTGATTGGTTTTCGACTGGTTTGGACGGTTTAACATAAAAACGGCCAAGATACCGAGAAGTGCCAGATTTATGACAAGTAGAAGAAAATTCATCTTCTTTCGTTTAGGTTTGGTTGATTTTTGAGCTTGAAAAGTCATTGTATCCCCTTTCAAATAGGTCTAACTATTATTTTAACAAAAATAAGGTGGAATTGCACAGAATTTTCAGTAAAAAAGGATACTTGCCACCTTAAATGGCAACAATATTCTGTCAATTCCGACAGAAATATGGTACAATTAAAAAAATGTATGTTTTTAAGGAGAAATCGTAAATGTCTATTAAAATTGGATTACTTGGCTTTGGTACAGTAGCTAGTGGTATTCCTTTCCTCTTGCAGGAAAATGGTGAAAAGGTTCTTGCAGCCTCACGTGATCAGCTTGAAATTGCAAAAGTTTTGGTTAAAGATGACGAGGAAAAAAATCGACTTCTTGCTGCTGGTAACGACTACAATTTTGTCACAAATGTTGACGAAATCCTTAACGACGATGACATTCAAATCGTGGTCGAATTGATGGGACGTATCGAGCCAGCCCGCACCTTCATCACTAAAGCGCTCGAAGCTGGTAAAAACGTTGTTTCTGCCAATAAAGACTTGATTGCCACTCATGGAAAAGAGTTGATTACCCTTGCTCAAGATAAGGGTGTGGCTTTCTACTACGAAGCTGCCGTAGCTGGTGGTATTCCAATTTTGCGTACTTTGGCTAACTCTTTGACATCTGACAAGGTGACACGTATCCTTGGTGTGCTCAACGGAACATCTAACTTTATGATGACTAAGATGGTTGACGAAGGTTGGTCATACGAAGATGCCCTCAAGACTGCTCAAGAACTTGGTTATGCTGAAAGTGATCCAACCAACGACGTTGAAGGTATTGACGCTGCTTATAAAGCCGTTATCCTAAGCCAATTTGGATTTGGTGCTACAATTGATTTTGACGATGTGTCTCACAAGGGAATTACGAACATCTCTACTGATGATGTAGCTGTCGCTCAAGAATTGGGTTATGTCATCAAATTGGTTGGTGATGTGCGTGAAGTAGAATCAGGAATTTCAGCAGAAGTATCACCAACATTCTTGCCAAAAAATCACCCACTTGCTAGTGTCAACGATGTTATGAATGCAGTCTTTGTTGAATCTATCGGTATTGGCGAATCAATGTATTATGGTCCAGGTGCTGGTCAAAAACCAACAGCAACATCTGTTTTGGCAGACATTATCCGTATTGCTCGTCGTCTTTCAGATGGCAATGTTGGGAAACCATTCAACGAGTTCCGTCGTGACTTGCCGTTGGCTAATCCAGCGGACGTTAAGAGCAACTATTACTTTGCCCTTGATACGCCAGACGAAAAAGGAAAAATCCTTCACTTGTCTCAAATCTTCAACTCAGAAGATATTTCATTTGAACAAGTTTTGCAACAAAAAGCAAATGGCACAACAGCTCGTATTGTTGTGATTACACATGCTATGTCTAAGACACAACTCCAAGCGGTTACTGAGAAACTTGAAGCAGCAGAAGACTTCACTGTTGTTAACACATTGAAAGTTTTGTCTAACTAATTGATAAGCCCGTATTGGTGCGTATAAGAAAGGTATCAAGGAGAAAAGTCGCTGATGGCTTTCCTCCTTTTGGTGTGTTATTATGAAAATTACTGTTCCAGCAACATCTGCCAATATTGGTCCAGGCTTTGACTCTGTGGGTGTTGCCGTTTCTAAATATTTGACAATTGAGGTGCTTGAACCGGCAGATTCATGGCATATTGAACATGATTTGGGAGATATTCCGTCAGATGAAAACAATCTCCTCATTTCAACAGCCTTGCAAGTTAAGTCTGATTTGCAACCTCATAAATTGGTGATGACGTCGGATATTCCCTTGGCGCGTGGGCTTGGTTCTTCAAGCTCTGTTATTGTCGCAGGGATTGAGTTGGCCAATCAGTTGGCAGATCTGAAGCTATCAGATGATGATAAACTTGATATTGCAACCAAGATTGAAGGCCACCCAGACAATGTTGCCCCAGCTATCTTTGGAAATCTTGTTGTAGCCTCTTATGTGGATGAACATGTTAATAGCATCGTGGCAGATTTTCCAGAGTGTGCCTTTGTGGCCTTTATTCCGAGCTATGAACTCAAGACCTCTGATTCACGTGGGGTGCTTCCAAGTGACTTGCCTTACAAAGAAGCTGTAGCTGCATCATCCATTGCCAATGTTGCTATTGCTGCGCTCTTTGCAGGGGATTTGATTAAAGCGGGACGTGCCATTCAAGGAGACATGTTCCACGAACGCTACCGCCAAAAATTGGTCAAGGAATTTGCGACCATTAAGGAATTGTCAGGCCAATACGGTGCCTATGCAACCTATCTATCAGGAGCTGGTCCAACAGTAATGACTCTGACACCCAAGGACAAGTCTGAAGCCTTCAAAGCAGCTATCGATGGTCTTGGATTAGACGGTGAAACCTTCATCCTATCTGTGGATAAAGCAGGTGTTGTCGTTGACTAGAAAGAATCAAGGGTTGCTCTTTGGACTAGCAACCTATATTCAATGGGGATTTTTATCCCTTTTTTGGAAGCTTTTAGCAGGTGTTTCAGCCTATAACACCTTCTCATGGCGGATTGTCTTTACTGTAGTGACCATGCTGGGTTATGCGCTAATAGCTAAACAAAATACACGTTTTAAAGTCGAACTTGTAGAACTTTGGCAAGATAAGAAGGCCTTGCTTCGTATGTTGCTTGCCAGCTTTCTCATAGCAGCCAACTGGTTGATTTATATCTATGCTGTGGGTCATGGGCAAGCGACACAAGCTAGTTTAGGTTATTATATTATGCCTATTATTTCTATCCTATTTGCTCTTATTTTTCTTCGAGAATCTCTGAGCAGAACCATGTGGGCAGCAGTATTTTTAGCTTTTATAGGAGTATTGGTTCTTGTTCTTAATACAGGAAAACTTCCCATGGTTTCTTTAGGATTAGCCCTGAGTTTTGGTTTTTATGGCTTGATCAAGAAGGGGGTCAAGTTGTCTAGTGATGTGGCTATGTTAGTGGAAAGTGGTTTTCTTCTTCCTTTTGTAGTAGTCTATTTGGCCTTCTTTTCACCAGAGTCATTTTCCTCATACTCGAGCATGGAAATGTTTCTCCTAGCCATCTCAGGTGTGGTGACGGCTGTTCCCCTTCTCTGCTTCTCTGAGGCAGTTAAAAGGGCACCGCTTAACCTTATCGGCTTTATCCAGTACCTTAATCCTACCATTCAACTGCTTGTGGCTATTCTCATTTTTGGTGAGACTGTTACTATGGGAGAATTGAAGGGGTTCATCTTTATTTGGATAGCTATCTTGGTCTTCGTGACCGGTCAATTAGCGACTATTCGTAGAAGTTCCTGATGTCTGTCAGGGACTTTTTATGAGTTTGTTATAAAAAAAGGCCAAGTTTATCTGACAATTTTAGAACTTTAAGATATAATAGTAGTATTAGATTAAAATAGCGGAGAATTTTATGCGAAAAATGAAAAAGCTTGTGGGCTATGTGTTCCTACTTGCTATCCCAGTTGTCATCGCTGCAGCCCTGTTTATCTATAACGGTTCAGGTTATCGCTTGTCAGAACAAGATGCAGCAGATGTTGCCTACAAAAATGCGGGTGTTAAAACCTCTGAGATTTCCCAATCAACAGTCTCAAAAATACGTACAGGCTTGCATGGCAGTTATAAGATTAGTTTCACAACACCAGACAATCACTTTGATTACACTATTGATGGTCAATCTGGGTCTATTTTGAATCAGAAGAGCGATCATCCAACTTCTAATGATGAAGATGATGCTCAAAAGACTGATGACAATAAAGACAAGACACAACCTAGCGAAGATAAAGATACCCCACCGGTATCTAAAGACGCCGCTCAAACGACAGCCCTTAATCATGCCGGCTTAGCTGCAGGTTCTGTTACTAACATAACGACAGATTTGAAGACTGAAGGAGACGGTAAGGTTTATAATATCAGTTTTGATTACGCAGCTAGTGGTCTACGTTATAAATACGCAGTTAATGCCGAGTCAGGAGCTATCGTCGCCTACACAACAGAGTACATCTCAGGAAGCGCTGCAACCCCAGTCCAATAGCTTTTTAGTTGTCTGAAAACCTTCCGTAGTTGTTAGCAAAAGTCCTTGCATTTTCTCTGAAATGGTGTAAACTTAAGGTGAAAACGGTAACAGCATTTTCGAAAGTTACCCGAAATCAAGGAGGCTTTGACCATGAAAGAATTTCAAGCATTTAAAGACACGCTTAGCAACAAGGCTCTCAAAGCCATTTACGAGGAAAGTAAACTGGAAGTTCAAGATGAAACGACCGAAGGCACCGAAGCCTTCTCGCTAGCCTTAGCCACTCAAATGGCTATTAATCTACTCGAAAGCTATGAAAAATGGCTTGAAGAAGAAAGAGCTAAGGAAGAAAAATAAGATGAAATCCTTGTTGAAAGACAGGGATTTTTCTAATGAGAATAAAATGAGGGATTGGATTCCTATTAAAAGGTGAAATCTGTAGTCTGACTTATTTGCAACTTCAGGGCCCCACAATTTCATTTGTCTTGGTCTTAAAATTGTGATAAAATAAGACCATTCAGAGGTGCTTTGAAGCCCATTTGTCACAGGAAGCGGTGGTACTGAGAAATCCGCACAAATGTCAAAGCTGGTTGCTGATGATCAAATTGAATCAAGAAAGCTGTGAGTGGTTGCCACTCAAAACTGGGTGGTACCGCGGATACATATTCGTCCCTGTCATGGTTATGGCAGGGATTTTCTATAGCTTTTAAAGAACCAAGACCGAAGGTCGCAGGTGAATTTAGAGATATTGATGCAGACGGAGCGAAAGCGAGGTCTACGTTCCTATCAGAGGAGGGTGACATGAAGCAATCTTTTGAGACCAGTAAATTGTACTATGGTTTTCCCATTTTTATCTTGGGTTACCAGGACCAGACCTATGGCTATAATGTAACGACTTGTAGTTCTTCTTATAGTCTAGGAGATTGGCTCGTAATAGGGGTCGGTAGTGAGGAAAATGCTGCAGACCAGATTAAACATTATCAGAAGTTCACAGTAAATATTCCTGATGAAAGTTTTATGCTGGAGATGGAGCAGGCTGGATTTATTAGTCACCGTGAAAAGATTGCTAAACTCGGCATAGATTTTCAACCTTCTGATTTGACACAAGCACCTATCCTGAATGCCTGTCCAGTCATTCTAGATTGTAAGGTTGACAGAATTATCGAGGAAGATGGTATCTGCCATATCTTTGCTAAGATTCTAGACCGCCTTGCTGAGTCTGATTTGTTAGATGATAAGGGCCATTTCCGTAATGATTCTTTTGCACCGACTTACTTTATGGGTGATGGTCATAAGCGTGTCTATCGCTATCTAGATAATCGTGTCGACCCCATGGGAAGCTTTATCAAGAAAGCGAGGAGGAAGGATGACTAGTGCTGAATTGCCAGAACGAATCGCTGAGAAGCTTAGCTTTACTCTTGAAGCCCGCATCCGAAATCGGAAAGATACCTAAGGCAAGCGCTGTGATGAGTTGAGGTATGGGTTACTGAATAGTGAGTGGGAGAGATGAAAATGAATAATCAGATTATTGAGTTAGATAAAGATACTCTAGAGTACTTTTTAAATACTAGTGGAGTTATTGATGAAAATAATGAGATTTTTAAATTTTTGGTGACAATTTTTGCTTCAAGTGTATCAGAGAATATCCAAATTGAATTACCGAATCTATTTTCAAAATTCAAACGTCCTTCTCTTCAAACTAAGGGGAATCAAATTATTGGACAAAATTTGGAGGAACTACATTTTTTAGAGTTAGATATATCAAAAACTTTTACATTGAGTAACAGTGGGATTAAACAATTAATCAATTGTGTTAGAAAAGAAATCATGATGAAAATAAGAAACAGTCTATCGTTATATGATAGGAGTTACATGATTATTCAAATGAGTTTGTTAGCAAGCGTGTTAAGCAAAATTACAATATATTTAGATACAGATTTTATCCAAGAAGATTGTGATTGTATTGATTTGCTTATTAAGCAGTTTAAAAGAATAAGCTCATACATCTTTTTTGATCCCAGAGTATTTTTAGGAGAATTAAAAACATGTTTAGAACTGATTGTTAATGAACTTTTAAAAATGGAATTAGCGGAAGATATTCAATCTAAGAAAATTTCATCTATAAATTTTCAAGATATGTTTGATTTATTCGGGTTAACTTTTTCAATAATTCAGTTAGATAATTATATTGATATTTTGCCTTTTCTAAAAGAACAAGAAAGAGATGAAATTCAATTCACTAGAGGAGAAGGGATTGTATTTCCACGTCGAATATTTGAACAATTTTCTAAATATATTAGCGAAACGAGGGATGAGATAGTTGTAATTGGAGATAAAAAAATTGATATTATCATGAGATACCTTGAAAAAGTTAAAAAGGTATCCCCTTCAATCATAGAAAATTATTTGAGTGTTACGGATGATGAAAGAGCTTTTAAGCTGGGTAACAACTATGTTAGTGTTGCTGAAAGGAACTTACTTGTTAATGATTTAGCTTTAAATCAGGGAATATCTGTAGATACCGCCAAATTGATGATTGAAAATTTAACTCTTAATAATCTAGAGTTTTATAGAAATAAAATTGAAAGTTTAGTAGGTGAGCCAAATAAAAGAATGTTTCGTTCCCCTTTAATAAACTTTTCGAATTTCGATTTAGTTCCAGTCTTTTCTTTTAGAGAATCTGCTAGATACTTTTCATACAGAATATTACGAACAGATATTTTGAATAAAAAAAATGGAAAAGAATGGGCACGATTAATTAAAGAAAATTTTGATGAGCGGTTATTACCCGAACTCAAAGATATAGCTTTAAAATTTGATATTAATGCTAAGACAAATTATTATTTAAATCAATCAAAACATAAAGAAATAAAAAAATTAATAAAATCAAAAAAAATAATGGAAGAGATTGATTTATTCTTTATATATGATTCCACTTTATATATTTACGATTTAAAAAATTATGGTTTAGCAAGAAATATGAGACAATGTAAAAGCATCATTAACACTTCAATCTATAAAGAGTTTTCAAAATTACGAAAACTGAAGACTGAGATTGAGGCACATAAGGAACTATTTGAGGTAGAGTTTGGCAGGTTTATCCATATAGAAATTGGAATAGTTACTGTCAATACGACGCCCTATAAATATTTTTTTAATGGTAGAGTCATATCTATGCCAGAACTGCAAAAAAATCATAAACTGTTGATTTAAATACAATACACTAAGGAGAACACACATGTCTAAAGAACTTTCACCAAAATACAATCCAGCCGAGGTTGAGGCTGGTCGTTACCAAAAATGGCTTGACGAAGATGTTTTCAAGCCTTCAGGCGATAAAAAGGCTAAGCCTTATTCAATCGTAATTCCCCCACCAAACGTAACTGGGAAACTTCACCTTGGTCACGCTTGGGATACAACCTTACAAGATATCATTATCCGTCAAAAACGGATGCAAGGTTTCGATACACTTTGGCTTCCTGGTATGGACCATGCAGGTATTGCTACTCAAGCCAAAGTTGAAGCCCGTTTGGCTGAAAGTGGCACTTCTCGTTATGACCTGGGTCGTGAAAAATTCCTTGATAAAGTCTGGGAATGGAAAGACGAGTATGCTTCAACCATCAAGCAACAATGGGGCAAGATGGGGATTTCAGTGGATTACTCTCGTGAACGTTTCACTCTTGACGAAGGTTTGTCAAAAGCAGTTCGTAAGGTCTTTGTAGAGCTTTACAAAAAAGGTTGGATCTACCGTGGTGAATTTATCATCAACTGGGATCCAAAAGCTCGTACAGCCCTTTCTGATATCGAGGTTATTCACAAGGATGTCGAAGGTGCCTTCTACCACATGAACTACATGTTGGAAGATGGTTCACGTGCACTTGAAGTGGCAACAACACGTCCTGAAACTATGTTTGGGGATACTGCCGTAGCGGTTAACCCAAATGATGACCGTTATAAAGATTTGATTGGTAAAAATGTTATCTTGCCAATCTTGAACAAGCCAATCCCAATCGTTGGAGATGAACACGCAGACCCTGAATTCGGTACTGGTGTGGTTAAAATCACTCCTGCCCACGACCCTAACGACTTCTTAGTTGGTCAACGTCACAACTTGCCACAAGTCAACGTCATGAACGATGATGGTACCATGAATGAATTGGCTGGTGAATTCAACGGCATGGACCGCTTTGAAGCTCGTAAGGCTGTTGTTAAGAAATTGGAAGAAATCGGTGCCCTTGTTGAAATTGAGAAAATGACTCACTCAGTTGGTCACTCAGAGCGTACAGGTGTGCCTGTTGAGCCACGTTTGTCAACACAATGGTTTGTTAAGATGGACCAATTGGCTAAAAATGCTATTGCCAACCAAGATACAGAGGACAAGGTAGAATTCTACCCACCTCGTTTCAATGATACCTTCCTTCAATGGATGGAAAATGTCCACGATTGGGTTATTTCTCGTCAGCTCTGGTGGGGTCACCAAATCCCTGCTTGGTACAATGCCGAGGGTGAAATGTACGTTGGCGAAGAAGCACCTGAAGGCGACGGATGGAAACAGGATGAAGATGTCTTGGATACTTGGTTCAGTTCTGCCCTCTGGCCATTCTCAACTATGGGTTGGCCTGATGTGGAAGCAGAAGACTTCAAACGTTACTTCCCAACTTCAACTTTGGTAACAGGTTACGATATCATCTTCTTCTGGGTGTCTCGTATGATCTTCCAATCATTGGAATTCACAGGACGCCAACCATTTAAGAACGTCTTGATTCACGGTTTGATCCGTGACGAGCAAGGACGTAAGATGTCTAAGTCACTCGGTAACGGGATTGACCCAATGGATGTTATCGAGAAATACGGTGCCGATGCCCTTCGTTGGTTCCTTTCAAACGGTTCTGCACCAGGGCAAGACGTGCGTTTCTCTTACGAGAAAATGGATGCGTCTTGGAACTTCATTAACAAGATTTGGAACATCTCTCGTTACATCCTCATGAACAATGAAGGATTGACCTTGGATGCGGCACGTGAAAATGTAGCTAAAGTGGCTGCTGGTCAAGCAGGTAATGTCACAGACCGTTGGATTCTCCATAACCTCAACGAAACTATTGGAAAAGTCACTGAAAACTTTGACAAGTTCGAATTTGGTGTGGCTGGTCACATCCTCTACAACTTCATCTGGGATGAGTTTGCGGACTGGTATGTTGAGTTGACTAAGGAAGTGCTATACAGCGACAATGAGGACGAAAAAGTCATCACTCGTTCGGTTCTTCTTTACACCTTGGATCAAATCTTGCGTCTCCTTCACCCAATCATGCCATTCGTGACTGAGGAAATCTACGGTCAAATCTCTGAAGGAACAATCGTGACTGCTGAATATCCAGTGGTTCGTCCAGAATTTGAAAACGAAGAAGCGGCAGCTGGCGTCGAAGCTCTTAAAGATGTGATTCGCTCCGTTCGTAACTCACGTGCAGAAGTGAACGTAGCGCCAAGTAAACCAATCACTATCTTGATCAAGACAAGCGACAGCAAGCTCGACGCTTTCTTTAATGATAATGTCAACTACATCAAACGCTTCACAAACCCAGAACATTTGGAAATTGCAGCAGATGTCGAAGTACCTGACTTGGTTATGTCAAGCATCATTACAGGTGCAGAAATCTACTTGCCACTCGCTGACCTTCTTAATGTCGAAGAAGAATTGGCTCGCCTTGAAAAAGAATTAGCCAAATGGCAAAAAGAACTCGACATGGTTGGTAAGAAACTTAGCAACGAACGCTTCGTAGCCAATGCCAAACCAGAAGTCGTCCAAAAAGAACGCGACAAACAAGAAGATTACCAAGCTAAATACGATGCAACAGTCGTACGTATTGAAGAAATGAAGAAATTGGTGAAATAAACATAGAAACACGGCGGAATGCCGTGTTTCTTCGATGAGGATAAATAAAGAATCTTTATTTTTTCAGCTTTCTTTAAGTAACTCAAGCTATACTATGACCATCCTAATAAGTATTGCTGAACTTGGTTCGGTAGCACTCGCGACCTCTAACACTGAGTCAGACAGTGAAACTTTCTTTTTTTCATAAATTTCCCAAACAAGTCTAACCTACCATAGTTAGGCTTGTTTTTTTTGTAATAAGCAGACTAGTTTTTCATTAAAAGTAAACGCTTACGTAAAATTAGTGAAAACGTTAGGTAAAGTCAGTGAAAACGTCTAAAAAACCATCAATTCGTTGACTTTCGTGAAAAATAGGACTAAAATAACAGGGTAAAAAAAATTAAAAGGAGAATTCTACTATGAATTTAACTATCTTAGCCCTCGGTTTGGCCGTTATGGGTGTATCTATTGGTGAGGGTATCCTCGTTGCCAATATCGCTAAATCTGCAGCTCGCCAACCTGAGATGTTTAGCAAACTTCAAACATTGATGTTTACTGGTGTTGCCTTTATCGAAGGTACCTTCTTCGTATTGTTTGCCCTTAGCTACATTGTCTAATAGACAAATAAAAAGATGAAGGAGGGATGAGCAGTGGAAACTACAAGTAATCCAACCGTCTCATTATTTGGGATTGATTTTGACTTGACTGTCCTTGCCATGTCTCTCTTGACAGTAATTATCGTTTTTGGAGTGGTTTTCTGGTCAAGTCGTAAGATGACCATTAAACCAAAGGGAAAACAAAATGTGCTTGAGTTCATCTATGAGTTTGTGAACAGTACCATTTCTCAAAGTCTTGGGAAATTCACGAAGAATTATAGTTTGCTCTTGTTTGTAATTTTCACCTTTGTTTTTACAGCAAACAACTTAGGTTTGCTTGTGTCTGTAAAAAGTGAGCATTACAATTTTTGGACTTCTCCAACATCGAACTTCGGTGTTACTATCACTCTTTCTTTGATTATTACCCTCATTAGTCATATTGAGGGGATCCGTAAAAAAGGGTTTAAAGGCTATCTAAAGGGCTACCTTTCACCATACCCAGCTATGCTCCCAATGAACATTTTGGAACAATTAACCAACCTTGCTTCATTGGCCTTGCGTTTGTTTGGTAACATTTATTCTGGTGAGGTACTTACTGGCTTGATTCTTCAATTGGTGACCTGGTCTGCTTTTGCAGCACCTGTATCCTTTGCTTTGAACCTTGTCTGGGTTGCCTTTTCAGCCTTTATCGGCTTTATCCAAGCCTATGTCTTTATTATCCTAAGTTCAAACTATATTGGTGATAAAGTCAACGAAGAATAATTAAGAAAGGGAGAAATGAAATGTCAATACTTATTAATAGTACGACACTTGGTAATATCATTATCACACTCGGCTCAGTTTTTCTCTTGTATTACCTCATCCGTAAATTCGCATGGGATCAAATTACAGGAATCTTTGCTGCTCGTGAAAAGAAAATTGCCACAGATATTGATAGTGCTGAAAATGCTCGTCAAGAAGCAGAACGCTTGGCACAAAAACGTCAAGATGAGTTGGCAGGTGCTCGCACTGAGGCAGCTCAAATTATTGATGGGGCCAAGGAAACTGGTAAAACTCAAGAATCTAAAATCATTGCAGAAGCACATGATGAAGCTAAACGCTTGAAAGAAAAAGCAAATCAAGACATCGCCCAAAGCCGTGTGGAAGCACTTGCTGGCGTTAAAGGTGAAGTTGCAGACTTGACTGTCCTCTTGGCGGAAAAAGTTATGAAACAAAACCTTGATGCTAAAGCGCAATCTGACTTGATTGATAGCTATCTTGATCAATTAGGAGATGCTTAATGGATAAGAAAACACAAGCTCTTGTTGAGCAGTATGCCAGAAGCCTGGTAGAAGTCGCTTTTGAACAAGACGCCGTGTCAACAATCCAAGAAGAAGTAAGGCAAATCCTAACAGTTTTTGCTGAAACAAAACTAAAAACCTTCTTGTCGCAGGAAAATGTGACAAGTGAAGCTAAAAAAGAAAGTTTGAGCTTGTTTCAAGAGTCTTGTTCAGTGTATATGAACAATTTTCTTGAGGTAATCTTACTCAATGACCGTGCCAACATTCTCTATGATGTGTTGAAATTGGTCCTTGAGCTCTTTGATCAAGAAGACAATACTTACGATGTCACTGTGACATCAGCGAGTCCCTTGTCTGAGGAACAAAAAGCCCGACTTTTGGCGATTGTTTCACAAAAATTTGAGATTAAGACACGTCGTTTAGCAGAAAAAATTGATGAGGATCTCATCGGAGGATTCGTCATCAAAGCAAAAAATAAGGTTATTGACACGTCAATTCGCAGTCAATTGCAAACCTTTAAAACGAATTTGAAATAGAAAGTGGTGTGACTTTTGGCAATTAACGCACAAGAAATTAGCGCTTTAATTAAAAAGCAAATTGAAAACTTCCAGCCAAACTTTGACGTCACTGAAACTGGTGTCGTTACCTATATCGGTGACGGTATCGCACGTGCTCGTGGTCTTGATAACGCTATGAGTGGTGAGTTGCTCGAATTTGAAAATGGTGCCTATGGTATGGCCCAAAACCTTGAAACTAATGATGTCGGTATCATTATCTTGGGGGATTTCGTAGCAATTCGTGAAGGCGATATTGTTAAACGTACTGGAAAAATCATGGAAGTTCCAGTTGGTGAAGCCCTTATTGGTCGTGTAGTAAACCCACTTGGGCAACCAGTTGATGGTCTTGGTGACATCGAAACAACAGGTTTCCGTCCAGTTGAAACACCTGCTCCAGGTGTTATGCAACGTAAATCAGTTTCTGAGCCATTGCAAACTGGTCTTAAGGCCATTGATGCCTTGGTTCCAATTGGACGTGGTCAACGTGAGTTGGTCATCGGAGACCGCCAAACTGGTAAAACTTCAGTAGCCATTGATGCTATCTTGAACCAAAAAGGACAAGATATGATCTGTATTTATGTGGCTATTGGTCAAAAAGAATCAACCGTTCGTACACAAGTAGAAACTCTCCGTAAACATGGTGCTCTTGATTACACAATCGTTGTGACTGCCTCAGCATCACAACCATCACCATTGCTTTACATCGCACCTTACGCTGGTGTTGCAATGGCTGAAGAGTTCATGTATAACGGAAAACACGTCTTGATTGTTTATGATGATTTGTCTAAACAAGCCGTGGCCTACCGTGAACTTTCATTGCTTCTCCGTCGTCCACCAGGTCGTGAAGCCTACCCAGGGGATGTCTTCTATCTCCACTCACGTCTTTTGGAACGTTCAGCTAAAGTTTCAGATGATCTTGGGGGTGGTTCAATTACTGCCTTGCCAATCATCCAAACGCAAGCCGGAGATATCTCAGCTTATATCGCAACAAACGTTATCTCAATCACAGATGGACAAATCTTCTTGCAAGAAAACTTGTTTAACTCAGGTATTCGTCCAGCCATTGATGCGGGTTCTTCCGTATCACGTGTAGGTGGATCAGCGCAAATTAAAGCGATGAAGAAGGTTGCTGGTACACTTCGTCTTGACTTGGCTTCATATCGTGAACTTGAAGCCTTTACGCAATTTGGTTCAGATTTGGATGCTGCGACTCAAGCGAAATTGAACCGTGGTCGTCGTACAATCGAAGTTTTGAAACAACCGCTTCATAAACCACTTCCAGTTGAGAAACAAGTTGTTATCCTTTACGCTTTGACACACGGTTTCTTGGATAGTGTTCCGGTTGATCAAATCTTGGATTTTGAAGAAGCACTCTATGACTACTTTGATAGTCACCATGAGGATATCTTTGAAACTATTCGTACAACTAAGGATCTTCCTGAGGAATCTGTACTTAATGAAGCTATCCAAGCTTTCAAAGATCAGTCAGAATATAAATAGAAATAGGGAGGACAGCATATGGCAGGCTCTCTAAGAGAAATCCAAGCAAAAATTGCTTCAACAAAGAAAACGAGTCAAATTACAGGGGCCATGCAAATGGTTTCTGCTTCAAAATTGACACGTTCTGAGCAAGCTGCTAAAGATTTCCAAATCTATGCCTCAAAAATTAGACAGATCACAACAGATCTTCTACATTCAGAATTGATTAATGGTTCGTCAAATCCAATGTTGGATGCACGCCCAGTCCGTAAGACAGGTTACATTGTCATTACTTCAGATAAAGGACTTGTTGGAGGTTATAACTCAACAATTCTTAAAGCTGTGTTGGACATGATTAAACGTGACCATGATTCTGAAGATGAATATGCTATCATTTCTATTGGTGGAACAGGTTCAGATTTCTTCAAGGCTCGTAATATGAATGTTGCTTTTGAACTTCGTGGCCTTGAAGATCAACCTAGTTTTGAACAAGTCGGAAAAATCATTTCTAAAGCAGTAGGAATGTATCAAAATGAACTTTTTGATGAACTTTATGTGTGCTACAACCACCATGTCAACAGTTTGTCTAGCGAAGTTCGTGTGGAACAAATGCTTCCTATCGCTGATTTGGATCCCAATGAATCAGAAGGTCATGTGTTGACCAAATTTGAGTTGGAACCAGATCGTGATACTATTTTGGATCAACTCTTACCACAGTATGCTGAGAGTCTTATCTACGGTGCTATCGTAGATGCCAAAACAGCTGAGCATGCAGCTGGTATGACTGCAATGCAGACTGCCACTGATAATGCTAAGAATGTGATTAACGATTTGACAATCCAATACAACCGTGCGCGTCAAGCTGCCATCACTCAGGAAATCACTGAAATTGTTGGTGGTGCTAGTGCACTTGAATAGCTAAAGATTTGTCTTATTTGACATACAAGAAAAAGGGATGATTGTCATCCAGAAAACTATCATAAGGAGAAAACAATGAGCTCAGGCAAAATTGCTCAGGTTGTTGGTCCTGTTGTAGACGTAGCGTTTGCAGCTGGTGAAAAGCTTCCTGAGATTAACAATGCATTGGTCGTTTACACTGATGAAGAAAAGTCTAAACGTATCGTGCTCGAAGTAGCTCTTGAACTTGGAGAAGGTGTGGTTCGTACCATTGCCATGGAATCTACTGATGGATTGACTCGTGGACTAGAAGTTCTGGACACAGGTCGTCCAATCAGTGTTCCAGTTGGTAAGGATACTCTTGGACGTGTCTTTAACGTCCTTGGTGATACGATTGACTTGGATGCACCTTTTGCAGATGATGCAGAGCGTGAACCAATTCATAAGAAAGCACCAACCTTTGATGAATTGTCAACATCTACTGAAATCCTTGAAACAGGGATTAAAGTTATCGACTTACTTGCCCCTTACCTTAAAGGTGGTAAAGTCGGACTTTTCGGTGGTGCCGGTGTTGGTAAAACCGTTCTTATTCAAGAGTTGATTCACAACATCGCACAAGAGCACGGTGGTATTTCCGTGTTTACAGGTGTTGGTGAACGTACACGTGAAGGTAATGACCTTTACTGGGAAATGAAAGAATCAGGCGTTATTGAGAAAACAGCCATGGTCTTTGGACAAATGAATGAACCACCTGGAGCACGTATGCGTGTTGCCCTTACTGGTTTAACAATTGCGGAATACTTCCGTGATGTCGAAGGTCAAGACGTGCTTCTCTTCATCGATAACATCTTCCGTTTCACTCAAGCAGGTTCTGAGGTTTCTGCCCTTCTTGGTCGTATGCCATCAGCCGTTGGTTATCAACCAACACTTGCTACTGAAATGGGTCAATTGCAAGAACGTATCACATCAACTAAAAAAGGTTCTGTTACATCAATCCAAGCCATTTATGTTCCAGCCGATGACTATACTGACCCAGCGCCAGCTACAGCATTTGCTCACTTGGATTCAACAACTAACCTTGAACGTAAGTTGACTCAAATGGGTATCTACCCAGCCGTTGACCCATTGGCATCAAGTTCACGTGCTCTTTCACCTGAAATTGTTGGTGAAGAACACTATGCTGTTGCGACTGAAGTTCAACGTGTGCTTCAACGTTACCGTGAATTGCAAGATATTATCGCTATCCTTGGTATGGATGAATTGTCAGACGAAGAAAAGACATTGGTTGGACGTGCACGTCGTATCCAATTCTTCTTGTCACAAAACTTCAACGTTGCTGAACAGTTCACAGGTCAACCAGGTTCTTATGTACCAGTTGCTGAAACTGTTCGTAGCTTTAAAGAAATTCTTGAAGGTAAGTATGACAATCTTCCTGAAGATGCCTTCCGTAGCGTAGGCCCAATTGAGGATGTAGTAGCCAAAGCTAAAGAAATGGGCTACTAATGAGGTGAAGATATGGCACAAATGACCGTACAAGTGGTAACTCCAGATGGTCTTAAATACGACCACCACGCCAACTTTATCCATGCGGTTACTAAAGATGGTCAAATTGGTATTTTGCCAGGCCATATTAACTTGATTGCACCACTTGAAGTGGATGAACTCAAGGTTCGTCGTGTGGATGATGAGAACCACGTTGACTGGATTGCCGTAAATGGTGGTATTATTGAAGTCAAAGATGACCTCATTACTATCGTTGCCGATTCAGCTGAACGTGAACGCGACATTGACGTTTCTCGTGCCGAACGTGCCAAGCAACGTGCCGAACGTGACTTGGAAGAAGCAACTAAATCTGATCGTGTTGACGAAGTTCAACGTGCTCAAGTTGCTCTTCGTAGAGCACTTAACCGTATCAGTGTCGGTACTAAATAAGAGTAAAGAAAACGAGACTTTGTTCTCGTTTTTTTATATGAGTTAAAAGAGTGCGGTGTTGATTGAAGACTATAGAGCTGTATTAGTAAGAGTTGCATCAAAAAGGATTTATTATAAGGTGATTTGAAAAAATTTAATGTTTGAAAACGGTTAATTAAGCTTTTGCTTTAGTTTAAGGTATCAAAGTGTTATAATATAAGCTGTTAGCTTTGTGTTTTTTGTAAACTATAGAGTGACGTAATAGAAAGTATGAGTTTTTTAAGATATGAAAATTGAAAAGAAGCATCTTTTGGACTATACCATCTTAATACCTTATTTAATCTTGTCCGTAGTCGGTTTGATTGTGGTATATTCAACGACGAGTGCTCGTTTAGTAAGTTTTGGTGCTAACCCATTTGCATCCGTCATCAACCAAGGATTATTTTGGCTAGTGTCCTTATTTTTTATCTTTTTCATCTATCGGTTGAAATTGAATTTCCTCAGAAAAGATAAAGTTTTAGGAACCGTTATTTTATTTGAAGTTTTTCTCCTGGTTGTTGCTAAGTTTTTTACCAAAGAAATTAACGGTGCTAATGGATGGATTGTACTTGGTCCCTTGTCATTCCAGCCAGCAGAGTACCTTAAGATTATTGTAGTTTGGTTTTTAGCACACACATTTTCAAAGAAACAGTCTGCGATAGAACGCTATGATTATCAGGCCTTAACTAAGAATAGATGGATTCCTAGAAAACGTAGTCAACTTAATGACTGGCGGTATTATTTATTGGTTATGATTGGCTTAGTTGCTATCCAACCTGACTTGGGGAATGCGGCCATTATTGTATTAACAACGGTCATTATGTTCTCAATTTCAGGGGTTGGGTATCGCTGGTTTACAGCTCTTTTTGCTAGTATTGTTGGTCTGTCATCTGCATTTCTGGGACTAATCGCTTTGGTTGGGGTAAAAACCATGTCCAAAGTACCAATCTTTGGTTATGTTGCCAAGCGTTTTGCAGCCTATTTCAATCCTTTTAAGGATTTAACAGGTTCAGGTCTTCAGTTATCCCATTCTTATTATGCTATGAGTAATGGGGGTTGGTTCGGTCTTGGCCTCGGAAATTCAATTGAGAAAACAGGTTATCTACCGGAAGCTACAACTGACTTTGTCTTTTCAATTGTTATCGAAGAATTAGGTCTTATTGGTGCAGGTTTAATCCTTGCTCTGCTTTTCTTCCTCATTCTTCGGATTATGATTGTAGGGGTTAAGGCTAGAAATCCATTTAACTCTATGATGGCTCTTGGCGTCGGATCCCTTTTGCTTATGCAGGTTTTTGTCAATATCGGAGGAATCTCAGGTTTGATTCCATCCACAGGGGTTACCTTCCCTTTCCTTTCACAAGGTGGTAACTCGCTTTTAGTGACATCAGTCGGGATTGCTTTTGTCTTGAATATTGCTGCTAACGAAAAGCGTGACAATATTGTTCAAGCCATTGAAGAAGAGTTGAGCCAGACACAGGAATTAGAAAAACAAGACGAAAAAATAGTACCTCTAAGAAGAAGCCGTTGAAGTTCGGCTTCTTTTTGCATGTAGGTAAAGAAGATAGATGATATATGGGTGTCAGTAATGTAATGGTACGAGAGTATCATCTCTTAATGAAAAATTCATGATGGCTTCTAAATAAAAAGAAAATCTGAAAACCATATAAAATACTTGCAATTCTATGACATTTTGATAGAATAGTAGAGTAAAGTTAGACTGTATTGCCTACTGTCTATCTATAAAATATATTTTATTGGAGGCTTTTCCTAAATGGCAAAAGAAAAATACGATCGTAGTAAACCACATGTTAACATTGGTACAATTGGACACGTTGACCACGGTAAAACTACTTTGACAGCTGCTATCACAACTGTTTTGGCACGTCGTCTTCCAAGCTCAGTCAACACACCAAAAGACTACGCTTCAATCGACGCTGCTCCAGAAGAACGCGAACGCGGTATCACAATCAACACTGCACACGTTGAGTACGAAACTGCTAAACGTCACTACGCTCACATCGATGCGCCAGGACACGCGGACTACGTTAAAAACATGATCACTGGTGCCGCTCAAATGGACGGTGCGATCCTTGTAGTAGCTTCTACTGATGGACCAATGCCACAAACACGTGAACACATCCTTCTTTCACGTCAGGTTGGTGTTAAACACTTGATCGTCTTCATGAACAAAGTTGACTTGGTTGACGATGAAGAATTGCTTGAATTGGTTGAAATGGAAATCCGTGACCTTCTTTCAGAATACGATTTCCCAGGTGATGAAATCCCAGTTATCCAAGGTTCAGCACTTAAAGCTCTTGAAGGTGATACTAAATACGAAGATATCATCATGGAATTGATGGATACTGTTGACGATTACATTCCAGAACCAGAACGTGACACTGATAAACCATTGTTGCTTCCAGTCGAAGATGTATTCTCAATCACTGGTCGTGGTACTGTTGCTTCAGGACGTATTGACCGTGGTGTTGTTCGTGTCAATGACGAAGTTGAAATCGTTGGTATCAAGGAAAAAATCCAAAAAGCAGTTGTTACTGGTGTTGAAATGTTCCGTAAACAACTTGACGAAGGTATTGCCGGTGATAACGTCGGTGTCCTTCTTCGTGGTATCCAACGTGATGAAATTGAACGTGGTCAAGTATTGGCTGCTCCTGGTTCAATCCACCCACACACTAAATTCAAAGGTGAAGTTTACATCCTTTCTAAAGAAGAAGGTGGACGTCACACTCCATTCTTCAACAACTACCGTCCACAGTTCTACTTCCGTACAACTGACGTAACAGGTTCTATCGAACTTCCTGCAGGTACTGAAATGGTTATGCCTGGTGATAACGTGACTATCGATGTTGAATTGATTCACCCAATCGCCGTTGAACAAGGTACAACATTCTCTATCCGTGAAGGTGGACGTACTGTTGGTTCAGGTATCGTATCTGAAATCGAAGCTTAATTAATATTAAGTTCCCAATACAATTATTCGTCAGACAATAATTGAGAGAGTCGAGTTTACTCGGCTCTTTTTGGTTTTTAATTACCTATTTGATCTTCTTTTTATGAAAGTATCTTAGAAGAGAAGCAGTTTTGTAGGTCATTAGTCGGTATGAAGTGGCTATAGTTTTCGGAATTTTCCTAAAATCCTAGTAATAGTAGGGGATTTGTGATAGAATAAACTTGTAAATAAATAGAAGAAGAGGTATGTGAAATGTCACGTAAACCATTTATCGCTGGTAACTGGAAAATGAACAAAAATCCAGAAGAAGCAAAAGCATTTGTTGAAGCTGTAGCATCAAAACTTCCTTCATCTGATCTTGTTGAAGCTGGTATTGCGGCTCCTGCCGTTGACTTGACAGCTGTTCTTGCTGCTGCTAAAGGTTCAAACCTTAAAGTTGCTGCGCAAAACACTTACTTTGAAAATGCTGGTGCCTTCACTGGTGAAACTAGCCCACAAGTTTTGAAAGAAATCGGTACTGACTATGTTGTTATCGGTCACTCAGAACGTCGTGACTACTTCCACGAAACTGATGAAGACATCAACAAAAAAGCAAAAGCAATCTTTGCTAATGGCATGCTTCCAATCATTTGTTGTGGTGAAACACTTGAAACTTATGAAGCTGGTAAAGCTGCAGAATTCGTAGGTGCTCAAGTTTCAGCTGCTTTGGCTGGTTTGACTGCTGAACAAGTAGCTTCAACAGTTATCGCTTACGAACCAATCTGGGCTATCGGTACTGGTAAATCAGCTTCACAAGACGATGCACAAAAAATGTGTAAAGTTGTTCGTGATGTTGTTGCTGCTGACTTCGGTCAAGAAGTTGCTGACAAAGTACGTGTTCAATACGGTGGTTCAGTTAAACCTGAAAACGTTGCAGAATACATGGCTTGTCCAGATGTAGACGGAGCTCTTGTAGGTGGTGCATCACTTCAAGCTGATAGCTTCTTGGCATTGCTTGACTTCGTTAAATAATCTTTTATAAAGTCGAGGTTTCCTCGGCTTTTTCTTATGTCTTGGAAAGTCACGCTGTTGCTATGGATTTCGTATCGGGTGGAGTATGATTGATAGCATTATGCTTTTAACTTGAAAATCAATTTATCTACTGATTTATCACTTAAAGGATCTTTGATTTTTTATAATCAGTTCAATCGTGTTTCCAAAACGTCATTCTATCCATATACAAAAACTGCCACTTTGTAAATCGGATAAATAAGGTCTAGTCATAAATGAACTTAAGCCTTTTCAAATAGAATTGAATTGCCCAAATAGTCAGATAATGTGCTATAATAAAGGCAGTATAACTAGAGCACAGACCCTAAGTGTTTATTTGCTCTGCATTGTCCAAGAAGAGGAGAATTAGAAATCATGACTTTTGATGCTATTGACCAAATGGCGGTCAGCACTATTCGTTCGCTTTCAATTGAGGCTATTCAAGCCGCAAATTCAGGACACCCTGGTCTTCCTATGGGTGCAGCGCCAATGGCCTACGTACTTTGGAACCATGTAATGAATGTTAATCCAAAGACTAGCCGTAATTGGACAAACCGTGACCGTTTTGTCCTTTCTGCAGGTCATGGTTCTGCTTTGCTTTATAGTTTATTGCACCTTTCTGGTTATAAGGTGACAATGGATGATTTGAAAAACTTCCGTCAATGGGAATCTAAGACTCCAGGACACCCTGAAGTTAATCATACTGATGGTGTTGAAGCTACTTCAGGACCTCTTGGTCAAGGGATTGCTAATGCTGTTGGTATGGCCATGGCTGAAGCGCATTTGGCTGCTAAATTCAACAAACCTGATTTTGATATTGTTGACCATTATACTTATGCCCTACATGGCGATGGCTGTTTGATGGAAGGTGTTTCTCAAGAAGCTGCCAGTCTTGCTGGTCACCTTAAACTTGGTAAATTGGTTCTTCTTTACGATTCAAACGATATTTCACTGGATGGTCCAACATCAATGGCTTTCACTGAAGACGTTAAGGCTAAATTTGAAGCTTATGGTTGGCAACACATTCTCGTTAAAGATGGAAATGATTTGGAAGCCATTGCCAAAGCTATTGAAGAAGCTAAAGCAGAAACAGATAAACCGTCTATCATCGAAGTAAAAACTATTATTGGTTATGGAGCTGAAGGACAAGGAACGTCAGCTGTTCACGGAGCACCGATTGGTCAAGAAGGTATTGATCATGCCAAAAGCGTGTACGGCTATGATGCACCTGCCTTCACTGTTCCTGACGAAGTAGCTCGTCGTTTTCAAGCTGGTATTAAGTTCCGTGGTGAAGCTGCTGAAAATGCTTGGCAAACTAAATTTGCTGAATATGAAGTTGCCTACCCAGAGTTAGCTGCTGAATACAAGGCTGCTTTTGCAAATGAGTCAGCAACTGTTGAATTGAACGCTCATGAACTTGGCACAGCTGTAGCTAGTCGTGTGTCAAGCCAACAAGCTATCCAACAAATTTCTGAACAAGTTCCTTCATTCTGGGGTGGTTCTGCAGACCTTTCAGCTTCAAACAATACCATGGTTAAGGCTGAGTCTGATTTCCAAGCAGACAACTATGCTGGACGTAATATCTGGTTTGGTGTGCGTGAATTTGCTATGGCTGCAGCGATGAATGGTATTGCTCTTCATGGTGGTACTCGTGTTTATGGTGGTACTTTCTTCGTCTTCTCAAACTACTTGCTTCCAGCGGTACGTATGGCAGCTCTTCAAAACCTGCCAGTAACTTATGTAATGACACACGACTCAGTAGCAGTTGGTGAAGATGGACCTACTCATGAACCAATCGAACAATTGGCAAGTGTGCGTTCAATGCCTAACCTTAACGTTATCCGTCCTGCAGATGGTAATGAAACTAATGCTGCATGGAAACGTGCTTTGGCTGAGACTGAACGTCCAACAATGCTTGTCTTGACACGTCAAAACTTGCCAGTCCTTGATGGTACAGCTGAAAATGCTGAAGCTGGTGTCAATAAAGGGGCTTATATCATATCAGAAGCTAAAGGTAATCTTGATGGTATCATCATTGCCACTGGTTCTGAGGTGAAATTGGCTCTTGATACACAAGCTGCTCTTGAAGCTGAAGGTATTCATGTTCGTGTCGTATCTATGCCATCACAAAATCTCTTTGATGAACAAGATGCTGCTTATAAAGAAGATGTCCTTCCAGCGGCTGTGACAAAACGTTTGGCTATTGAAGCTGGAACTAGCTTTGGTTGGGGAAAATACGTTGGTCTTGCAGGCAAAACACTTACTATCGATACTTGGGGTGCCTCAGCACCTGGTGACCGTATCTTTAAGGAGTATGGTTTCACTGTTGAAAATGCAAGTCAACTATATAAATCATTGTAAGAAACGAAAGAACTTGGCTAGTCCGAGTTCTTTTTCATGTCAATGTGATGTGATATTACATGGCGCTTGACATTTTGGGAGAGAGTGCTAAAATGACTGTGTTAGCCGATTTAGCTCAGTTGGTAGAGCAACGCACTCGTAACGCGTAGGTCACAGGTTCGATTCCTGCAATCGGCATGGTTTGAAGCATTCGAGATGTGTAATGGGAGTCTTTATAGACTTCTTTTTTAATATAGTTTTCAAAGCTCTATAATAATTTTGGGAATGTTCATTTAAGCTAAAATTTGATAAAATAGAAGATAATAAAAAATAAAGGAAGTATCATGTCAAAAGGGTTATTAATCTCAATAGAAGGGCCAGATGGGGCTGGGAAGAGCTCCGTTTTAGAGGCACTCTTACCTCGTTTAAAAGAAGTTTACCCTGGTCAGGTTATAACGACACGTGAGCCGGGTGGAGTGGCTATTGCAGAGCAAATCCGTGAGGTTATTTTGGATGTAGATAATACGGCTATGGATGCTAAGACAGAGCTCTTGCTCTATATAGCTGCCCGTCGTCAACATCTGGTCGAAAAGGTTCTTCCAGAGCTAGAAAAAGGTAATATGGTTATCATGGATCGTTTTATTGATTCATCGGTTGCCTATCAAGGTGCTGGTCGTGGCTTGGATCAGACTGAGATTGCTTGGTTAAATGCCTATGCGACGGATGGTCATAAGCCTGATGTCACTTTGTTGTTTGATGTGGATTCCGAAACTGGCTTGAAACGTATTGCAGCAAATGGTGAGCGTGAAGTTAATCGTTTGGATTTGGAAAAGCTTGATATGCATCAACGTGTTCGTAAAGGTTATTTAGACTTGGCTATGGTCGAACCAGAACGGATCAAGTTGATTGATTCTTCGCAACCCTTTGATAAAGTGATAGAGGATGCTTGGCAAATTATCAAGAGCTATTTGTAAGGAGCAAAATGAAATTAGCTGAAAGTCAGAGCAAGCTGTTCGAAGAATTTTCACAAATTATCAGAGAAAATCGTTTGAGTCATGCCTATCTATTCTCGGGTGATTTCGGAAGTTTCGATATGGCTATTTGGCTGGCACAGAGTCGTTTTTGTCTGACGCCTGAAGATGGTTTACCTTGTGGTAACTGTCGTCCCTGTCGCTTGATTGCACAAGGGGAGTTTTCGGATGTTAAATTGGTGGAACCTCAAGGGCAACTTATTAAGACAGATACGATTCGGCAGTTGACCAGAGAGTTTAGTCAATCAAGTTTTGAAGGACAGGCTCAGGTTTTTATCATTCGTGATGCAGATAAGATGCATGTCAATGCGGCCAATAGTCTTTTGAAGTTTATTGAGGAGCCCCAGAGTCAGATTTACATTTTTCTCTTGACGGCTGATGATAGTCGTATCTTACCGACGATTAAAAGTCGAGCGCAACTCTTTTATTTTCCTAAGAATCGGGCCTATTTGGAGGACTTGTTACAGAGGGAAGGCCTGTTACTTAGTCAAGCTAAGGTCTTGGCAGACTTTGCCAAGGATGAAGCTCAAGCTTTGCACTTGGCTAAGGATAATAAGGCTCTTGATTTGATTAATGCAGTGGAGCGTTTGACACAGTCCTTGCTGGCTAATCAAGATTTGCTTTATTTGGACCTTGCAAAATTGGCTGTTCAGTGTGGTGAAAAATCAGAGCAAGAAATGGTTTGGGATTTCTTAACTTATCAATTGGGGAAGGATATACAAAATCCAAAAGCAAGACGATGGCTTGAATTGGTTTATGAGGCCCGTAACATGTGGCTAGCCAATGTCAGCTTTCAAAATGCATTGGAGTATATGGTATTATCATGACAGAGGTCATTGGAATCAAATTTGAAGAAAATGGAATGGTAGAATACGTCATTCCAGATAGACACTACGCCAAAGATGACTTTGTGGTCGTTTTGGAAAAAAAGGATAAGCGTTTGGCTCAGGTGGTCGTGGAGAATACTGATTTTCCTGAGGTTAGTCTACCTAATGATCTGAATCGGGTTGAAAGACTAGCTGAGGAGGGGGACTTAGCTAGATATAATGACAACCTTTTGAAGGCTGAAAAGAGTATGGCTGTTGTGGCTGACTTAATTCTTCAAAATCAGCTGGAGATGAAGGTGGTTGATATCGTCTTTCCTTTAAATGGTTCTTATGTGCTGATTAATTTTGTGGCTGAAAAGCGAGTGGATTTCCGTCAGTTACTTAAGGATTTGGCAGCTTATTTTAAAACACGTATTGAGCTCCACCAAATTTCGAGTCGTGAGGAGTCGAAAATTTATGGTGGCTTAGGACCTTGTGGGCGTGCCCTGTGTTGCTCTAGTTTTTTGGGCGAATTCCCACCAGTATCTATTAAAATGGCTAAAAATCAGAGTTTGTCCTTAAATTCTGGTAAGTTGAACGGCCTTTGTGGGCGTCTCATGTGTTGTCTCAGTTATGAAGATGACTTTTACAGAGATAGTAAGGCGAGTTATCCTGATTTAGGTGATGAAATTGAAACCAAGGATGGCAAGGGGCATGTTGTTGCTATTGACGTGATTGCAAGGACTATTAAGGTTGCATTTGATAAGGGGCGTGCTCCCCTAACCTATGGAGTGGAGGAAGTTCAGCTAAATGGAAAAGCGTGAATTGTATGATAAATTTGAAGAATTATCACAAAATTTGATGTCTATGTTGGCAGAAGTTGAGGCAATTAAGGCGAACTTCTCAGGCATTCTTGATGAAAATACAGCTCTTAAGTTGGAAAACGACAAGTTGCGTGAGCACTTGAGTCAAGTGGTTCAAGAAGAAACGGGCACGAAAATGTCTCATGGTAAGGTTAATCTCGAGGCGATTTATGATGATGGCTTCCATATTTGCCCAGATTTTTATGGTCAACGTCGTGATAATAATGAAGCCTGTGGCTTCTGTGCGGAATTGTTGTACGGAGATTAAAGATGCAGGTTCAAAAGAGTTTTAAGGGGCAGTCTCATTATGGTACCCTCTATCTTGTCCCAACTCCTATTGGAAATTTACAGGATATGACCTTTCGCAGTGTTCAAACTCTCAAAGATGTCGATCTTATTTGTGCGGAGGACACGCGCAATACGGGGCTATTACTCAAACATTTTGAGATTGAGACCAAGCAGTATTCTTTTCACGAGCATAATGCTTATGAGAAAATTCCGGATTTATTGGAGCGCTTGAAGTCAGGGCTTTCCCTGGCTCAGGTCTCAGATGCTGGTATGCCTTCCATTTCTGATCCTGGACATGATTTGGTTAAAGCTGCTATTGCTGAGGATATTCCTGTGGTGGCCTTACCTGGTGCATCAGCTGGGATTACAGCCTTGATTGCCAGTGGTTTGGCACCTCAGCCTCATATTTTTTATGGCTTTCTTCCTCGTAAAAAGGGTCAGCAGCTTGATTTCTTCAAGGGAAAACGGTCTTATCCTGAGACGCAGATTTTCTATGAGTCACCTTATCGTGTAGCTGATACTCTTGAAAATATGCGTGAGGTTTATGGCAATCGTCAGCTGACTCTAGTTCGAGAACTGACCAAGCTTTACGAAGAATACCAGCGAGGTAGCATCTCCGAAATTTTGGATTATATTGCAACAAATCCTCTCAAGGGGGAATGTTTGCTGATTGTAGCTGGTGCATCGGATGAAGAAAGGGAAGAAAACCTGACATCAGATGTTACTCCAATTGAGGCTGTTGAAGCTTTAATTGCTTCCGGTATGAAGCCTAATCAAGCTATAAAAACGGTTGCCAAAGAGCGAAAACTAAATAGACAAGAGCTTTATAATCTCTTTCATGGGGTCTAAGAAGCTCTTTTTTTGTGGCGACATAAGATGTCAGAAAAGAAAGAATTATCAAAAAATTCCATAAATAAACTTGTAGACTCTTTATTTTTGTGTTATATTATCTAACATAAAAAATAATTCCTTTGGATTGGAGTGGTTTCATGGATACAGGTAGTAGTGCCTTTATATTGATATGTTCAGCCATGGTGTGCCTGATGACACCAGCTTTGGCCTTCTTCTATGGTGGCCTTGGGCGTCGAAAAAATGTCATTAATACCATGATGATGTCTGTTCTTCCCTTAGCAATTGCTTCCCTCTTGTGGGTTGTTGCTGGTTATTCACTTTCTTTTGGGGGGCATGGCTATTTCTTTGGGAATATTAGTCATCTCTTTTTACACGGTGTCTCTGAAACGGCTTCAAGTCGTGGTCTAGCCATTCCTGATCTCTTATTTGCAGCCTTTCAGATGATGTTTTCCATTATCTGTGTGGCGATTTTGACAGGTTCAGTAGTAGGGCGTATGCGCTTTACCCCTTTAGCTATTTTTGTAGTCTTTTGGCTACTTTTGGTCTATTATCCTTTTGCACATATGGTATGGGGAGACGGAATTCTTGCCAAGTGGGGGACAATTGACTTTGCGGGTGGTGATGTGGTCCACATTACTTCTGGTGTTTCAGCCTTGGTTTTGGCAATTGTTGTTGGGAAACGTCGTGACTATGGCATTCTAGAGCACCGTCCTCATAATGTTCCTTTTGTTCTGTTGGGAGCGGGTCTCCTGTGGTTTGGCTGGTTTGGTTTCAATGCAGGCTCAGCCCTAGCAGCCAATGGCTTAGCAGTTCATGCTCTTGTGACCACACATGTTTCTGCAGCAGCTGCCATGTTTTCATGGCTAGCTCTTGAAAAATATGTGACAGGTCATCCATCCTTGGTCGGTGGTTCGACTGGTTTAGTAGCCGGACTTGTTGCCATCACACCTGGAGCTGGTTTCGTTTCCATTTGGAGTGCCATTCTAATTGGAGCTATGGTTAGTCCGGTTTGTTTCTATGCCATTTCTGTCTTGAAAAAACGCTTTGCCTATGATGATGCTTTGGATGCTTTTGGTTGCCACGGTGTCGGAGGAATCTTTGGTGGTTTGGTTACAGCTATTTTTACAACACCAAATCTAGCCCTAGATAAGGCTAATGTTGGACTCATCTATGGGAATGCACGTTTGTTTTTGGTGACAGTTTTGGCCATTATTTTCACAGCTACTTGGTCGGGGCTGGTAACCTATGGTATCATAAAAGTAATTGCCCGTTATATGCCTTTACGTGTCAGTGACCGTGATGAAGCTATTGGTCTTGATGACTGTGAACACAAGGAAACAGCTTATCCAACCTTTATGGGTATGGATTCGTAGGAGGATACTGATGAAAAAAATAGAAGCGATTATTCGTTCGGACAAATTGGAAGATTTGAAAAATGCCTTGACTGGTAGTGGTTTAGCCAAGGGAATGACTGTAAGTCAGGTCTTGGGGTATGGAACCCAACGTGGCTTTGCGGAGTTCGTTCGTGGACAACGGATTGTTCCAACCTTATTGGCCAAGGTTAAGGTGGAAATAGTAGTCAAAGACCTGGCAGTTGATGAAGTTGTTGATGCTATCCGTGGTGCTGTGGCGACTGGTGAAGTCGGTGATGGGAAGATTTTTATTGTTCCTATTGATGATGTCATTCGTATTCGTACTGGCGAACGGGGTGGAGACGCTATTTAATGTCATATTGGATTAGGGCTTAAACCAGTTGGTTTGGGCCTTTTTTGTTGATTTTTGGTATACTAAAAGAGATTATTAAGGATGGAGGGGGTGACTGATTGGCAAAAGGAAAAAAGAAAAGCAGGTCGAAATCTAAATTTAAGAAGACTAAGAAGAAAAAGAAGTCTTTTCTGCTTTTTCCTAGAGTTTTACAGAAATGGAGCCTGATCATTATTGGCTTACTTGCTTTGCTGGGGCTTCTAGCTAGTTTGAATTTTCCAAAGTTGACAATGGAAAAGAATATGACGTCTACAGATGAGACGACAGTTGCTTTTATTGCTGAGATTGGAGAGACTTCACGCTATTTAGCAGCGAAAAACGATCTTTATGCCTCAGTCATGATTGCCCAGGCCATCCTAGAATCGGACTCGGGACAGTCACAATTAAGTCAAAAGCCTTCCTACAATTTCTTTGGAATTAAAGGAGAATACAATGGTCAAAGTGTAACGCTACCGACCTGGGAGGATGATGGTAAGGGAAATCCCTACCATATCGATGCTGCCTTTCGTTCCTATGGCTCCGTTGAGAATTCGCTACAGGACTATGTGGACTTTCTCGAGGGAAGCTACTATGTGGGAGTGCACCGCTCCAAAACGAGAAGCTATAAAGATGCAACAGCGGCCCTAACAGGCGTTTATGCCACTGACACGACTTATGGTGATAAGCTGAACAGCATCATTGAACAATATCAGTTAACTATTTATGACACTTATTAGAGTCAAAGGAGAATAAGAAAAATATGAATCAGAACCAAGTGAAACTCATTGCCATTGATATGGATGGTACACTCTTAGACAGTCAAAAAGAGATACCTGCAGAAAACATTCAGGCTATTCAGGAAGCCGCTGCGGCAGGTATTAAGATTGTCCTTTGTACGGGTCGTCCACGTTCAGGCATTGTTCCCCATTTTGAAAAATTGGGTCTTAGTGAAGAAGAGTACATTATCATGAACAACGGTTGTTCGACCTATGAAACTAAAAATTGGACCTTGATTCAACATGAAAGCTTATCTCATACGGAGTTGGAAGACCTTTTTCAAGTGAGTAAGGATTTCCCAGACGTAGCTCTGACCTTGACAGGTGAAAAAAGCTTCTATGTTGTCGGTAATGAAGTGCCTGATTTAGTTGCCTATGATGCTGGGACGGTCTTTATGGTGGCTGAGGCAAAATCATTGGAAGAAATTTTTGCGGAAGGTCAGGTTATTTTTGAAGCCATGTATATGGCGGATCCTGAACCGCTTGATGACTTTCAAAATGCCATGGAAGAAAGTCTTAGTCAGCGCTATAGTACGGTTCGAAGCCAGAACTATATCTTTGAAATTATGCCACAAGGAACAACCAAGGCCAGTGGACTGAAGCATTTAGCTGAAAAGTTGGAGATCAATCCCGAACAGATTATGGCTTTGGGAGATGCGGCCAATGATATTGAAATGCTTGAATTTGTTGGTCAGAGCGTTGCCATGGGAAATGCTAGTGATGACATCAAGTCTTTGAGTAAATATGTAACCTTGACGAATGACCAAGCAGGCGTAGCCCACGCTATTCGTACTTGGGCTTTATAAGAAAAAGACCTTTAGCTTTTATCTGCTAAAGGTTTTTCGATTTCGGATAATGGCAATGAGAGTGGTTAGCGTGATGGTGATGTCTGTGATGGCAGCGGGATAAGCCTTAATGGTCAAATCGTATATTAGCCAGAGTAACATATTCTCAATAATGACCCAGCGAAGCCACTGAAGGTTTCGTGTGATGGCAATGGCTAGACTATAAGAGACTGAAGAGATAATCGGCAAATAGCCAATAAGTCCAAGATGATTGAGATAGGATCCTACGATGATTTGAATAATGATGAGGATGGTCAAGATAGTCTTGGTCATCTTCTTTTTGACCATCAGGCTATTTCGAATGATGGAAATACTGATGGTTAAAGCTCCAGTATAGCCACCCAATAAGAGGTTGGCAGTGGCAGTGAAAATATAGTCGGTAATTTGCCAGACGAGCATCTTATTTTTTGATTTTGCAAAAGAGGATATGGCGACACAGAGAGCTCCGATGGCTGAGAATACTTGTGCTAGAAGGTAGATTGTCATGATGTCACTTCCAATTTTTGCCTTTATTATATCACAAGAAAGAAGGATTTATTTCAAGAATATTTATCGGTTATTTATAAGTTCCGAAAGATGTAGTGGTAACTGAAAAAACATCGCCAACGGATGATGGTACTGCTATGGTAGTTTTCGTTTATGGAATTCTCAAAACACTGCTAGTAATGTTTTTCGATTGCCTTTGCTTGAAACCTGATGACAAGTATCAAAGAAAAAACAGTATATTCGAGACGGGCGTTGATGGATTTCTGATATGAGTAATAGTGGTGTTAAACATCATGAACATGAGAGTTAAATGAGATATCTAAAAAGGTCAGATTTTCCTGGTTTCTTTCTATTATTTTTAGGAAAAGCCTTGTTTATTCCCTAATAAATAGATACAATAGAAAGGTCGGTTTTACCGAAAATTTTTGAATAATGAGGACAAAAATGTGTCAGTAAATTGGCAAGATATTGTGTTTTCTTTCCTCGGTGGTTTGGGACTCTTCCTTTTCAGTATTAAGTACATGGGGGATGGTCTTCAACAGGCAGCCGGTGATAAGTTACGCTATTACATTGATAAGTATACCAGTAATCCTTTTTTAGGGGTCTTGATTGGTATTGTCATGACGGCCTTGATTCAGTCAAGTTCAGGGGTAACCGTTATCGTCGTAGGTCTGGTTTCGGCAGGACTTTTGAGTCTTCGTCAGGCTATTGGAATTGTCATGGGGGCAAATATCGGGACAACCGTAACTTCCTTCATGATTGGTTTCAAGCTAGGTGATTATGCCCTTCCGGTGCTTTTCATTGGTGCGGCGCTTCTCTTCTTTACAAGTAATAAGAAGCTCAACAACCTAGGTCGTATCTTGTTTGGTGTGGGTGGAATCTTCTTTGCCCTTAACCTGATGGGAGATGCGGTAGAGCCTTTGAAGTCCGTCACAGCCTTTAAAGACTACTTGGCAACTTTAGGTGACCGCCCAATCATGGGAGTCATCATTGGTGCTGGTTTGACCATGTTGATTCAGTCTTCGGCAGCTACCATTGGTATTCTTCAGAGCCTTTATTCAGGTGGCTTGCTTGATTTGCAAGGTGCCCTTCCAATCCTCTTCGGGGACAATATCGGAACAACTATAACAGCGGTTCTTGCGGCTCTTGGTTCTAACATTGCGGCTAAACGTGTAGCAGGAGCTCACGTACTCTTTAATGTCATTGGAACGGTCTTGTGTTTGATTCTTTTGGTACCATTCACAGCTTTAATTCAATGGTTCAAGTCTATTCTTGGTTTGACACCAGAGATGACAATTGCCTTTGCCCACGGTACTTTCAACATTGCTAATACAATTGTTCAGTTCCCATTCATCGGAGTTTTAGCTTACTTGGTAACTAAGATCATCCCTGGTGAGGACGAAGTTAATAAGTACAAAGCACTTTATTTGGACCGTTTGCTTATCACGCAAGCACCAGCCATTGCCCTTGGTAATGCCAAGAAAGAATTGGTGCATTTGGCGTCATATGCTATCCAGTCTTTGGAAGCTTCATATGCTTTCTTTGATAAGGGAGATGAAAAATACTTTGACAAGGTTGAAAAATATGAAACAGCTGTTAATAGTATTGACGAAGAGTTGACAACTTACTTGATTGATATTTCTAACGAGTCACTTAGTGTTTCTGAAAATGAAATCTTGGCAAGTGTCCTGGATTCTGTTCGTGACTTGGAACGTATTGGTGACCTTGCAGTCGCTAGTGCTAGTCTTTCACAACACATTCATAGCAAGGGAATTGAATTCTCTGAAACAGCCAAGGCGGAACTTGCGGATGTCTATAACCGTACTCATCGTATTATACTTGACAGTATTCGTGTCGTTGTGGACGATGATAAGGTGCTTGCTGGTCAAGTTATCCTCCGTCATGAAGAGTTGGAAAAACTTGCAAAACAATTGCGTAAGATTCATACCAAACGCCTTAATAATGGTGAATGTACTGCGCAGGCAGGTATCAACTATGTTGATTACTTATCGCATTACACACGTATCGCAGACCATGCCATTAACCTTGTTGAAAAGGTTACAGAAGGTGTGATTTAATATGGAAAGTCGAGAACATTTCTCGGCTTTTTTTGATATAATGAAGGCGTATTGAGAACATAGAAAATTGATGAGAGGTAGTCCTATGACTTATTATATTGCAGCCAAACGATTTTATTTTGATCATAAGGTCAAAGAAGGTGGCTACTTAGCAGTCACAGATGGTCGTTTTGCTGAGTGGACAAAAAAGGCACCAGAAGGTGCAGAGGTGCTAGATTACAGTGACTATCAAATTGCTCCTGGTCTTGTGGACACCCACATTCACGGATTTGCGGGTTATGATGTTATGGACAATTCGGCGGAAAGTCTCTTAGGTATGAGTCAGGCCTTGCCTTCAGCAGGTGTGACCTCTTTCTTGCCGACAGCCTTGACCGCACCATTTGAGGAGTTGAAGGCTATTTGTCAAACGACAGCTGAGACGGCTGGTAAGGAAAGAGGCGCAAAAATTCAAGGACTCTTCTTTGAAGGGCCTTATTTCACTGAAACCTACAAGGGTGCTCAAAATCCAAAATACATGGGCAATCCAAGCCTTGAACAGTTGCAAGCCTGGCAAGAAGCGGCTCAAGGAAAGTTAATCAAATTGGCCTTGGCTCCTGAGCGTGAAGGAGTGGCTGATTTTATTAAAGAAGCGACTAAACAAGGTGTGACAATTGCCTTGGGACATTCCAATGCGACTTATGAAGAAGCCGTGGCAGCAGTGGAAGCTGGTGCTTCGGTCTGGGTTCACGTTTATAATGGGATGCGTGGCTTTAGTCACCGTGAGCCTGGTATGGTTGGTGCAGCCTTTGATAGTCCAGATACCATTGGTGAATTGATTGCGGATGGGCACCATGTTTTACCAGCTGCCTGTAGCGTCCTTATCAAGCAGAAGACGCCTCAAAATGTTGCCCTGATTACAGACTGTATGTCTGCAGGAGGACGTCCCGATGGCGACTATATGCTGGGTGAGCTTCCTGTTATTGTGGAAAATGGCACGGCTCGCCTTAAGGAAGGTGGTAACCTGGCTGGTTCTATCCTGCAACTTAAAGATGGTGTCAAGCACGTCGTTGATTGGGGTCTGGTGACGGTTGCTCAATCTTTACAAATGGCGAGTCATGTTCCAGCTAAATCTGTTGGTCTTGAAAATGTTTGTGGTAGTCTTAAAGCTGGTCTAGCAGCCGATTTCATCGTTTTAGATGACTCTTTGGAGTTACAAGCAACTTTTATCGATGGTCGTAAAGCTTGGGAAAAGTAATGGTCTAAGCAGTGCTTTTATATAAAGGTGCTGTTTTTTCTTATTTTTTACAGAATTGTAACAGTAAAGGTGTAAAATAGAAATACTTTTTTATTTTTACAGGAGGTAATATGTCAAAACGTATTTGGAGCATTGCTCTGGCCTATGTCGGTGTAATGATTGGCGCAGGAGTATCTTCAGGACAGGACCTCTTGCAGTATTTTGTCAGCTTTGGAGCCTGGGGTTCTGATAGGTGTTATTGTCTTAGGAGTTCTACATGTTGGTTTTGGCCGTTTGATGATTGCTCTGGGAAGCTATTATCAATCGGACGATCATTCGGTCGTTCTTGCTGAAATTAGTCATCCTGTTATATATCGCATTTTGGATATTGCGCTCATTATCACCTGCTTTATCTTTGGTTTTGTGATGACGGCTGGTGCAGGAGCCAATTTGAATCAACAATTTGGCATGCCATTTTGGGTAGGAGCTTTTCTCTGTACGGCCTTGACTATTGTGGTCAGCTTTTTAGATTTCAAAAAAATCATCGGAGTTATCGGAGTCTTTACCCCTATGATTTTGGTAATGATTGCTGTTATCTTTATGACCAATGTTTTAGGGCGCCACTGGGATTTTGAGGAGATGAATAGGATTTCACAAACTATTCAATCCCCCTTTTCAAGCGTTTGGATGTCTGTCGTCAATTATTTTGCTGTTTGTGTCATGTCTGCCATCGCTATGGCCTTCGTTATGGGGGGCTCCATTTTCAAAATTAATGAAGCTGAAAAGAGTGGTGCCTGGGGTGGCTTCATGGTTGGTGTGATTTTCTTTATCACGACCCTGATTCTTTTTGCTAATAGTGACAAGGTTGTCAAGTCAGATGTGCCTATGTTGGCTATTGCTAAGGAAGTTAATCCTGTCTTTGCAACCCTCTATGCTTTCGTGATTTTTGGTTTGATTTTCAATACTGTTTTTAGTCTCTATTATGCTCTAGGCAAACGCTTTGCAGCTGGTAGTGAAAAACGGTTCAAGTTTTTTGTGACTGCTTTTTCTCTCAGTGGTTTCCTTGTATCCTTTATGGGTTTTCGTCAATTGGTCGCAGTCATGTATCCCATTATCGGTTATATGGGATTACTGATGTTGGTTGTCTTGGTTGTCGCAAGTTATCGTAAAAAAGCAAAGATTCGCAAGGAAAAAGAAATCCGAAATCATCTTTTAGCTATTGTCGAGAAAGCTTATGATCCTGATCAAGATTTAACGCCTCAGGACAAGGAAAAGGCAGAACAACTTCGAGATGCTTCAATCATTGACAATCAAACACTCCGTGAGGATTCCCATGCTCATGTTCGTCAGGAATTGGGGATTGATGAGAAGTAGAATTAGAATTCTATTTTACAAGTTTATCTATTTCTGCTATAATACTGACAAGAAAGAAAGGCTTATGGCGTTTTTCTAGCGAGCTTGGGATAGTGAAAGCCAAGTAGGGCAAAGTAAGCAAGTGGCGCTTTCTCTTAGCGAAGAGCTGAGTAAAGTAAAATAAAATGAAGTAATAAATTAGGGTGGAACCGCGTTTCTGACGCCCCTAGGTCATATGACTTGGGAGCAGAGACACGGTTCTTTTTGTATTCCAAGTCACAAAGATAAAATTAAGGAGTATTCAATGTCTAAAAAACTAACCTTCCACTGCGTCAGTGGCAGATACCTCCTTACAGTCGGACTGCCCCACTCTCAGCGCTAGGGTGCCTGGGCTAGACGCAGTACTAACTCGTCTTGCCTCGTATAATCGACGAGGCAAACTCGTGTCGCAAGAATCATTTTTAATCAAGGAGTATTCAATGTCTAAGAAATTAACATTTCAAGAAATTATTTTGACTTTGCAACAATACTGGAATGACCAGGGTTGTATGCTCATGCAGGCTTATGATAATGAAAAAGGTGCGGGAACTATGAGTCCTTACACTTTCCTTCGTGCCATTGGTCCTGAGCCATGGAATGCGGCTTATGTGGAGCCATCTCGTCGTCCAGCTGATGGTCGTTATGGGGAAAACCCAAATCGTCTCTACCAACACCACCAATTCCAAGTAGTTATGAAGCCATCTCCATCAAACATCCAAGAGCTTTACCTTGAGTCTTTGGAAAAATTGGGGATTAATCCTTTGGAACACGATATCCGTTTCGTTGAAGATAACTGGGAAAACCCATCAACTGGTTCGGCTGGTCTTGGTTGGGAAGTTTGGCTTGACGGTATGGAAATCACTCAGTTCACCTACTTCCAACAAGTTGGTGGATTGGCAACTGGTCCGGTAACTTCTGAAGTTACGTACGGATTGGAACGTTTGGCTTCTTACATCCAAGAAGTAGATTCAGTTTATGATATTGAGTGGGCTCCAGGCGTTAAATACGGAGAAATCTTCCTTCAACCAGAATACGAACACTCAAAATACAGCTTTGAAGTTTCTGACCAAGATATGCTTCTTGAAAACTTCGAGAAATTTGAAAAAGAAGCAGGACGTGCTTTGGAATTGGGCCTTGTTCACCCTGCCTATGACTACGTTTTGAAATGTTCACATACCTTCAACTTGCTAGATGCTCGTGGAGCAGTATCTGTTACAGAACGTGCCGGTTACATTGCCCGCATTCGTAACTTGGCCCGTGTCGTAGCCAAAACCTTCGTTGCAGAACGTAAGAAACTCGGCTACCCACTTCTCGACGAAGCCACACGCGCCAAACTCCTAGCAGAAGAGGAAGAATAAAGCAATGATACAGGAATAAAATGGGCGAACAAAGTGAGCTCACATAGCTACCCAGAGGCAAGTCGAAGACTTGCTAAAGGGATAGGCACCGCCGTACTGGTATATGGGGATTTTTGAAACCTTAGGTTCAAAAATCAGTTGGCTAAATTCACTTTGATGAGACTGTTGGAAATCTATATCAAGGAGATAAAAGATTTCCCTACAGACTCACAAAGTTAGTTAGCGACGTCCCCAGTACTTAAGGTGCCTATCAAAAAGAAGATGCAAAGGAAGAAACATGACAAAAAACTTATTAGTAGAACTTGGACTTGAAGAGTTGCCAGCCTACGTTGTCACACCAAGTGAAAAACAACTCGGTGAAAAAATGGCAGCCTTCTTGGATGATAACCGTCTTTCATACGAAAGCATTCAAACCTTCTCAACACCACGCCGTTTGGCCGTCCGTGTCATTGGCTTGGCTGATCAACAATCTGATTTGACAGAAGATTTTAAAGGACCTTCTAAGAAAATCGCCTTGGATGCTGATGGAAACTTCTCAAAAGCGGCGCAAGGCTTTGTCCGTGGAAAAGGCTTGACTGTTGACGACATCGAATTCCGTGAAGTTAAGGGTGAAGAATACGTCTACGTGACGAAACATGAAGCTGGAAAACCTGCCAAAGAAGTCTTGGCTGGCGTTCCAGAAGTGCTTGCTTCATTGACCTTCCCTGTTAGCATGCATTGGGCGAACAACACCTTTGAATACATCCGCCCTGTCCACACTTTGGTTGTCCTTTTGGGCGACGAAGCGCTTGACCTTGATTTCTTGGATATCTATTCAGGTCGTGTGAGTCGCGGACACCGTTTCCTTGGGCATGAAGTGGAAATCACCAATGCAGATTCTTATGAAGAAGACCTTCGTACTGTTTACGTCATTGCCGACAGCAAAGAACGTGAAAACATGATTCGTGAGCAAATCAAAGCCATCGAAGCAGAACAAGGTGTTCAAGTACAAATCGAAGAAGGACTTTTGAACGAAGTCTTGAACTTGGTGGAATACCCAACTGCCTTCATGGGAAGTTTTGATACCAAATATTTGGACGTTCCAGAAGAAGTTTTGGTGACCTCAATGGAAACCCACCAACGTTACTTTGTTGTACGTGACCTTGATGGTAAGTTGAAACCAAACTTCATCTCAGTCCGTAATGGTAACGCTGAGCACTTGGAAAATGTTATCCGAGGAAATGAAAAAGTATTGGTGGCACGTCTTGAAGACGGTGAATTCTTCTGGCGTGAAGACCAAAAACTCAAGATTGAAGACCTCGTGGCTAAATTGGCCAACGTAACCTTCCATGAAAAAATTGGTTCCCTCTCAGAACACATGGCCCGTGCTGGTGTTATTGCAGCGTCACTAGCTGAGCAAGCTGGTTTGACTGCTGAAGAAACGACAGCCGTAGCGCGTGCAGCTGAAATTTATAAATTTGACCTCTTGACGGGTATGGTCGGAGAGTTCGATGAATTACAAGGAATTATGGGTGAAAAATATGCCCTTCTCGCTGGTGAAGATGCAGCCGTTGCGACAGCTATTCGTGAGCACTACCTTCCTGATTCAGCAGATGGAGCCCTTCCAGAGACTAAGGTTGGTGCTATCCTTGCCCTTGCAGATAAATTGGACACCCTCCTTTCCTTCTTCTCTGTTGGCTTGATTCCATCAGGTTCAAACGACCCTTATGCGCTTCGTCGTGCAACACAAGGGATTGTCCGTATCTTGGATGCCTTTGGTTGGCACATTCCTATGGATGAGTTAATCGACAGCCTTTACGGACTTTCATTTGATAGCCTTTCTTATGACAATCAAGCAGAAGTGCTTAACTTCATCAAGGCGCGCGTGGACAAGATGATGGGACGCACATCTAAAGACATCAAAGAAGCTGTACTTGCTGGTTCAAACTTCGTGGTTGCGGATATGCTGGAAGCAGCGAATGCCCTCTCAGAAGCTGCGAAGACGGACGGTTACAAAGCAGCTGTTGAGTCACTCTCTCGTGCCTTCAACTTGGCTGAAAAAGCAGATGATGCGGTAAATGTAGATGCTAGCCTCTTTGAAAATGACCAAGAAAAAGCTCTCGCTCAAGCAGCAGAAAATCTCGAATTGACAGGTTCAGCTAGTGATAAATTGGCTCAACTCTTTGCTCTTAGCCCAGTTATCGATGCCTTCTTTGACAATACCATGGTCATGGCAGAAGATGAAGCTTTGAAGAATAACCGTTTAGCTATTCTTGCCAGTCTAGTAGCAAAAGCCAATAAAGTCGCTGCCTTTAACCAATTAAATACAAAATAAGGTGAGTTTGTCCTAAGTTTTCTTGGGATGACTAGAAAGGACTTAACATGACACCAGAAAAAATTGCTCGTATCAATGAGCTTGCCAGAAAGAAAAAAGCGGAAGGTTTGACTCCAGAAGAAGAAGTGGAACAAGCCAAACTTCGTGAAGAATATATCGAAGGTTATCGTCGCTCCGTTCGTCACCACATCGAAGGGATCAAAATTGTTGACGAAGAAGGTAACGATGTGACACCTGAAAAACTACGCCAAGTGCAACGTGAAAAAGGCTTGCATGGTCGTAGCCTTGATGATCCTGAATCATAATAACGATGTACAAGGGTTTGGAATTTTTCCAAGCCCTTGTTTTGAAGTATAAAATTCTGAATATTCTGTATAAAAATTGACCAATTATTTCAAAAATGGTAAAATATAAGTTATGTTAAAAAATGGCATGATTCAATGAGTCGTGCTCAATAGAATTGGAGTGAAAAAAATGTCGCAAAAGCAACATCATAAAGACGACGACAACCAGACTGAAAATGGGATGGTACGTGGTCTTCAAAACCGTCACGTCCAGCTGATTGCCATCGCTGGTACAATCGGTACAGGTCTCTTCCTCGGGGCGGGGCGTTCCCTTTCCCTAACAGGACCTTCAATCATCTTAGTATATATACTAACTGGTATCTTCATGTATCTTATGATGCGAGCGATCGGTGAGATGCTCTATATGGATCCTGACCAGCACACCTTTATCAACTTTATTACCAAATACCTTGGTAAGGGCTGGGGATTCTTCTCGGGTTGGTCTTACTGGGTATCACTGATATTCCTCGGGATGGCAGAAATTACGGCCGTATCAACTTATGTGCAATATTGGTTCCCAAGTTGGCCTGCCTGGCAGATACAGATCATCTTCCTGATTATCTTGAGTTCGGTTAATCTGATTGCAGTTAAGATTTTCGGGGAAGTTGAGTTTTGGTTTGGGATGATCAAGATTATCACCATTCTTGCTCTTATCGCAACAGGTATCTTCATGGTAGCGACCAACTTTGAAACGCCTGCTGGACATGCTAGTCTTTCCAATATTACACAAGGCTTCCAGATGTTCCCTAAAGGTTGGGTAAGCTTTGTCATGACCTTCCAAATGGTCTTCTTTGCTTACCAAGCCATCGAATTTGTAGGGATTACAACTTCCGAGACAGCAAATCCACGTAAGGTCTTACCAAAGGCCATCAAGGAGATTCCGATTCGTATTGTCATCTTCTATGTGGGTGCCCTCATTGCCCTCATGGCTATCTTCCCATGGCAAAAACTTCCAGTTAATGAATCACCGTTCGTAACGGTCTTCCAAATGGCTGGTATCAAGTGGGCAGCAGCCTTCATTAACTTTGTTGTCTTGACAGCAGCGGCTTCATCATTGAACTCAACACTTTACTCTACAGGTCGTCACCTCTTCCAAATTGCTAAGGAAACACCAAATAGTAAAGTCATGAAAGCTTTGAAGCTAGATACTTTGTCACGTAATGGTATTCCTTCACGTGCCATCATTGTTTCAGCCATTGTGGTATGTGTTTCAGCCTTCATCAATGTCTTGCCTGGTGTATCTGATGCCTTTGCTTTGATTACCGCATCATCATCAGGGGTCTACATCGCTATCTATATCTTGACCATGCTTGCTCATCTCAAGTACCGTAAATCTCAAGAGTTTATGGCTGATGGTTTCCTTATGCCAGCCTACAAGATTCTTAATCCATTGACTATCCTTTTCTTTATCTTCGTCTTTGTTTGTCTCTTCTTGCAAAAGTCAACAGTTGTCGGAGCTATTGGAGCAGCCATCTGGATTGTCGTATTTAGTATCTATAGTAACTGGAAACACAGTAAATAAATCAATCTAGCTCACCTTTATGGTGAGTTTTTTGTTGCAAAAAAGGACACAAGGTGTCCCAGTTATTAGTTATGCAATACTTTCTTGATTTCCGTGGTGAAAGAAGCCACCTAAGAGGCCTTTGCTACGATGGAAAATAGCAGGCTTATGATCGTTATGTGAACGACCATTAACATCAAGTTTAGCCCATTCAAGAGCCTGGTGGGCGTTACGATCAGAGACTGTCGATGTGCCAATGTAGCTGTAAATTCCAGCCTTTCTGAGAATAAATCCCTGAAGCTGACGAATGTGTTCATCGTTGAGCGACTCTGAAAATTGGATCTTAACTGTTTTGTAGGTCAAGGCCTGAACTGATTCAACGACAGGGGATTCAGCCAAGAGGTGTAGTAGTTCTTGGTGTTGAGCAAAATATCTATCGTAGTCCATGGGAAGGATAATCGTATGGGCAATCCAATCTTCCAAATTAGCTTTAGCCTTTTGGCTAAGACCTCTCGCTTTAATAGTGAGGTTATCTATATGGAAAGGTAGCTGGTCGATGTGAGTCATTTTTGAACCATAAGCCTTTCTGAAAAGCGGTGTACTTGATAGAATATGTCCAGTAGGTGATATGATAGCCAAGGCCGTTTCCTTGGTTTGATAACCAAGATTGTGACATTCCATGCTAGCGTAAGTGTCTTTAAATTCAATAATTGCTCTTGTTTTCATCGTGTAACTCTCTTTCTGTTAGTTTATAAACTAACAATAGTTTATCACGAGTCCTTAACGAGGTCAAGAATTAACCTCCAAAAATAAAAAAATTTCAAGTCATCAAAAAACTTCGAGAATCAATTCCCGAAGTTTTTTTACTAGAATTTGTAGTCTTTCACAATTTTGATGGCGTTAACCGTTACCGTTTCTTTTGGTTTGTTGTTTTGATCGACTTCAAGATTGGCAATGGTATCAACGACATCCATCCCTTTGATGACTTGTCCAAAGACGGTATATTTGGTATCACCGGCTGGGTATCCACCTTTTTTGTAGGCGTCAATAATAGGTTTTGGATAACCAGCACTTGAAAGTTGTTTACTTTGGTCATCCTTGTTTTGAACGATGAAGAATTGGCTACCATTTGAATCCTTAGCACCAGTATTTGCCATGGCAAGCGCTCCTCGAATGTTGTAGAGGAATGGTGTTGGCTCAAGAGCGAAGCCTTTCTTCCAGATAGATTCGCCACCAGTACCGTCACCTTTAGGATCACCACTTTGAATCATAAAGTCTTGGATGACACGGTGGAAGGTAAGACCGTCGTAGTATTTATCCTTGGCATGCTTCAAGAAGTTTTCAGAAGCCTTAGGAGCCAGAGTAGGGAAAAGCTTAACAGTTATATCGCCCTTCGATGTCTGGAGGATAACTTCGGCCTCGTCCTTTCCAACCTTGTCTGACAATTGAGGAAAGGCGTCTTTACCAGATTTTTGAGCTTTTTCTAATTGTTTCGTGTATATCTTATTGTCAACGTAGGCATCTCCACGAATGGCACGTGCAATATTTTCACGGTAGACAAATCCTAAGCAAGCAATAACAAGTACAAGGACTAAAAGAATGTACTTTTTAATGTTTTTCATATATAACTCCTTTGATGCATTATACCTATTATTGTAGCAGAAAAAAACCTTTTGGGAAACGGTTAACAGAGGTTTGTAATTATGGTAAAATAGAAACATCAACAAGAAAATGAACAGGGACTAGATATAGGGAAAGGTTGTTTCACTCAAACAGCGAGCGAGGCATAACTTTTGAAAGACGTAGGATGCTCACGGATAAGCAAGCTGTGTGTCTATGTTTTACTTATGGAAAACGTCACTAAGCTGAGGGGTCCATTTGTTTTCATTTCTTGAAAAAAGGAGATTTTTATGTCAACTAAAGCAGAATGGGCTGAACTCTTTGAGTCGGTTCATGGGCGTAAACCTAGCCCCCAAGAATTTTTGGACGCTAAAGCAGCTGATTTTGATACTAGCGCTTTGATTGCTCAAGCGGCATCTGTAGATGCCCCAGCTAAGGAGCCTGCTACTGAAGAAGCACCTGCAGCACAAGTCGTTTCAGATACTGAGGAAGTCGCTCAAGAAGACGATATCGCTGATGTTGCTGAAACAGTTGAAGATGCTGTCGCTGAACAAGCAAGCAATGAATCACCATTTGGAACAGCAGCCTTCTCAGAAGCGCCTGCTCAACAACCAACACCACAATTTGATTCAAGCATGTTTGAAAAGGCTTCTATTCCGACAACTCAAGGATTTGGAGCAGTTCCTAATCCAGCACCTAGCTCAGCAGACAAACCTGTCTTCAACCTTATCTTGCCGATTGTTGCGATTGCCCTTTCAGTAATCTTTGCCATCTTGTCATGGTTTGTTAGTCCTGCTTGGCTCTTCATCATCTTGACAGTCCTTGCCCTAGCTTTGGCGGTGGTTTCACTTATCTTTAGCCTTAAATCAAGCAAGAAATTGCTCTCTATCATTGCAACGGCAGTAGCTGGAGTCATGCTCTTTGTCTCTATTGGTGGTTTGATTTTCCAAATTTCTCAAAACTCAAATGACAATGCAGGCTCAAGCAAAACATCAAAAGTTGCTGACAAAGATGATGAAGATGATGACAGCGATTCAAAATCTGATTCAAAATCTAATTCAAAATCTAATTCAAAAGGTGACTCAAAATCTGATTCAAAATCTGACTCAAAAGGTGATAGCACTGACGTCAACGATTACATTGACAAAAATGCTAAATTTGACTGGAATGAATCTAAGTTCAAGAAATTGAAAGCTGGAAAAGACTCTGCTAAGTCAATTATGAAGACTTATGGTAAAGCATCAGATGCCCAAATGTCAGGTGATGACTTGAGCATGACTTATTCTGGCAAAGACTATAGTGAACATGTTTACCTAACCTTTAAGAAACAGTATGATGGTACCTTTATCTTGTCACATGCTTCAGGAAACTTCCCTACAGATGCTGTACAAACTGATGACTCATACAAATCTGACTGGACGAAAGAACAGTTTGATGCTCTTAATAAGGGAGATTACAGTAATCCATCAAACGGAACAAAACTCGAAGATATCCTTAAGGATCACCCTAAAGCTTCAAACGCTGAGTACACCATCTCAACCGTTCGTGAAGGTGAGTTCAAGAAAGAATTGAGCGTTTCTTATAACGACTTTAAAGCTGAAGATGGTAAACTTAAGAGTGTTTACTTGTCATTTGACACTACAGAAGATGGTGATACATTCTACCTTACTTATAAATCAGGTCCAGATGGCGATTAATTAAGCTGATTAAGGAAACAGGAGGGGAGACCTTCCTGTTTTTTCGTAATAAAAGGAGAAAACTTTTGAAATTCTTGAATTACACATATGAGCAAAGTCAGTCTATTGTCACTAAGGAGACTGTAGAAAAACTCAATCAAAAAGGTAGCTGGAAACGTTTTATTGGTTTATTTATCACTTCAATCCTTCTTTACTTTTCTTCTATTGCCACACCGATGTTTATAAAGGGCTTGACCGTTGAACAAGATCCTACATTTTCTTGGATTCAGTGGCCCATGATTATCTTGTATGTAGTCATGTATCTGGTCTATCTGCTCTTTTCAATAAGGCACAGAAAAAGCCCGATGAAGCTGAAATTTTGCACCTACTTTTATATGGTGATTTTACTTGCTATCTTTACGGTATGTGCTGGTATAATGATGATGACACGACGAAATATTGTCAGTATATTATCGGGTGTCATGTTTCTTCTTTCCATTTATTATTTGATTCGAACGGTTCCCCGTAAACTGAAAGAAGCCGTTCAAAATCAGACAGAGTTTAGCCCCATGGTAGCACTTGTGACTGAAAAGATTTCGGATGGCTTGGTCTTTTTAGGTGGAACGGGGATTACAGCCGGACTTGTGCTGTTTGACCGCTCCACTGGGAGTAATTTAAGAGGGAGCATTGATGCGGTGTTGTTGCCTATCATGCCTGCCATATTTGTCTTTGCGACTTATGTCTTTTCCATTGATTTGCTACGAGGGTATTACCTCTTTAAATATTCTGAACAATATAGAGAGCAGTTTGGCTACTCAGCTAAGGACTGGTATGGAGAGAAGTCGAAGGAGTATAGGAGGATGCTGGGTTAGGGTGCTTCGAGAAGACCAACAGGTTTTGAAGTGAATTATAAGATTGATGGGGAAGAATTTTCTAAAAAATTACCTAATATAAATGGAGAATAAAAATGAAACAATTTGAAGATAAATTTATGGAAGTTCAGGCTAGTATGATTTCGCTTGCATCGGAATATGTTCGTGCTCAAGCTGAAAAGATATTTATCTATGCAATAGCTGATAGCTTATACAGTTTCAATGTGTTTTATAAAGTTAATGGACATGTTGTCCATAAACATGAAGTGAACGAATATTTACAAGAAGGTTTAAAAATAGATACCACCTTACAGACTTCATTGTTAAGGGAAGGAGTGAAAGATGTAAAAAACATGGTTAAAGTTTGCGGTGAATATCATCGTGAACATCCCACAGAAATGTGGCTCGTCTACGATGCTGAAACGAATAGTTTGAAATCGAAGTATAGTTATGAGGGACGATACGATAAGGATGAAGAGTTGTTGCCTCGAAAAGAATTTGAAAAATGGTTTGAGGAAGTTAAAGAGAGTCAAGAATAGGTAGTAGCATTAGAATTTAACCACCTCTGAGGTGGTTTTCTTGTGGCCTGGAGATGGTATAATTGAATAGTTGGCTATTGTCTAAAAGCTAGACGACTTTGCTCGTGGTTTGGCTCGTGTTGGGACTTGAGGTGCTGGTCTTAGCAAGGATATCGCTCTGAGTGTCAAGAACAAGTTGACTCACCTCGGTGCGAACGTTTCTGATGACCTTGCCCGTCTGTCAGGAAAGGTTGAGGATGCCTTTGCCTATGCGGATGGTGCTGTCTCAAAGAATATCGGTAAGCACAATGCTCGTGTCTATCAGTCAAATGGTGGCAACTGGGATGAAGTGGCGTCTGGAATCCTTGGTGGTTCAGGTGCAGGACGTAAAGCAGCCGCAGAGTTTAGCGACGATGCTAACCAGGCCCTTGCCAAACATGGTGATGAAGTCAGCCAAGCCCTCAAAGAAACTGGCGAACAATCAGGCAAACGTGCAAGTGCAGAATTTGGTGGCGAAGCAAGTCAAGCTCTTGCCAAACATGGCGATGAAGTCAGCCAAGCTCTCAAAGAAACTGGCGAACAAGCTGGTAAGCATGCAAGTGCTGAGTTTGGTGGTGAAGCTGTGGAGAACAGTATTGGGCACAACAATACTGTTTCAGACGCTTTTCAAAATAGTCCTGAGGTTCATTGGGATGGTACTAAGTGGGAAAGTCATACCGATGACATTCATCGAAAGATGCTTGAAGATAATGTGCCATTGACTTCTGAAGTGCACACTATTGATGAAATTGCCAAGCAACAGGCAGAAATCTTAAAAGTTCAGAATGGTGAAGAAGCCCTATCAACAAATCTTAAGAAGGGTAACTTCGGTGAAATGGTTCAGGATGAGTACTATCGTCAGTTTGGTTACGACCGTATAAGCAAAGATATGGTAACTGATCTTGGTGAGGGAGGTCACCAAGGAATTGACGGTGTTTATTACAATCCTAATGGTCATCCACCGTATATCATCGCTGAAGCGAAGTATAATACATCAAGATTGAGCAAAGGATTAGCAGACGGAACTGATCAGATGGATTATGAATGGATTGATAAACGCTTAGAACAAGCGGTTGGTGAGGAACATGTAGCAGCTATTCAAGATGCTGTGGAATTTGGTGATGTCCAAAGTCATCTGTTTAATCTTAAACAAGGCGGGCATATCATTATTAATCAGTTGGATGATATGGCTAAGAAAATAAAATGAGGAATATGATGTTTAGAGATAAATATAAAGATGTAGAGTATTTTGAAAAAAGACTAAATTTTAATTTGAAAACATTTGAGAGGAGAGAAGGAAAAGAACACAAAGAACGTGTCTTACCGCAATATATAAATAAATATTATTTAACTCAGTCGGGTTATGCTGAAAAATTATTACGAATAAATTATTCTCTAGGACATTCCCTAGATGAAGTATTTAAATGGTTTAAAATTAGTCTCAATTATTATCAGAAATACTATCAAACTAGAGGGAGTATTTACACATTAATTGATTACCTATCTCTTGCTGTTCTGTTCGAAGACCGCAAAGAAGAATTTATCGAAGATGTTGAGAAAATCTTTAGTAAGTATCTGTCTTTCGTAGATTCGAGCGAGCAGTATGAGGACGGCTTTATCGAAACACTTGCCCTCTACTTGTTAAAGGGCGATGTTGAGAATTTCCATTCTCATTTGGAATACCTGAATATGATTGGAGACGATGCGGATAGTGTCATCGAGGCGCAGAAGTTCTGGTATTATGCTCACTCTGAGGCATCGTGGTACGGTACACATAAGACAGAGGATGCTTACTACGGTTACTGGAGTTTTGATACAGCCGCACTCTGTAAAATCCGTGGCATCTATGACCAACGCTTCAAAGACTTGGATTTTTTCCCTTATGACTTGCTAGTTCAAGAAGAACAGTAACATTGACTAAACCACCCTCGAGGTGGTTTTCTTTCATCCATTTTCTATGAGATAGCTTGTCACTTAAGCACTTCAGGCAGTCTCAAAAAATTCTCTCTTATATCCGACCTTATTTTCATAAGACCAGATTAAAGTATGATAAAATAAAGAAAAAGAGATAAAGGAGTCAGCTATGGCAACTAGAGAAGAATGGGTGCGTCACTTTGAGGACGTAAATGGTCGTAAACCAAGTCCTGAGGAGTTTATGGAGGCCAAGAAAGAGGATTTTGTCATCGCTACTGAGGAGGAAGTTGCCCAAGTGTCTGAGCAAGTTGAAGTTCAGCAGGTGGATAGTTCTGCAGCTACTGAAGAGGTGTCTGCTGACTCAGAAGCGCAACCAGCTGAAGGTCCAGTGGTACTTGAGGAGGAAGCTCCTAATCACATGCCTGAGTTGAATCTGGAGAAAGAGCAAGAAATAGAGGCTCCAAAGGCAAGTCAGATACCTCTGGAAAACCCTTATTACAAATCTAAAGAAGTCAAAAATAATACTTTTGTCAACATCGTTCTTCCGATTATTATCCTAGTCTTGGGGCTTATATTTGCCGTTTTGGCTTGGACACTTCCAATCGGTTTCATCTTTACCTTCTTTGCTTTCTTCCTTATCATTTTGGCGATTGTGACTATGGCGCTGAGTGTGAAGTCAACACGCAAGACCTTATCTATCATCGCTCTGGTTATGTCAATCATCTTCTTTACGACGTCACTTAGTGGAACAGGCTATCAAGTGGTCAAGTATATCATTAAACATGCCGATCAGTTTGAGGCTGATAGTCGTTACAGAGCAAATGAATACATTGATAAAGATTATAAATTTGACTGGACAGAGGATCAGTTTAAGGAGTTGAAGGTTGATTCTTTGACTTTGGATGAGGTCCTAGATGCTCACGGTAAGGCTACGGATGCCGAGTGGGGCAATGATGGTGAGACACAGACACTAGATCTTACTTATGCAAAAGAGGGAAGGGGTAGTGATAACTTTGTCCGTTTGACCTTCAAGTCTAAAGATGGTACTTACATCCTAGAGCATGCTTCTGCAGACTTTGGCTATGATAAAGTTAAGGAAGTTAGTGACTATCAAAGCAACTGGACAAAAGAGGATTATGATAAGCTAACGGTGGGTACGCAAGCAGACTTGCTTAAGGGAACACGCCTCTCAGATGTTGTCTCAAACCACTCTGAGGCTAGCTTTAGTACGCATGAGCTGACTCAGACTGATGAGGGAGACCTCACTCAAAAAGTATCGCTTAGCTTCTACGATTATAGTCCCGACAGTGGTAAACTTAAGACAGTTCACTTAACGTTTGACTACGACAAACGTGAAAACGAGTACTTCTTAACAGATAAATCAGATGAATAAGGCTACTTTCTTAGCCACTCAAGCCCGGGGTCGCCTGGGCTTTTTTAGTCTCAACAAAAGAAGATAAAATTTGGTATAATAAAAATGATTGATTTTTCAAGAAAGAAGTGTCACACATGAACATACAACAACTACGTTATGTGGTAGCTATTGCCAACAGCGGTACCTTCCGTGAGGCTGCCAGCAAGCTCTTTGTGAGTCAACCTAGCCTTTCGGTAGCAATTAAGGATTTGGAGCAAGAGCTGAATTTTCAAATTTTCACCCGTACAACGACGGGGGCTGTCTTGACCAGTCAGGGAATGACTTTTTACGAGCGTGCGCTTGAAGTGGTGCGCAGTTTTGATAGTTTTGAAAATCGCTATCTCAATGCTTCTGAGAAGGGCAATCAGTTTTCGATTGCCAGCCAGCACTATGACTTTTTGCCGCCTTTGATTACGACTTTTTCAGAGCGTTATCCTGATTACAAGGATTTCCGTATCTTTGAGTCTACGACCATTCAGATTTTGGATGAGGTAGCCAAGGGACACAGTGAGATTGGGATTATCTATTTGAATCGTCAAAATAGCAAGGGAATCCAGCAAAATGTAGACAAGCTAGGTCTTGAAACTATTGATTTGATTCCATTTAAGACGCACATTTATCTCCGTAAGGGGCATCCGCTGGCTAAAAAAGACAGTCTGGTTATGGATGACCTGGTAACCTTGCCTACGGTGCGTTTCACTCAGGAGAAGGACGAGTACCTTTACTATTCTGAGAACTTTGTGGATACGACGGATTCGTCTCTCATGTTTAATGTGACGGACCGTGCGACTTTGAACGGTATCTTGGAGCGTACAGATGCTTATGCGACGGGGTCAGGTTTCCTAGATGCACAAAGTGTAAACGGCATTACGGTTATTCCGCTAGAGGACAATTTGGACAACAAGATGGTGTATGTCCGCCGTAAGGGAATTAGCTTGTCGTCTTGTGCCCTTAAGTTTGTCAATGTTATGTTTGACTACTTTGACACTTATAAACCATAGGAGGACTTATGCGTAAGGTTGTGATTCCTTTGGCTATTCTGGCCCTGATTGGTTTGGATCAGTGGGTCAAGCATTGGGTTGTGGCAAATATTGCTCTAAACCAAGTCATCAAGGCTATACCGGGACTTTTTAGTTTGACCTATCTACAGAACCGTGGTGCCGCCTTTTCGATTTTACAGGATCAGAAATTTTTCTTTGTGATTTTGACGGTTCTGGTGATTGGTGCGGCTCTGGTTTATCTGGTTAAGAATTATCAGAAGAGTCTTTGGCTGGTCCTATCTTTGGTTTTGATTATCTCAGGTGGTATTGGAAACTTTATTGACCGTGTGCATCTAGGGTATGTGGTTGATATGGTTCAGCTAGATTTTATTGATTTTGCAATATTTAACGTGGCAGACTCCTATCTAACGGTGGGCGTGTTGCTCTTGATTTTAATCTTATGGAAAGAGGAAAATGGAAGTCATCATAAAAGAGGCGGGTAATCGTCTGGATAAGGCCTTGGCAGATTTGACAGAATTGTCACGCAGTCAGGCCAATGAAGCGATTAAGGCTGGAACGGTCTTGGTTAATGGTAAGTCGGCAAAGGCCAAGTATGCGGTTAAAGAGGGTGATGTCATCACCTATGAATTGCCAGAAGAAGAGGTCTTGGAATACAAGGCTGAAGATATTCCTTTGGATATTATCTACGAAGATGCGGATGTGGCAGTGGTCAATAAACCTCAAGGCATGGTTGTCCATCCATCAGCTGGTCACACGTCTGGTACCTTGGTCAATGCCCTGATGTATCATGTCAAGGACCTCTCGTCTATTAATGGTGTGGTTCGTCCAGGGATTGTCCACCGTATCGATAAGGATACGTCTGGCCTCCTTATGATTGCTAAGAATGATAAGGCTCACAATGCTTTGGCGGCTGAGCTTAAGGATAAGAAGTCGCTTCGCAAATATGTGGCTATAGTGCATGGCAATCTGCCTAACGATCGAGGCGTGATTGAGGCTCCGATTGGGCGTTCGGACAAGGACCGCAAAAAGCAGGCAGTTACAGCTAAAGGAAAACCTGCAGTTACACGATTTACCGTTCTTGAACGTTTTGGCAACTATACCTTGGTAGAGTTGCAGCTGGAAACAGGTCGCACGCACCAGATTCGTGTCCATATGGCTTATATCGGTCATCCGGTGGCGGGAGATCCTCTTTATGGGCCACGTAAGACCCTCAAGGGCCATGGCCAATTTCTTCATGCCAAGACCCTTGGTTTCACGCATCCTACGACTGGAGAATTGGTCGAATTTACAGCGGAAGAACCTGCTATTTTCAAGGAAACCTTGGAGAAGTTGAGAGAAGCTTAACAGTTATTAAACGGATAGTCTTTCTTGGGAGGGGCGTCCGTTTTTTTCTTGTAAAAGAGTCTGAAATTTGCTATAATTTACCTAATTAAATAAGTCCTTTAATCACTGTCCAGAGAGGCAGGCAAGGAGCCATGAGAAGTGTACGGGTGAACTGTACTCATATTTTTGTGTATCTCCTTGTTTTCGAGGGGATTTTTTTGTATTTAGAAAGGTTCTTTTTATGAAGAAAAAAGAGATCGTCGATGACGTAACCATGAAACGTGCCATTACACGTATCACTTATGAGATTATTGAGCGTAACAAAAATCTCGACAAGATTGTCTTGGCTGGTATTAAGACACGTGGTGTTTATATTGCACAGCGTATCCAAGAGCGCTTGAAACAGTTGGAAAACCTTGATGTGCCATTGATTGAGCTTGACACTAAGGCTTTCCGTGATGATGTTAAGGCTGAGCAAGACACATCTGTTTTCCCTATTGAAATTGATGGTACAGATGTTATCCTTGTGGATGATGTGCTTTACACAGGTCGTACGATTCGTGCAGCTATTGATAATATCGTTAGCCATGGACGTCCGGCGCGTGTTGGTTTGGCTGTCTTGGTTGACCGTGGTCACCGTGAATTGCCAATCCGTGCGGACTATGTTGGTAAAAATATTCCAACTAGTGAGTCAGAAGAAATCGAAGTTTTGGTCGCAGAAGTTGATGGCAAAGATAGCGTCAACATTATCGATCCAAGCTAAGTTGGCTGATGGATAGGGTAATATGCCCTTTGTATCTTGTTAATTGAACACGCCCTAAGCCTTGTGCAAAAAAGATAAATATTCTTAGGAGCTGGCGCTCCGTCATCATATTTCCTATTTTTGCTTTAGGCTTTATACGGGCTTTGTATCTTGTTAATTGAACACGGGACTCATTTCTTAGGAAAAAAGATAAGTCTCCTAGCACTCTTGGGAGTGCGGTGTCGACTTCCTATTTTTCTACAGAAATGTTTGGCTAAGCCAAAACGTCCCTTTGTATCTTAATTTAAGGAGTCCTTTGATATCGTGAATAACGTAAAATATGATGTGAATGATATGCCGAAACCTGGTTTGTTGGTTGGTTTGTCATTCCAGCACTTGTTTGCCATGTTTGGTGCTACGGTGCTTGTGCCGATTTTGGTTGGGATTGATCCTGCCATTGCTCTTTTCTCATCTGGTTTGGGAACTTTGGCTCACTTGACGGTGACTAAGTATAAGATTCCAGCTTATATGGGGTCTAGTTTTGCCTACATTGCTGCTATGCAGATGCTTATGAAGTCTGATGGTATTGCGGCGGTGGCTCAAGGTGCCATGGCTGGTGGTTTGGTCTACTTGATTGTTGCCTTGATTGTTAAGTACGCAGGAAATAACTGGATTGATAAGGTCCTTCCGCCAATCGTGGTCGGTCCTATTATCATTGTTATCGGTTTAAGTCTTGCGGCTAATGCTGTTAAGGATGCGACAATGGTTAATGACACCTATAGTGTCTTCAGTCTTGTAATTTCTATGGTGACTCTCTTTGCGGTTATCCTCTTTAACATGTATGGCAAGAAAATTGTTGGTGTTATTCCAATTTTGTTGGGCTTGATAGTTGGTTATATTTTCTCAGTGGTTTTTGGTTGGTTAACGGGACATGAGTTTGTTCAATTTTCAAAAGTTGCGGCCGCTCATTGGTTCCAAGTTCCAAGCTTTGATATTCCGTTTGTAAATTACGACTTCAAGTTCTATCCAAGTGCGATTTTAACTATGGCTCCGATTGCCTTTGTGACAATGACGGAACATTTCGGCCATGTCATGGTTCTAAACAGTTTGACTGGTCGTGATTACTTCAAAGATCCAGGTCTTGACCATACCTTGTCTGGAGATGGTTTGGCACAAATCATTGCTGGTTTCTTTGGAGCTCCTCCGGTAACTTCTTATGGTGAAAATATTGGGGTTATGGCCCTCAGTAAGGTCTACTCAGTTTACGTTATTGCAGGTGCAGCAGTGATTGCGGTCTTGATGAGCTTTATCGGTAAGGTATCTGCTCTCTTGAGTTCCATCCCAACGGCTGTTTTGGGCGGTATTTCCATTGCCCTCTTTGGGGTTATCGCTGCCAGCGGTATGAAAATTTTAGTTGAACATAAGATTGATTTTGATAATAAAAAGAATCTCTTGATTGCTAGTGTTATCTTGGTATCAGGTATTGGTGGTTTGATGATTGACCTTGGTGGTCTTCAAATTACTGGTGTGGCAAGTTCGACTATTCTCGGTATCTTGCTTTACCAAATCTTGCCAGACCCTAATAAAGGTAGCAAGGATTAGTTAATCATTTTAAAAGGAAAAACTATGGCGATTGCAGATGGAAAAGTGTCACTCAAGCATTTGGTGACCATGGAAACCCTCACGAATGAAGAGGTCTTGGGCCTGATTCGTCGAGGTGGAGATTTTAAAAATGGCAGAGCTGATTTCCAGCTGGATCGACAGTATTTTGCTGCCAATCTCTTTTTTGAAAATTCAACTCGAACCCACAAGTCCTTCGAAGTGGCTGAGAAGAAACTTGGTTTGGATGTGATTGAGTTCGATGCTGGAACAAGCTCAGTGAATAAGGGTGAAACCCTATATGATACGATTTTGACCATGTCTGCTTTGGGTGTGGACATCTGTGTGGTTCGTCACTCGGAAGTTGATTACTATAAGCAGTTGATTGATAGTAGAACCATTCAGACCTCTATTGTCAATGGGGGTGATGGTTCTGGGCAACACCCAAGTCAGTGTTTGCTTGATTTGATGACCATTTACGAAGAGTTTGGAACCTTTGAAAATCTTAAGGTTTGTATTGCCGGTGACATCACTTATTCTCGTGTGGCTAAGTCAAATATGCAGATTCTCAAGCGTTTGGGTGCTCAGCTGTATTTTGCTGGTCCTGAAGTTTGGTACTCTAATGAATTTGATGTCTATGGTCAGCATGTCGCCATTGACGATGTGATTGAGGACCTGGATGTGCTCATGTTGCTTCGTGTTCAGCACGAGCGTCATGGGGATGACAAGGGATTTTCAAAAGAAGAATACCATGCTCTCTATGGTTTGACTGAAGAACGTTATGCCAAGTTAGCAGACCATGCTATCATCATGCACCCTGCTCCGGTTAATCGTGATGTGGAGATTGCTGATAGCTTGGTGGAAGCGCCTAAGGCTCGTATCGTTGCTCAGATGCAAAATGGGGTCTTTGTCCGTATGGCAATTATTGAAGCTATTTTAAATGGCAAAGCGTAAACAACGTTAACAGATTCCAGAGAGAATCAGACGAAAATGAACACGGGCTAAATCTTCGAAAAATAGCTAAATCTTTCTAGAAGCTAGAGCTTCTCTGTCAGATTTGCTTTTCATTCAGATTTTTAACGCCCTTTGTATCTTAGTGAAAGGAACAATTTACTATAATGGCAAAACGTTTACTTATTTTGGAAGACGGCACAATTTTTGAAGGTCAGGCCTTCGGTGCTGATGTGGATGTGACGGGTGAAATCGTCTTTAATACTGGTATGACAGGTTATCAAGAATCTATCACTGACCAGTCTTACAATGGTCAAATCTTGACCTTTACCTATCCACTTGTTGGTAATTATGGGGTTAACCGTGATGACTATGAATCAATCACACCTACAACTAAGGGTGTGGTGGTATCAGAGGCTAGCCGTCGTGCCAGCAACTGGCGTAACCAAATGACTTTGGATGAGTTTTTGAAGGCTAAAAACATCCCTGGTATTTCTGGTATTGATACACGTGCCTTGACTAAGATTATCCGTCAACACGGTACCATGAAGGCAACTATGGCTGATCCTGGTGACAGTATTGAGCACTTGCAAGATCAATTACGTGCCACTGTTTTGCCTACAAATAATATTGAACAGGTCTCTACTAAAACAGCTTACCCTGCACCTGGTGTTGGTAAAAACATTGTTTTGGTTGACTTTGGTCTTAAACACTCTATCTTGCGTGAATTTTCAAAACGTGACTGTAATGTGACGGTTGTCCCTCACAATATTACGGCTGAAGAAATTCTCCATCTTAATCCCGATGGTGTGATGTTGTCAAATGGTCCTGGTAACCCTGAAGATGTGCCATATGCACTTGATATGATTCGTGGCATCCAAGGTAAAATTCCAATTTTCGGGATTTGTATGGGTCACCAGTTGTTTAGTTTGGCGAATGGTGCCAAGGCTTACAAGATGAAGTTTGGTCACCGTGGCTTTAACCATGCGGTTCGTGAAATTGCGACTGGTCGTGTTGATTTTACCAGCCAAAACCATGGTTATGCTATTGACCGTGACACGCTTCCAGATTGCCTCATGGTAACACACGAAGAGATTAACGATAAGTCAGTTGAAGGTGTTCGTCACCGTGACTTCCCTGCCTTTTCAGTGCAATTCCACCCAGATGCAGCACCTGGTCCACACGATGCTAGCTATCTCTTTGATGAGTTCTTGGAATTGATTGATGCTTTCCAAGCTGAAAAAGCACGTCGTTAATTGCAACTGTCTAGTGACTATAATGGGGTGCGATTCTTGTTTGCCCCAGTCTACTACCTTATTTAATGACAACCAGAGAGTTGTCAAATAGAAAGGAGAAGATACAAGTTCACGAAAGTGAACACGCCCTAAGGACGGTGTGAAAAAGAGAAACGGTGACTAGACGCTTAGGCGTCGTCGTCACGTTTCCTATTTTCACTGGGTCCTTAACGGGCTTTGTATCATAAATTATGCCTAAACGTTCTGATATTAAAAAAATTATGGTTATCGGGTCTGGTCCTATCATCATTGGTCAGGCTGCTGAGTTTGACTATGCTGGTACGCAAGCCTGCTTGGCCTTGAAAGAAGAAGGCTACAGTGTTGTTCTTGTCAACTCTAACCCTGCGACTATCATGACTGATAAAGAAATCGCAGACAAGGTTTACATTGAACCTATCACACTGGAGTTTGTGACACGTATTCTTCGTAAAGAACGTCCTGATGCTCTCTTGCCAACACTTGGTGGACAAACTGGTTTGAATATGGCCATGGAATTGTCTAAAGCTGGTATTCTTGATGAGCTTGGCGTTGAATTATTGGGGACAAAATTGTCTGCCATTGACCAAGCCGAAGACCGTGATCTCTTTAAACAATTGATGGAAGATTTGCATCAGCCAATTCCTGAATCTGAAATTGTTAATACGGTGGAAGAAGCAGTGGCTTTTGCTTCAAAAATTGGTTATCCAGTTATTGTCCGTCCTGCCTTTACCCTTGGTGGTACCGGTGGTGGTATGTGTGCCAATGAAGAAGAACTTCGTGAAATCGCTGAAAATGGTTTGAAGTTGTCACCAGTAACCCAATGTTTGATTGAACGTTCTATCGCTGGTTTCAAAGAAATCGAATACGAAGTAATGCGTGATGCTGCTGACAACGCTCTTGTGGTTTGTAACATGGAAAACTTCGACCCAGTTGGTATTCACACAGGGGACTCAATCGTATTTGCCCCAACGCAAACCTTGTCAGATATTGAAAACCAAATGCTTCGTGATGCCAGCTTGAAGATTATCCGTGCCCTTAAGATTGAGGGTGGCTGTAACGTGCAGTTGGCGCTTGATCCTAATAGCTTCAAGTACTATGTTATCGAAGTAAACCCACGTGTGTCTCGTTCATCAGCTCTTGCTTCAAAAGCAACAGGTTACCCAATCGCTAAATTGGCGGCTAAAATCGCTGTTGGTTTGACACTTGATGAGATGATTAACCCAGTCACTGGTACAACCTACTCAATGTTTGAACCAGCCCTTGACTACGTGGTTGCCAAAATCCCACGTTTCCCATTTGATAAGTTTGAACATGGGGAACGTCGTCTTGGTACTCAGATGAAAGCGACTGGTGAAGTTATGGCCATTGGTCGTAACATTGAAGAGTCTCTTCTTAAAGCTTGTCGTTCGCTTGAAATCGGTGTTCACCACAATGAAATGCCTGAACTTGCCGAAGTAACAGATGATGCCTTGGTGGAAAAGGTTGTTAAAGCGCAAGACGACCGTCTCTTCTACCTTTCTGAAGCTATCCGTCGTGGTTATACTGTCGAAGAATTGTCAGAGTTGACTAAGATTGATATTTTCTTCCTTGACAAATTGCTCCATATCTTCGAATTGGAACAAGAATTGGCTACTCACGTAGGCGACATTGCTGTTTTGAAAGAAGCCAAACGCAATGGTTTCTCTGACCGTAAGATTGCGGAACTTTGGAACCAAACAGCTGACCAAGTCCGTGCCACTCGTTTGGAAAATCATATCGTTCCTGTTTACAAGATGGTTGATACTTGTGCAGCCGAGTTTGAATCTTCAACACCATATTTCTACTCAACTTACGAGTGGGAAAATGAATCTATCAAGTCTGATAAAGAATCTGTTATCGTTCTTGGTTCAGGTCCTATCCGTATCGGACAAGGGGTTGAGTTTGACTATGCAACGGTTCACTCTGTTAAAGCTATCCAAGCTGCAGGTTACGAAGCTATCATTATGAACTCTAACCCTGAAACAGTTTCAACAGACTTCTCAGTTTCAGATAAATTGTACTTTGAGCCATTGACCTTTGAAGACGTGATGAACGTCATCGAATTGGAACAACCTAAGGGTGTTGTGGTGCAGTTTGGTGGTCAAACAGCTATCAACTTGGCTGAGCCATTGTCTAAAGCAGGTGTGAAAATCTTGGGTACTCAGGTTGCTGATTTGGACCGTGCCGAAGACCGTGACCTCTTTGAACAAGCTCTTATTGACCTCAACATCCCACAACCACCAGGTCAAACAGCGACAAATGAAGAAGAAGCGGTTGAAGCAGCTCGTAAGATTGGCTTCCCAGTCCTTGTTCGTCCGTCATACGTTTTGGGTGGACGTGCCATGGAAATCGTGGAAAATGAAGACGACCTTCGCTCTTACATGCGTACAGCCGTTAAGGCGAGTCCTGACCACCCAGTCCTTGTCGATAGTTATATCATTGGACGTGAGTGTGAAGTAGATGCCATTTCTGATGGTAAGGATGTCTTGATTCCTGGTATCATGGAACACATCGAACGTGCAGGGGTTCACTCAGGGGATTCAATGGCAGTTTACCCACCACAAACCCTTTCTAAGAAAATCCAAGAAACGATTGCTGATTACACTAAACGTTTGGCTATCGGTCTTAACTGTATTGGTATGATGAATATTCAGTTCGTTATCAAGGGCGAAACGGTTTATGTAATCGAGGTGAATCCACGTGCCAGCCGTACCGTGCCATTCTTGTCTAAGGTAACGGATATTCCAATGGCTCAGGTGGCTACAAACTTGATTCTTGGTAAATCTTTGGCAGAGCAAGGTTACAAAGATGGCCTTTATCCTGAAAGCAAACACGTTCATGTCAAGGCTCCAGTCTTCTCATTCACAAAATTGGCTAAGGTAGATAGCCTCCTTGGACCTGAAATGAAATCAACTGGTGAAGTTATGGGTACAGATGCAACGCTTGAGAAGGCCCTCTACAAAGCCTTTGAAGCTTCTTACCTTCACTTGCCAACCTTTGGTAATGTTATCTTTACGATTCATGACGATACCAAAGAAGAAGCCCTTGGTTTGGCCCGTCGTTTCGATGCTATCGGTTACGGCATCTATGCTACTGCAGGCACAGCTAAGTTCTTGAATGAACATGGTGTTCAGGCAACACTTGTGCACAAGTTGGGTGAAAATGATGACAACGACATCCCAGCCCTTGTTCGTTCAGGTAAAGCGCAAGCTATTGTCAATACTGTTGGTAACAAACGTACTTATGACGAAGATGGTGCAGCTATCCGTAGCTCAGCTATTGAAGCAGGTATCCCACTCTTCACAGCGCTTGATACAGCAGATGCTATGGTGCGTGTGCTTGAAAGCCGTAGCTTTACAACAGAAGCTATCTAATTATGAAAGAGAGTCTCAGCTTTGCTGGGGCTTTTTTAGTGAAGATAAAACTTCCGAACGTCTGAGACTAATCGCTTCAGGCGTTTTAATCACTGCCAGAAGTCTCGGTTTAAGCTGATGAGGTTTGCAAAAAAACTCTTTCATATTCCCTACAGAGTTTTATCTTTCGTGTCATATTTAAACCTAGTTGATTGCTGTAATGAGTCTCAGCCTTGCTGGGGCTTTTTTCTTACACAAATGTAAGCTAGAAAGTTAAAAATGAAAGCTAAGACCATGGTTTAGGCTACTTAAATTCTGCTATACTAGAAACATGATTATTACGACATCTTTACGTGAAAATGAGGAATTGATTGCCCGTGCCCAAGCCTTAGCTCTCGACCTCGGAGCTGACTACCAGCCTCGGCGCAAGCTATCTTTGGCGAAATGTTTAGAGCGCTTTGGACCGTTCTATCTTCTATACAAAGACAGACTATCTTTTATCAATGCGGATGCTAGTGAATTGACCTTCCATCCAGATACGGCTGCCCTAAGGATTACGGCCCCCCATGACGCTTTAGTCAGTCTTTTAGGCAAGTCTCCCAAGACTATTCTTGACACGACCATGGGTTTGGCTTCTGATAGCTTAGTGATGGCAGCAGTGGGAAATCAGGTGATTGCCCTTGAGAGTCAAGATGTGATTTTTCAGGTGGTTTCTCGTGGTCTTGCCTCTTATCAGACGGATGATAAGCAGCTTGAAAAGGCCATGAGTTCTATTAAGGCTATTAAGAGCGATAGTTTGTCTTTTTTGAAGGCTCAAGCTGACAATTCTTTTGACATCATCTATGCTGATCCTATGTTTTCAGAGACCATTAAGGAATCGGAAAATCTTGAGGCTATCAAGCCTCTGGCCAATGGCAGTCGTCTGACAGAAGAATGGCTAAATGAGGCCAAGCGTGTTGCACGGGAAAAAATTATCATCAAGGCGCATTTTCGTGATACCGTTTTTGAAGAACTTGGGTTTGAACGTCAGGTTCGTCCCAATCAAAAGCTACACTATGGTGTACTGGAACTCATTGACAGGGAATCTTAAAAATATTACAATTGTTACATCTATACAATACAATTAGAAAGAGAGACGTATGCGAAAGAGAATCAGTCCAAAGCTATTTAAAAATAAGAAAAGAGTTTGGATCATTGGAGGCATAGGGATTCTTGTCCTATTGATCCTGATTTTTAACCTTTTGGGAGGAGGTGGCCAAGGGAACAAGGCTGCTGAAGGTCCTACAGCAAGTAAGGTCATCAAGGGACAGCTGGCCTCCTCGACCCTCCTAACGGGTATGGTCAAGGCTCAGTCAGAGCAGTACGTTTATTTTGACAATACCATTGGTCGTAACGCCACTGTAACTGTTTCTGCAGGTGAAGAAGTGAGTGCTGGTCAGCAGTTGGTTCAATATGATAGCACATCTGCCCAAGCAGCCTACGATATTGCAAGTCGTGCCTATAACAAGGCTGTTCGTGATCGTAATTATTTCCAACAGTATGGAACAGCTCCTGCAGCTTCAGCGCAAACTAGCGAGGATACAGACGAAGATGATTCGACAGCTGCAGTGACAGCTCAACAGCGTCAGCAAACCGAAGCCAGTAATTACCAAACCTTGCAAGATTATAATGATGCCGTTGCTAATGCAGCCTCAGAACTCGAAAAGGCTCAGGATGTACTTAATCAAACGGTCATTGTTTCCGATGTGAATGGAACAGTCGTAGAAGTGGCAGACTCTGTGGACCCTGCTTCCAAAGAGAGCCAGACCCTTGTTCACGTGACTAGTGAAGGTCAATTCGAAATTCAGGGAACCTTAACCGAGTATGATATGCCAAATATTTCAGTGGGGCAAAAGGTCAAGATTACGTCAAAAGTATACCCAGACCAAACCTGGACAGGTAAAGTCAATTATATCTCCAATTATCCGAAGCAAAATGCCAGCCAGTCAGCTAATGCTTCGGGAAATTCAGGTCAAACGGGTTCTCAATATGAATACAAGGTTCAATTGACCAGTCCTATCGGTAAGCTCAAACAAGGCTTCAATGTGTCTCTTGAGGTTACTAAGGACGAAGATGCTTTATTGGTTCCTGTAACTGCTGTGACTAAGAAAGGTTCTGACAACTATGTCTGGGTTTACGACGAAGACAGTCAGAAGATTAAGCAAGTCAAAGTCAAGCTTGGCAATGCGGATGCTAAACAACAAGAGATTGCATCAGGGCTTAAAGAAGGCCAAAAGGTTATCACCAAGGCCGATAAATCCTTTAAGGATGGTGAGACTCTAAAGGACGTGACAGATGCTAAGGGTAAAAAGTCCAAAGACACCAGTGGAGAAGAGGTGAGGTCTAGTGACTAAGCCAGCGCTTATGGTTTTAAAAGGCATTACCAAGTCCTTCAAAAATGGACCTGAAACTCTGCAAGTCCTTAAAGGCATTGATTTATCAGTTGAGGAAGGGGACTTTGTGGCTATCATGGGCCCTTCTGGTTCAGGAAAGTCAACCCTCATGAATATTATTGGACTCCTTGATCGACCGACATCTGGTTCCTATCAACTCGAGGATGAGGATGTGGCTGAACTCTCGGAAAACCGCTTGGCTAAGGTGCGAAATAATCAGATTGGCTTTATCTTTCAACAGTTTTTTCTCCTACCAAAGCTAAGCGCCCAAAAGAATGTGGAGCTTCCCTTAATTTATGCTGGAAAATCTCCGAGTGAACGTAAGCAAAAAGCGCAACAATTCTTGGAAAAAGTCGGTTTGTCTGACCGTAGCCATCACCTACCATCAGAGCTATCGGGTGGACAAAAGCAGAGAGTGGCTATTGCGCGTGCACTGTCTAATAATCCAGCAATCATTTTAGCAGATGAACCAACGGGTGCCCTAGATACCAAGACGGGAATGCAGATTATGGAGCTTTTAACCCAGCTGAATCGTGAGGGGAAAACCATTATTATGGTTACCCACGAGCCAGAGATTGCAGACTATGCCCGACGTAAGATTGTCATCCGTGATGGGGAAATTACCCAGGACACGACGGATAGCGTTCGAATTGACTAGGAGGTAAGTATGGAAAATTGGAAATTTGCTCTTAGTTCTATTCGGTCACACAAGATGCGGTCCTTTTTGACCATGTTGGGTATTATCATTGGTGTTGCTGCTGTCGTGCTCATCATGGGGCTAGGAAACGGAATGCGTCAGAGTGTAACTGATAGCGTGACAGGTGATAAGGATACTGTCCAAGTCTACTATGAGGCTAAAGGGGAAGAACTAGACCCTGCCTATGCTGATTTGGCAAAGCCAACCAAACCAGTCAAAGAAGTTTGGTTGGAGCAGGTGGTGAGACAGACGCCAGGTGTGGATAGCTATTTTGTGACCAACAACCTGACAACCTCTATATCTCTCCAGAAAAAGACCGTGAAGAATGTTAATATCACAGGTGCCAGTCAGGGCTACTTTAAAGCTAAAAAGTTAGAAATGTTGACAGGACGATCTCTGCAAGACAATGACTACAAAACCTTTTCACGAGTTGTTGTCATTGATCAGCTGGTAGCTAAAAAAATCTTTGAAACGACTGACGATGCCCTTAACCAAGTCATTACTATAGGAAATAATGATTATCGAGTGGTTGGTGTCTACAAAAATAAAGACACTGCAATCGGTGCCTATGGTGAAATTGGAACAGCTCTTGTGGCCAATACCCAGTTAGCGGCTGAAAATAACACTGATGCTATTGGTCAAATTTTTTTCCATGTGACCGATGTAAAGAATAGTAGTGCCATTGCCAAGGAGGCTGCCAAGCAATTGACGCAGTTATCTCAGGATGACAATGGGCAGTATAAGGCGGCAGATATGAGTGCGACCTTAAATCAGGTGAACACAATCTTTGGAACCATTACTACCGTTGTCGGAGCAATTGCTGGCATTTCACTCTTAGTCGGTGGCATAGGCGTTATGAATATCATGTTGGTTTCGGTAACTGAGCGGACTAGAGAGATTGGTCTGCGCAAGGCGCTTGGAGCTACCCGTCGTAAGATTCTGACCCAGTTTTTGATTGAATCAATGGTTCTGACAATCTTAGGAGGTCTGATTGGACTTGGTTTTGCAGCCCTAGTCGTTGGACCAATTGGAAGTGCTATGGATCTGAAAGCAGGGGTCTCTATCGGTGTGGCTATAGGAAGCATTGCCTTTTCAGCAGCTGTGGGGATTATCTTTGGTCTTCTCCCAGCCAATAAAGCTTCAAAACTCGATCCTATCGAAGCGCTTAGATATGATTAGAAATAACCTCTTGGAATCTTTGGATTTTAAGAGGTTTTATGTTCTTTAAACATAAAATATAAAAAAATGACATTTTTTTCTTGACGTCTGATTTAGGTCATGATATTATATATAAGGTTTGAAAAAACTGACCTAAGACAGTTGGGGAGTTAAACTCATAAACATCCAACCGAGGCACAAAACGTAACTATTTTTTTGTAACGTATTGTACTTTCGTGTCTAGGTTTAGGTGCGATTTTTTTGTACCTAGCCCAAAAATAAAAACGGAGGTAAAACTACTAATGAGTGAAGCTATTATTGCTAAAAAAGCTGAACAAGTTGCCATCGTCGCTGAGAAAATGAAAGCAGCATCATCTATCGTTGTTGTTGACTCTCGTGGACTTACAGTTGACCAAGATACAGTTCTTCGTCGTAATCTTCGTGAATCAGGCGTTGAATTTAAAGTTATCAAAAACTCAATCTTGACTCGTGCAGCTGAAGAAGCAGGTCTTGAAGACCTTAAAGAACTTTTCGTTGGACCATCTGCAGTAGCATTCTCAAACGAAGATGTTATCGCACCAGCAAAAGTTATTAGCGAATTTGCTAAAGACGCAGAAGCTCTTGAAATCAAAGGTGGTGTTGTTGACGGTGCGTTCACTTCAGTCGAAGAAATCAACGCTCTTGCATCACTTCCAAACAAAGAAGGTATGCTTTCTATGCTCCTTTCTGTACTTCAAGCGCCAGTGCGCAATGTTGCATACGCTGTCAAAGCGGTTGCAGAAAGCAAAGAAGACGGTGCTGCATAAGCCCATCTTCACAACTCGTAGCCTAAGCTACGTTTAAAACATTATATTTTAAAAACACATTTGGAGGAAATCACAATGGCATTGAACATTGAAAACATTATTGCTGAAATTAAAGAAGCTTCAATCCTTGAATTGAACGACCTTGTAAAAGCTATCGAAGAAGAATTTGGTGTAACAGCTGCTGCTCCTGTAGCTGCTGCTGCTGGTGGTGCTGCTGACGCTGGTGCTGCTAAAGATTCATTCGACGTTGAATTGACATCTGCAGGCGACAAGAAAGTTGCTGTTATCAAAGTTGTTCGTGAAATCACAGGTGAAGGTCTTAAAGAAGCTAAAGCTATCGTTGACGGTGCACCATCAGTTCTTAAAGAAGGTGTTGCTGCAGCTGAAGCTGAAGAACTTAAAGCTAAACTTGAAGAAGCTGGAGCTTCAGTTACTCTTAAATAATAAGGTAACGACTCAAGTCGCTTAATAAAGAAAACCAGGGCATAAGCTCTGGTTTTTCTGTTACTTTTAACTTATTTAGGATAAAAGTATCCTAATTTCTGACTTTATCTCAAAAAAATGCTAAGATAAGTCTGAGGAGGGTATTATGATGCAGATTAATCTTGAAAATTTAGTTCCTATTTCGGAAGCTAACCAAAATTTTTCTAAAGTTGCTCGTATGGTCGACAGCAAAGGAACTGCAGTTATTTTAAAAAATAATAAGCCTAAGTATGTATTGGTAGAGTATGATGCCTTAATTAAAAATGAGCAAGCTGGAACGGAAGTTGCAGAGCAGACTACTGTTGACGATGTGGCTAACTCTGTTTTGTCTCGTCATTTAGATACCTTCAAGGAATTAGCGAAATGAAGCGATAAAACAGATAATTTAGTGATAGCAAAATAGATAGAAAACTAGATAGAAAACTAGGGCATCAGCTCTGGTTTTTTCTATTGCTTTTAATATTTTCATTTGTTAGAATGTAGGTGATGTGCGTGCTTGTCACGCCCTTTTTCTGTGTCTTTTACGTTACGGCTTTAGTGGTTGTAAATAACTATAAAAATCCTAAAGGCATGGTAATTGATAAAAAAGAAAAGGAGAAATTTATGGCTTATATTTGGTCTTATCTCAGACGTTATCCTAAGTGGCTAGCAATGAATTTTACGGCGGCCATTTTGTTTGTTATTGCTAACCTGGGCTTGCCGACGGTTCTTGCCAGAATGATTGATGAGGGAATAAACCGTGGGGATGCTGACAAGCTTTATACCTATGCTTGGGTCATGTTTGCTGTGGTTTTAACGGGTATTGTTGGTCGTATACTTCTGTCCTATGCGGTTGGTAAGTTGACCACTACTATGGTGCAAGTCATGCGTAATGACATTTATGCTAAGCTTCAGGAGTATTCCCACCACGAGTATGAGCAGATTGGGGTATCCTCTTTGGTGACTCGTATCACATCAGATGCCTTTGTTCTCATGCAGTTTGCGGATCAAGTTCTTAAGCTAGGGGTTATCACTCCTTTGATGATGGTTTCCAGTGTCTTCTTGATTTTGACGACCAGTCCATCTTTGACTTGGATTGTGGCTATTTCCTTGCCTTTCCTAGCCGTAGTTGTCTGGTATGTGGCGGTAAAGACTCGTCCACTATCAGAAAAGCAACAGGCAACTCTCGACAAGATTAACCAGTATGCTCGTGAAAATCTGACTGGACTTCGTGTCATTCGAGCTTTCGCTAGAGAAGATTTCCAAGAGAAGAAGTTTGCCTCTGAAAATGCTGTCTATGCGGATAATTCAAATAAACTTTTCAAATTGACTGGTTTGACCGAGCCACTTTTTGTGCAAATCATCATCGCTATGATTGTGTCTATTGTTTGGTTTGCTCTTGAGCCATTAGGCTCTGGAAGTTTAGCTATCGGGGACTTGGTTGCCTTTATTGAGTACAGTTTCCATGCACTCTTGTCTTTCCTTTTCCTAGCCAATCTCTTTACCATGTATCCTCGTACGGCGGTATCTAGTGAACGTCTGCAGGAAATTATGGACATGCCTATTTCTATCAATCCAAATGAAGATGGCGTGACAGAGACTGAAACTAAGGGATATTTGGAATTTGACAATGTGACCTTTGCCTATCCTGGTGAAACGGAGAGTCCTGTCCTTCACAACATTTCTTTCAAGGCTAAACCTGGTGAAACCATTGCCTTTATTGGGTCTACAGGTTCAGGAAAATCATCACTTGTACAGTTGATTCCACGCTTTTATGATGTAACACTTGGACGCATTCTTGTGGATGGTGTGGATGTTCGTGACTACAATCTTAAGGCTCTTCGTCGTAAGATTGGCTTTATTCCACAAAAAGCCTTGCTCTTTACAGGGACTATCGGTGAAAATATCCGTTATGGTAAGGAAAATGCCAGTCATGAAGAATTGAATCAAGCTACTGATGTGGCTCAAGCCAAGGAATTTATCGAAAGTAAGGAAGAACGCTACGATTCTCACTTGGCTGAGGGTGGCAGCAATCTTTCTGGGGGACAGAAGCAGCGTTTGTCAATTGCACGTGCGGTGGTTAAACGTCCTGATCTTTATATCTTTGATGATTCCTTCTCTGCCTTGGACTACAAGACTGATGCGACCTTGCGCCGACGTCTAAAAGAAGTGACCCAGGATGCGACAGTCTTGATTGTGGCGCAACGTGTGGGGACTATCATGGATGCTGACCAAATCATTGTTTTGGATGAAGGTGAAATCGTTGGTCGTGGCCGTCACGAAGAGCTTATGGAAAGCAATGAGATTTATCGTGAAATTGCCAATTCTCAATTGAATCAAAAGAGTCTTGCAGAAGATTAGAAGGAGGTCAAAATGAAGAATAATAAAAAGAAAACAACTCATTCCTCAAGTTTTGGCCGTCTTTGGTCCTACTTGCAGGCTTATCGTTTGCCACTTTACTTAGCTATTTTCCTGAAAATTGTTAGTGTCATCATGAGTGTTCTCGAACCTGTGGTGATTGGATTAGCCATTACGGAACTGACTAAAAATACACTGGACATGTTCAAGGGTGTGGAAGGTGCCCATATCAACGTTTCCTATGTTGGTGTGGTTCTGGTCTTTTATCTCTTGCGTGGTCTCATCTATGAGTTGGCTTCTTACTATTCCAACTATTTTATGACCAATGCCGTGCAGGCAACAGTTCAGGATATGCGTAATGAGATGACTGAGAAAATCAATCGTACCTCAGTCTCATACTTTGACAAGCATCAATTTGGGGACCTCTTGGGACGCTTTACCAGTGACGTCGAGACAGTTTCGAATGCCTTGCAGCAGTCCTTTTTGCAGGTAGTTAATGCGGTCTTTACTTTGGCCTTGGTTATCGGGACAGTGCTTTACCTTAATCTTCAATTGGGAGCTATAGTTGTCATCACCATTCCCATTACTTTCTTTGGTGCTCGCTTTATCATGAGTAAGTCTCAGCCCTATTTTAAGCAGCAGGCTGATGCTCTAGGTGCCCTTAACGGTTTTGTTCAAGAAAATCTGACTGGTTTCAACGTGCTTAAGCTCTTTGGTCGTGAGGACAGATCCTTAGATGACTTTAAAGAAATCACGGAAGACCTTCAGAAGGTAGGGTTTAAGGCCAATTTCATTTCAGGACTCATGATGCCTGTCCTTAATGGTTTGTCTGATTTGACCTATCTGATTGTTGCTGTTCTTGGTGGTTTGCAAGTTTTAGCTGGTCGTCTGACGATTGGTAATATGCAGGCCTTTGTTCAGTATGTTTGGCAGATTAACCAACCCATTCAGAACTTGACTCAGTTGGCTGGACAATTGCAGAGTGCTAAATCTTCTTTGGACCGTATTTTCCAACTGATGGATGAACCAGACGAGGCCAATGATGCCACTGAGGTGCTTGAAGGAGATTTGACTGGCCAAGTTAGTTTTAAGCATGTGGACTTCCAGTATGTGGCCGATAAACCTCTGATTCGTGACTTTAATCTTGAAGTCAATCCTGGTGAAATGGTCGCCATTGTCGGCCCAACTGGTGCCGGAAAATCAACCATTATCAACCTCCTCATGCGTTTTTATGATGTGACGGCTGGTTCTATCTCGGTGGATGGTCATGATATTCGTCACTTGTCACGTCAAGACTATCGTAAACAATTTGGTATGGTGCTTCAGGATGCTTGGCTCTTTGAAGGAACTATCAAGGAAAATCTTCGCTTTGGTAATCTTGAGACGACTGACGAAGAAATCGTTGAAGCCGCTAAGGCTGCCAATGTGGACCATTTTATCCGTACCTTGCCTGGTGGTTACAACATGGAAATGAACCAGGAATCAAGCAATATTTCACTGGGACAAAAGCAGCTTTTGACCATTGCCCGTGCGCTTTTGGCTGATCCAAAAATCTTGATTTTGGACGAGGCAACTTCATCAGTTGATACCCGTCTGGAACTCTTGATTCAAAAGGCCATGAAGACCCTTATGCAAGGTCGAACAAGCTTTGTCATCGCTCACCGTTTATCAACTATTCAAGAAGCAGACAAGATTTTGGTCCTTAAAGATGGTCAAATCATCGAACAAGGGAACCATGAATCCCTCCTTGCAGATAAAGGTTTCTATTACGATTTGTATAATAGCCAGTTTGCGGAGAAATAAACAGAAAATGCCCCCAGTTTTAACTGGTGGGCATTTTGTTTACTTTTTATGTTTTAAACTTCTGATAAATTGGATTTCTTCTTCGGTAAGATCCTTCTTAACAAATGGATTACCAAAGTTTTTTCCAGTCATCATGAAAATGTCGTATTTAGTTTCATAAATATCAGTAATGTCTTCATAATTAAGAGTTAATGTCCCTCTCTTTGTGGTGACGGTAACATGGTCTTCTTCAAAGGTAAAAGTCGACTCAAGATCCTGCATTAGAGGATTCTTGTTATAGGTCCGATTCATTTTCATGTTAATCAAGTAATACATAGCAACCAAAAATAGAGATGCTAAGAAAATACCGTAAATTGGTAGACCATTTGCAACACAGTATATCAGAATCAGAATAGGCATAATAATCAGATAAGCCATTGCAAATTTATGTTGTCTAAAAATTTTCCAAGAAAATCTAAGGTAAAGGTCCCTAGTCATTGTGCTTTTAATTGTGAATGGTAACATTTTTCCCTCCTTACCAAGCATTATAACATAGGAAAAATGTAAATGAAAATAAGGTTAAGAATGCTGTTACATTTTTAACCTTATTCTTTTTAATATTTATTTCTCAGCACGTCGTGTGACGAACATGGCATCTCCGAAACTGAAGAAGCGGTAGCGTTCTTGGACGGCGTGTTTGTAGGCATCGAGGACAAATTCACGGCCAGCAAAGGCTGAAACCAACATGACCAGAGTTGATTTTGGAAGGTGGAAGTTGGTTGAAAAGGCGTCTACGACTGTGAATTGGTAGCCTGGTTTGATAAAGATATTGGTCCATCCTGAGTCGGCTTGGAGTTTGCCATCGTATTTATTGCCGATTGTTTCCAGTGTTCGGATAGAGGTTGTTCCAACAGCAACAATGCGACCTCCAGCGGCTTTGACACTATTGAGGGTATCGGCAGCGTCTTGGCTGAGGGTGTAAAACTCTGAGTGCATTTCATGTTCGTCAACATTCTCAACAGAAACAGGTCGGAAGGTTCCCAGCCCAACGTGGAGGGTGAGGTAGACCAATTTTACGCCTTTAGATTCAATCTTTTGAAGCAATTCAGGTGTGAAATGGAGACCAGCTGTTGGTGCAGCGGCAGAGCCATTTTCCTTGGCATAGACCGTTTGGTAACGGTCACGGTCTTCTAATTTTTCATGGATATAAGGTGGCAATGGCATCTCGCCCAAACTTTCCAAGACCTCAAGGAAGATACCGTCGTAGCTAAATTCTACGATTCGACCACCGTGATCTAGTTCCTCAGTGACAGTGGCAGTCAAACGGCCATCACCAAAACTGACCTTAGCACCTACTTTAAGGCGTTTGGCTGGTTTGGCCAAAACTTCCCATTGATCCCCTTGGGTATTTTTCAAAAGGAGAAATTCCACATGACCGTGTGTATCAGGCTTTTCACCATAGAGACGGGCTGGAAGCACGCGCGTATTGTTCATGACCAAGGCATCTCCAGGGTTAAGCTGGTCGATGATGTGGTCGAAGTGGGTGTCAGTCATTTCCTTGGTTACAGGGTCAATGACCAAGAGTTTAGAGGCATCACGTTGCTTCAAGGGTGTTTGGGCAATTAGTTCCTCTGGCAGTTCAAAATCAAAATCGTTTGTATTCATTTCTTTCCTCGTTTAAAAATGTTCAGCCTTTTTATTATAGCACGATATAGGGCGACCGTCATTAAAGGAGTCGAGTGAAAGCGCTTGACAAAAAGGTTAAAAAAAGAGATAATAAAGAAAATGGTATATACCAATATCGAGGTGAATAGAATGAAAAAGATTTTAGTTAAGAATCAAGTTGAGGGAGGCCAAGTTGCCTTTGAACTTCTTAAAGAGAGCCTTGCAGCGGGTGCTCAGACATTGGGCTTGGCGACAGGAAGTTCCCCTATCGCCCTTTACCAAGAGATGGTTGAAAGCAATGTGGATTTTTCAGAGCTTTACAGCGTCAATTTGGATGAGTACGTCGGACTAGCACCAGACCATGAGCAGAGCTATCATGCCTTTATGAAGGCTCAACTCTTTGATGCTAAGCCATTTAAGGAGAGCTTCTTGCCTGACGGCATGGCTGAGGACTTGGAGCAGGCGGCTAAGGATTACGATGATGTCTTGGCACACCATGCTATTGACCTGCAAATCCTAGGAATCGGAAGTAATGGGCATATTGGTTTTAATGAGCCAGGTACGCCTTTTGATAGTCAAACCCATGTGGTCGACTTGACTGACAGCACCATTGAAGCCAATAGCCGTTTCTTTGTCAGTCGTGATCAAGTCCCTACGAAGGCTATTTCGATGGGAATTGCTTCTATTATGGCTGCTAAGAAGATTATCTTGTTTGCCTATGGCGACAAGAAGGCAGATGCCATTTTCAAGATGGCCAAGGGTCCTGTGACAGAGGAAGTACCAGCTAGTGTTTTGCAAAATCATCCAGATGTGACTCTTATCTTGGATGAGGCAGCTGCTGCAAAATTGTAGGATAATACATGAGTCGAGCAGATGCGAGTTAGGTAATCAGAAAGTTATAGAAAAAAACAGGTTGAGCTAGTGCTACTCAACCTGTTTATTAATGAATAAATATAATATAGATTTTGACCTCAAATATTTACGTTACCTAATTATTACTCATTTTTCATCAATTACCTAAAGTTCTTTAGTCGGAATAGTCCCTATTTTTATTGGTAATAAAATCTCTATTTGATATTGTCCATCTTTTATAAAGCGTTTGATTTTACCTTGATATTCTTGAACAAGAGCATCAATATTTCGCAACCCCCAGCCATCTTTTTGACGGGATTTACGAGTAGATTTTTCTTTCTCATCAAAATTATTTCTAATATTGATAAAAATATTTTGTTGAAAGTATCGGATATTAAGTGATAAGCTTCTTTCCTTATTTGGTAGTCTGAGACAAGCTGCAATACTATTGTCTAGGCAGTTTCCTAATATAACAGCTAAAATATCTGGTTGAATAGATAATTCTTGTGGTACAAAGCAATCAATTTCCATTTCTATCTCATCTTTTAAATGATGTAGTTTTTGATTAAGTAAAAAATTAATAGTTTGATTTTTAGAGTAGAAAGTTTGTTCACCTACTATACTATCTGTTAGTGAATAAAGATAATCTTTTGCCTCTTCAGGATTTTTCTCTAAAAGCGATAAAAGAGTCAAATGTTTATTTTTTAAGTCATGCCGAAGGCTTTGGAGACGTTGATACTCTTCTTGAGATTGTTGTATTTCTCGAACTTGGAACTGTAGTTGTTCTTTTTCCAATTGGTTTTGGTAATATTGCTGCTGTTGACGAGCAAGGTACAGATTAAAATAAAGAGAGGAGAGCGTCAATACAATGAGAGATGAGAGAGAAATGATTGACAGGTAATCTGCTCCAAATACCCCTCCTTGAATGGCAGATATTGTAAAAGCAAAGAAAATAGATAAAAGAGGCACGATAAACTGATAAAGCCAGTTTCCCTTAGAAGTAGCAATACGAAGCTTTTGATGGGATAGGAGAAGCTTTCGTAAAATAAGAGTTATTCCTGTAGATAAGATGAAACTTATTCCGAGATACAAACTAATGGCTTCTAAATTTTTTGATAGTTCCCCTAAAGGTAAAATTAGTTGGATTCCTTGGTTTAGGACAGCCCCTGCTAACAAACTTAGACTAGTTTGTAAAAGAATCCAGAAGGAAGACTGGCGAATAGGATAATCAAAATTGAGGCCGATTAGATAGTATTCTAAAATGTTTAGAAGGAGATTACTGACCAAAAAAATACGACTTTCAGAGAATAGGAACACGAGTTCCCCATGAAAAATCAATATGAAAAAAAGGGCTACTAAAGGCTTCTTTTTCATATTGATTTTAGACAATGGTCTATAAAATAACATACTTGCTAGAAATAAATCGTACAAGATACTGATTATTCGTAATCCTACTAACATTAAAAATGCCTTTCACTTAGATAGCTGTAATACTTTTCTTTAAAAGAAAACTGAAACTTTCTACTAATTGGGAGTAGGTGTTCTTCAGTCCCATTTAGTAAAATAGTAACTGTTTTTGAGTCAAAGTCTTTGATGTATTTGGGGTTTAAAATATAGGAAGCATGAATTTGAATAAAATAATTAGGGAGTTTTTCCAAAATCTCTTTTGTTTTTAGTAGAGACTTGTAGGTACCTGTCTTTGTGTATATAAATACTGAACATTTATCTTTCTCAAAAAATACAATATCGCTTGAAGGAACAGAGTAATTGTGTTTACCAAATGAGAAGGTGAAAAGTGCTTGGCCTATATCCAAAAAACGCAAAATACGATCCAATACTTTCGTTAACTTTTGAGGTTCTATCGGTTTTACGATATAGTCAAAAGTCTGAACTTCGAAGACTTGCTCCATATAATCACGGTAACTTGTCACAAAAATAATAGGAATGAAAGGATTAAATTTTCTAATCTTCTGTGCTATGTCAATTCCATTGATTCCTGGCATATTAATATCCAAAAAGACACAGTGGATGTCTGGCGTTAGCTGATTTAACAGTTTTTGTGGATTTGTATAAAGTTTTGTTTCTAGAGGAAATTTATCATAAGAAAGTAAATAATGTTCTAATTGACTAGCATCTCTATCAGAGTCATCACAAATAGCAACTTTTAACATTGAAAACCTCCTCACTCATTTCTGTATGTTAATTATAACGTTAAATTGGTCAATTATGACATAATCATAAGACTCTCTTAAGGTTATTATACAATAACCCTATCAAAAATGAAGTATGCTGGAAAATCTTTACAATACGGAGAAATAAAATTATGACTTTTGAGCCGCTCACCATTGAAAATCTAACAAAATCATTTGATAAACAACATTTTGCTAATAACCATATCTTTTTAGAGCTAGAAGCTGCAAAAATCACAGCTCTTATAGGACATAATGGTGCTGGTAAATCAACTCTTTTAAAGCAAATGATTGGTTTTATTAAGCCTGATCAGGGAGATGTTCACTACGGAGATATTTCTTTTATACATAACCGTAAACAAGCTCGAACAATGATGAGTTATATGTCACAACAGTATGCACCACTTGAAAAGTTAACTGTTGAGCAAAATTTAGAGATGATTGGAAGAATGAGAGGGTTAAGTACCTCAGAACTCCAAAAAGAAATTGAGCACCTTCTAGCAGATCTGGAAATAGAAGAATACCGTGATAAACAAGGGAAGAATCTTTCAGGAGGCTTAAAACGGCTTACATCTTTTGCCATGGCATTAATTGGCTCTGCTGATATCATGCTTCTTGACGAACCAACCAACGATGTTGATCCTGTACGTCGTGAAAAACAGTGGCAATTGTTACAAAAACTGGCTTATAAAGGACACACTATTATCATTGTTACCCACAATCTACTAGAAGTTGAAAAATATGCGGATAATTTTGCTCTTTTTAACCATGGTAAATTATTAAAATCTGGTCCAGTACACCAAATGTCTTATAAAAATCATTATCTAATTTCTTTCAATTTTGTTAGTAAAGAATTTGTAAGTCTATTCGAACATTTTACGATAGTCAATGGTTGTGTTTGCCAGATGGAAATTGAGGAAAGTGAATTAACCCGAATACTCATTCAAGTTAAGGAAGGTCTAGAAAAAGGGCTTATTTCAAACCTTTCAGTTAAGATGAAAACATTATCTATTTCCGATCTTTATAAAGAGGAGCTTGTTAACTGATATGACTCAATTTTTTTACTTACTTCGTTGGAACTATCTTCGACAAAAAAATCTATTCATTCTATTCACACTAGCTCAAGTGCTTTTGTCCGTTTCACTTCTTTTTGGGTATCCGTTGGTAATTGGTAAGATGGACACAACAACTGCTTACTATCTTGCCTCTGGATCAGTTTTAATGGGGGTCATTTCTATTGGCTGTACGATTTCATCTCCTGTTATAGCCAATGCCAAGTCAGAAGGTCATGTGGACTATATTCGAGCTTTACCTATTCCTAGAATTCTAATTTCTTTAGCTGACCTATGTATATGGTTAATTGCTATTTTACCAGGTGTATTCTTCTCTTTTTTATTAGGCTGTCTCCGCTTTTCTGTCCAATTAAATTTGTCAATTTTGTCTGTTTTTGTGATGTTGCTTATTTGCCTAACAATGATTAGTCTAGGATTCTCAATTGCTTATATTTTTCCCAAAATATTGTCACGCTAATGTCTCAGCTTATTTTAATGATTGGTCTTATGTTTTCACCAATCATGTACCCGGCAGGTCGTCTTCCAGATTGGTTAGATCAACTTTATTTTCTACTTCCATTTGTCCCTTCTGCGAATCTTCTTAGAGCTAGCTTTTATAGACATGGAACTGTTTCGCTTGTAGATATAGGAGTTCTTATTTTCTGGATTTTTCTGACACAACTGCTTATCTTAGGGACACTACAGAAAGAGTTGTAATACTATCTTATGGAAAACAATCTTACGAAACTCAGGTTGAGGCATTTGGCACTCAGCCTTTTTCTTCTGTGAAAATGTGCTTCCAAACAAATCAATTGCCTAGTCCTCTTTGATAGCGCTATAATAGTTAAGTTGACTTTGACTATCAAACAACAGATATAGATATTTCATAAAGAAAGAGGACATACAATGGCAAAACCTATTCGAGTATTGCTTTATTATAAATACCTTCCCATCGAAAACGCTGAGCAATTTGCGGCTGATCACTTGGCTTTCTGTAAGTCAATCGGCCTCAAAGGACGTATCTTGGTCGCTGACGAGGGGATTAATGGAACGGTTTCTGGTGACTATAAAACCACTCAAAAATACATGGACTACGTTCACAGCCTTCCAGGGATGGAGGACCTTTGGTTCAAAATTGATGAGGAAGAAGAGCAAGCCTTTAAGAAGATGTTTGTTCGTTACAAGAAGGAAATCGTCCACCTTGGTTTAGAGGATGATAACTTTGACAGCGACATTAATCCACTTGAAACTACAGGTGCTTACTTGTCACCAAAAGAGTTTAAAGATGCTCTTTTAGATGAGGACACTGTTGTCCTTGATACACGTAACGACTATGAGTATGACCTTGGTCACTTCCGTGGAGCCATTCGTCCAGACATTCGCAACTTCCGTGAATTGCCACAATGGGTCCGCGACCATAAAGAAGAGTTCATGGACAAGCGCGTGGTTGTGTACTGTACTGGTGGTGTCCGCTGTGAGAAATTCTCAGGGTGGATGGTCCGTGAAGGCTACAAAGATGTTGGCCAATTGCATGGTGGTATTGCGACTTACGGAAAAGATCCAGAGGTTCAAGGGGAGCTTTGGGATGGTAAGATGTATGTCTTTGACGAGCGTATTGCCGTTGACATTAACCATGTAGATCCTGTCGTTGTCGGTAAGGATTGGTTCGATGGCACGCCTTGTGAACGCTATGTCAACTGCGGTAACCCATTCTGTAACCGTCGTATCCTTGCTTCAGAGGAAAATGAAGACAAATACCTCCGTGGCTGCTCACACGAATGTCGTGTTCACCCACGAAACCGTTATGTCTCTGAAAATGATTTGAGCCAAGAGGAAGTTGTCGAACGCCTTGCGGCTATTGGTGAGAGTTTGGATGTAACACCTGCTTAGGTTAAATGAGTTAAGAAGCTGAGAGAAATCTTGGCTTTTTCAAGCTTCTTATTTGTAATCATTCTAAATAACTGTTAAAATACTATTTAGAATAATTCTAAATAAGGAGTAATAAATTTGGAAGATAAGAATTTTGCAGAACGTTTAAATATTTTGAGAGCTGGTGTCTTGGGTGCCAATGATGGTATCATTTCCATTGCGGGAGTGGTTATCGGTGTGGCCAGTGCGACATCAAACATTTGGTTTATCTTGATTTCAGCCTTGTCAGCGATTTTTGCCGGTGCCTTTTCAATGGCAGGTGGCGAATATGTCAGTGTGTCAACGCAAAAAGATACCGAAGAAGCTGCCATCGCTAAGGAACAAGCTCTCTTGGATCGTTCACCTGATGCAGCTAGAGAGAGTTTGTATCAAACCTTCCTCAGTCAGGGGGATTGCGAAACAGCAGCAGAAGTCAAGGTCAATCAAGCCTTTAGTAAAAATCCTATCAAGGTCTTGGTTGAAGAAAAATATGGCGTTGATTTAGAAGAAATCACAAATCCATGGCATGCTGCCGTATCTAGTTTCTTTGCTTTTTCAGTGGGTTCTTTGCCACCAACATTAGCTATCCTGCTTTTCCCTGAGCCTTACCGTATCCCTGTAACGGTGGTTGTGGTTGCACTTACCTTGCTCTTGACTGGTTATGTTAGTGCCAAGCTTGGAAAAGCACCTGTTAAACAGGCGATGTTGCGTAACTTGACAGTAGGTCTCTTGACCATGCTCGTGACCTTTGCAGTAGGTCATATCTTCCCTGTGAATGTGTAACGGTTAACAAGATGATAAGTCTACCTTTTGTAGGTAGGCTTTTTTAGTCTACAAGACTGGACTTATCCATGGTACAATAGGGCTATGCGTTTAGATAAATTATTAGGACAGGCTGGCTATGGTTCTCGCAATCAGGTCAAGAAGCTCATTCGTAGTCGGCAAGTCTATGTGGATGGTGTCTTGGCTGAACGGGATAATCTTAATGTGGATGCTAGTCTCCAGACCATCACAGTTTCTGGAAAGGAACTGGAACATTCGCCAGAAGTTTACTATCTCATGAATAAGCCATCAGGAGTGGTATCAGCTCGAAGAGACAAGGAACACCAAACGGTCATTGATTTGATTAAGCCTGAGGATCAGCGAGAAGGGCTTTATCCTGTAGGGCGTTTGGATAGAGATACAGAAGGTCTGGTGCTGATTACCAACAATGGACCCTTGGGCTTTGTCCTGCTTCACCCACGTTATCATGTGGCTAAGACGTATTATGTTGAGGTCAATGATGTTCTTGGGCCTGATGCACCTACATTTTTTGAGTCAGGTGTTGTCTTTGAGGATGGTACTGTTTGTAAACCGGCTCAGCTGAAAATTCTGAGTTCAGCTAGTGACAAGAGTTGTGCTCAAATCACGATTTCAGAAGGCAAGTTTCATCAAGTGAAAAAGATGTTCTTGGCTTATGGGGTCAAGGTGACCTACCTCAAACGTATTTCCTTTGGAGATTTTGTCTTGGACGAAAAGTTACCAAGGGGAAGCTATCGTCCATTGACCGAGGAGGAAAAGAGCATCTTAAAAAAGTATTTAAACTGAGCCATTTTAGTTTTTGGTTATTTGGGTTATGTTACGGTGGAAGTGCTAGCTATAAGTAATAGTTATGGTATCCCATAAGTAATTTTAACTATTCATTTGGTCAATACAGTGGTATGATAGAAGTAATTTAATCGGCAAGCTTAGTTAACGCAACTTCATGTACTGTTTTAGGACAGTGAAAGAGGGAGGTCTATTATGACAGATGTATTTTACGAGGATTTAGCAAAGACACGTCAGCAAATTCATCAACATCCAGAAGTTTCTGAAGATGAACACGAGACAACCATTTTTTTGAAAGGGTATTTGAGAAAATTAGGTATTGAACCTTTAAATTATCCTTTAAAGACAGGACTGATTGCTGAAATTGGGTCAGGCCATCCGATTATTGCTTTACGTGCTGATATCGATGCGCTTCCAATTCAGGAAAATACTGGACTTTCTTATGCCAGTGAAAATGGAGCCATGCACGCATGTGGTCATGATTTTCACCAAACCTCTCTCCTTGGAGCAGCACAGATTTTAAAAGAAAGAGAAGCGGAGCTGAAAGGGACAGTTCGCTTGATTTTCCAACCAGCTGAGGAAAATTTCCAAGGGGCTTACCAGATTATTGAAGTGGGTGGTATTGACGGTGTGTCAGCTATCATCGGTTATCACAACAATCCTCACTTGAAACCGGGACAGATTGGTCTTCGTTCAGGTGCGATTATGGCAGGTGTGGAGCAGTTTAGGGTTGACGTCAAGGGTGTTTCTTCGCATGCGGCTCGCCCTGATTTGGGTGTGGATACAGTTTTGGTTACTACGACCATCATTAACAACTTGCAGCAAATCGTAGCTCGAACGATTTCACCTTTTGACTCAGCTGTTTTGTCAGTTACTCATATCGAAGTTGGCAATACTTGGAATGTTCTGCCAGCATCAGGCTTTTTTGAGGGAACAATTCGTACTTTTGATCCTAAGATTCGTGAGGATGTCATTGCTCGTTTTGAAAAGGTCGTTCAGGCAACAGCAGACCAATTTGGTGCTCAGGCTGAGATTGTTTGGGGCAATTCTCCCTTTGTGACTTACAATGATTTGACGCTTACACCTCTCATCTTTGAAAATTCTAAGGCTTTCGCAGAAGTGATTGAAACCTTGCCATCAACAGGTGGCGAAGATTTTGCGACCTATCAGAAGGCAATCCCAGGTGTTTTTGCCTTCATTGGTTCTAATGGTGACGATGATGCTGCCGACTGGCACCATGATGATTTCCTTGTGAAAGACGAAGCCTTACCTGCAGCTGTTAATTACTATGTGGAAAACGCCCTCTTCCTACTTGATTATTTTAAGGATAACCACTAATCCTTGGAGGGTATACCATTGAAGCGTCCAGCCGGTTGGTTGGACGCTATTCTTGTTTCATGATGAATTTGGTGATGAGAAAGTGAGATTTCCTTTTTCTTGCTTTTTCTTTTGTTTTTCGATAAAATGAAAGCGTTATCATTTTAAAAATAAGTTAGGAAGTGGTCAAGTATTTTATAGGAATCCTTTGCCTTATGACTTCCAAGTAAGGAGAAAATATGTTAATTGGTATCCCAAAAGAAATCAAAAATAATGAAAATCGTGTGGCGCTAACACCTGCTGGTGTCCAAAGTCTTGTGGCTAAGGGACATGTCGTGTTAATCGAAACAAATGCAGGCCTTGGCTCTGGTTTTGCGGATGCAGATTATGCCAATCAAGGTGCTAAAATCGTTGCAACTGCTGCAGAAGCATGGGCAGCAGAACTGGTTGTTAAAGTTAAGGAGCCACTTGCTGAAGAATATGGCTTCCTTCGTGAAGATCTTTTACTCTTTACCTACTTGCACATGGCAGCAGCTCCGGGTTTGGCAGATGCAATGGTTAATGCCAAGACAACAGGTGTGGCCTATGAAACGGTTCGTGACCAAGAAGGCCACTTGCCACTTTTGGTTCCAATGAGTGAAGTTGCAGGACGCATGGCTGTACAAATTGGTGCCCACTTCTTGACTAAGCAAGAGGGTGGTTCTGGTGTGCTTCTAGGAGGAGTGCCTGGTGTTCCTAAAGGTAAGGTTACCATTATCGGAGGTGGTGTCGTAGGGACACATGCAGCCCGTATTGCGCTTGGACTCGGAGCCCAAGTAACGATTCTTGATATTAGCGCCAAACGTTTGTCGGTCCTTGAAGATGTTTTTGGTAGTCAAATTCAAACACTGATGTCAAATCCTTTCAATATCGAATCTAGTGTCCGTGATGCTGATGTGGTTATCGGTGCAGTTCTTATTCCGGGTGCTAAAGCGCCTAAACTGGTTACTGACCAAATGGTTAAACAGATGCATCCTGGTTCTGTTATTGTGGATGTAGCGGTTGACCAAGGTGGGGTTATTGAAACAGCGGATCGTGTAACGACTCATGATGAACCAGTTTATGAAAAATACGGTGTCCTTCACTATGCCGTTGCCAATATTCCAGGAGCCGTGGCACGTACATCAACCATTGCCCTTACCAACGTTACCCTTTCTTATATTGAAGCTCTGGCAGGACTAGGCTTCAAACAGGCAATTCAAAATGATGAAGGTCTTCGTCAAGGTGTAACAACCTACCAAGGACACATCACTAGCCAACCAGTTGCCGAAGGATTAAACAGAAACTACACGTCAATTGACGAATTGCTATAAGGATCAATCTATCCTAATAACAGAGGAGCCACGCCATGATTTGGTGTGACTCCTTTTTGATATTCAGTGTTTTACCGTTTGATATGGCTATAGCTACTAAGCTTGATAATGGTAGAATGACTCCTAATGATAGTCTTGTTTTATGGTATAATGAGTAAGTAAATACTATAGTAATGACTACTAAAAATGCTTATTGTTTCTTGCTTTGGCATGCAACTTATTAGGAGGTTTTTATCATGGCTAATCATATTCGTGTTATGGTGTCGATTGTTATGGCTCAGCTGATTGTCCTTTATCTAGGACTTCAGATGGCTCTACCATTTACTAAGGTTCTAACTACGGTAGGTGTGGTTGCTTTTCTCGAGATTGTTTATCATGTGGTGATAGCTCGTAAGATTGGAGCAAACATTTCATTCAGAGTGTTTTGGCAAACGTTTAAAAAGGTCTTTCGAAAAAATGCTGCCTTTTTAATTCTATTAGGGGTTGCACCGATTTTCTTCAAAAGTGAAGACTTCATGGCTTTCATCACCCGGCAGCTTTTCTTTGTTGTCTTGGTGAGTGATGTCATCATGGCTTCAAATGACATGCCATTATCTCGATAAGACCTAAAACCTAGACATTTCAATGAAAGGCTGTAGATAATGTTTACCATTCAAAGAAATCATTTGTCGGACCAAGGTGTAGATTATGTCACTTTTGGTAAGGGAGACAAAAATCTCATTATCATTACGGGATTAAGTTTGCAACGTTTAAGTGATCTGTCCAATCTTGCCACTTACGCCTTGTTTTATCAATATGCTAAGGAGTACAAGGTCTATATTTTTGATAGAAGGGACCATATCGAAGAAGACATTACTATTGAGAATATGGCTGATGACCTCTATCATTCTCTGGAAAAATTGCATATTACTAATACCTCTATCATAGGTATATCACAGGGGGGGATGATTGCTCAGCTATTTGCTATCAAGTATCCTCAAAAGGTGAAAAAGCTAGTATTAGCGCTGACACTCTCTCGTAATAATACCATCAGTAGAGAAACCGTTGGAGGGTGGATAGAGATGGCAGAAAATGGAGAAATGGACCAGCTCAATAAGGATTTCATGAGTAAATCATTTTCGTCACCTGTTTTAAAGAAATTATATGTGATTAACAGATTATTTTTGAAGTCTGTAAGTACAGAAAAACGCCATCGATTTGTTTGTTTAGCCAAGTCAATTCTAGCCTTTGATTGCTATAGTTCGCTTGATAAAATTACTTGTCCGACCCTTGTTCTGGGAGCCAAATACGATTTAGTTCTGGGTGTGGATGGCGCCAGGGAGCTGGCAAATGGCATTCCAAACGCTTCTTATTATGAATTTGACAAATTGGGGCATGCGGCTTATATTGAAAGCAGACGCTTCAACAAAGTTTTATTAGAATTCCTGCAATAAATCACTCAGAAAACTCATTTTTAAAGAGTCTTTATATCTCCAGTGATATAAGATATTAAAGCGGTTATGGCAAAAGCTGTAGCCTTTTTATTTTCCAGTTCAGATATGTGCAGTCTGAAAAATTAAATGATAGAATGGCAATAGATAGGAGGATACAGAAATGTTGAACTATGATTTGATTGTTATCGGTTTCGGTAAAGCCGGTAAGACTCTGGCTACTAAGATGAATGCAGCTGGTAAGAAAGTTGCTGTTATCGAGCGCAGCAAAGCCATGTATGGTGGTACTTGCATTAATATTGCGTGTATCCCAACCAAGACTATGATTGTTGCGGCCGAAAAGGGCTGGTCATTTGACGATACTATGAAAGAACGTGGTGCGGTGACTGGTCGTCTTAACGCTAAGAATTATAAAATGTTGGCCGATAATGGCGTTGATGTCATTGATGCAGAGGCACATTTCGTGTCAAATAAGGTTATTGAAGTAGTGGCAGGTGATGACCTCCAAGAGCTTACAGCTGAGACTATTGTCATCAATACAGGTGCTGTGTCTAATGTTTTGCCTATTCCTGGCTTGACAACAGCTGAGCATGTCTACGATTCAACTGGTATTCAAACCCTTGAAGCCTTGCCTAAACGTTTAGGTGTCCTAGGTGGTGGTAATATCGGTCTTGAATTTGCTGGCCTTTATAACCGTTTGGGAAGCCAAGTGACTGTCTTGGATGCAGCGACTAGCTTCTTGCCACGTGTAGAGCCATCTATTGCTAAGTTGGCCAAGGAATACATGGAAGAGGATGGTATTGTCTTCGAACAAGGTGTTAAAACATCTGAAGTTAAGAATGACGGTGATGAAGTTGTCGTTGTTACTGATAAAGGAGACTTCCGTTTTGATGCGCTCCTTTATGCGACAGGACGCAAGCCTAATATTGAACCTCTTCACTTGGAAAACACAGATATTGTCTTGACTGAGCGTGGTGGTATCCAGGTTAATAAGCATTTGGAAACAAGTGTTCCGGGTGTCTTTGCAGTGGGTGATGTCAATGGTGGCCTTCAGTTCACTTATATTTCATTAGATGATTTCCGTATTGTCTTTAATTACCTTACAGGCGATGGCAGTTATAACCTTGAAACACGTGGAGCTGTTCCAACCGCTATGTTCCTCAACCCACCTTTGGCACAGGTTGGTCTTACTGAAGACCAAGCCAGAGCAGCAGGTGGACCAGTTGCTGTCAAGGAACTTCCAGTTGCTGGCATGCCTCGTGGTCATGTAAACGGTGATTTGCGTGGTGCCTTCAAAGCTGTGGTAAATCCTGAAACTAAGGAAATTTTGGGAGTGACCCTCTTTGGTCAAGAGTCTCATGAAATTATCAATCTAATTACCCTAGCGATGAACCATCACATTCCATATACAGATTTGGCTAAACAAATCTTTACTCACCCAACTATGGCTGAGAACCTAAATGATTTGTTTGCGATTTAACATGAAAAGAGCCGAGAAGCTCTTTTTTTATGTAGAAGAAAAGTTTTTTTAAGGCTTTCCTTAGGTGAGTACGGTCATCAGCGACCTTCTTCGAAGTTCCATGACTAATTTTTGAGCCCCTTCACTTTTTAATTTCTAGGCTCAGGCTAAAACAGTTCCCCGAACTGTTTTACTCTCAAAAATTCCGAGTTTCTGAAACTATTAAGTTTCAGGAACTTTTCTCACAGCGGAAAGTCTTGTAAAAAAGTAAATCTCAAATCATAGTTTAATCTATTCGATAAATTCTATAGAAATGTTTGGCCAGACTGTGTTCCAATTTTTCTTTTTTACCCTCTCGTTATAGACCGTTTGTCTTTCTTTATTTGAAAAGTAATGTGGTGTGGGTGAGACTCTGAAGTTAACTAAATCGTCTATTCCAAGAGGAATAAAAACCTCTAGTTTCTGATTGTCATTTAGTCTAGCGGCTATGGCAGTACATTTTTCGGGAAATTTTAAGACAGCATCTGTAGAGCTAATATACTTTTCAGTATTAGGGCTATGTATATTCATATAATACTGATTTTTTATTTCCCAATTGTATTCAGGATATCTTCTCTTTATTTGATTTTCTATTTCAACAGTTTGTTCATATGATATGTTTTTATCAAAGAAAATGACATCGATATCTGAGAAATTGATATTTGAAGATGTATTTCCGGTGCTTAAGTAGTCCCAAATATAATTGCGTATAGTTCCAGCACAAAGCCAACAGTCATTAAGTTGAAAAGAGTGGATAATCTTTAATAGTGCCATTAGTTCGTAGTTCTGTTTAATTAGTTTTTTGACATCAATCATTTTAAAACCTCATTGGTATTGTACTAGTTTAAGATAGAAATATCAAAATAAGACCAGATCTCTAATACACAGCGACACTCTAGGTTAGATGTCGCTTTTTTTGCGCTTTGATGATAAGATAGAAGTGCTATAAGAAAATTCTTTAGATTGGTGCTCTTTGTCTGCATTGAATGCTTGATAGACCTTGAGTCACCACTAAAAACCGTATGAAAAACGTAGAAAGACACTCGCTTGCCAGTTGGTCTGTGAGTGTGTGTAACTTATGACTAAGAAAGTAGGAGTGGGCAAGGCCCACAGTAAGATTATTTTGATGGGGGAGCACTCGGTCGTTTATGGTCATCCTGCCCTTGCTCTCCCTCTCAAGGACATTGAGGTTGTCTGTCAGATTCAGGCGGCTGATACTCCTTTGACGCTCAAGGCTCAGGATCCCTTGACGACAGCGATTTTTTCAGCGCTTAATTATCTGGAAATCAAGAATCAGCCTATCAGCTATGCTATTAAGTCTAGCGTCCCTGAAAAGCGTGGCATGGGATCGTCTGCAGCGGTTGCCATTGCAGCGATTCGTGCGGTTTTTGATTATTTTGAACAGGAGCTTAGCCGAGAGACCTTGGAAATGCTGGTCCATCAGGCGGAGACCATTGCCCACAGTAAGCCCAGCGGTTTAGATGCCAAGACTTGTCTGAGTGACCGAGCTATCAGCTTTACCCGTAATATTGGCTTCAAGGAAATCGAGGTTGATCTAGGTGCCTATCTAGTTATCGCAGACACGGGCATTCATGGAAACACCCGTGAGGCCGTGGAAAAGGTTGAGGCTATTGGACTAGATGCCTTATCAGACCTAAATCAGCTAGGCGAATTAAGTCAGAGGGCGGAAGGAGCCCTCAAGGCCAAGGATCAAGAGCTTCTTGGGCAGCTTATGTCGCAAGCTCATAATCACCTTAAATCTTTAGGTGTGTCCTGCGATTTGTCTGACCTGCTCATAGCGACTGCTCTGGAACAGGGTGCGCTCGGGGCCAAGATGTCAGGCGGAGGACTGGGTGGCTGTATTATTGCCCTGACAAGTACTAAGAATCAAGCCCAAACGATTGCTAAAAAACTTCAAGAAAAAGGAGCGGTAAACACGTGGATAGAAAGCCTGTAAGCGTCAAATCGTACGCAAATATTGCTATTGTCAAATACTGGGGTAAGGCGGATGCCAAGCGAATGATTCCTTCAACTAGTAGTATTTCACTGACTTTGGAAAATATGTATACGGAAACCAAGTTGTCTTTTCTGCCTGAGGATGCGACCAGTGATGTTATGTATATCGATGACGAGCTCCAAGGGGAAAAAGAAACAACCAAGGCCAGCAAGGTTTTAGATCTCTTCCGTACTAATCCAAACCAACATGTCAAGATTGAAACTTGGAACAATATGCCAACAGCTGCGGGTCTATCATCAAGTTCCTCAGGACTTTCTGCCCTAGTTAAGGCAGCCAACGAGCTCTTTCAAGTCGGAAAAACGCAGTCTGAATTAGCGCAAATTGCCAAGTTTGCTTCAGGATCATCATCACGTTCTTTCTTTGGACCATTGGCAGCCTGGGACAAGGATAGTGGTGAGGTTTACCAAGTTGAAACAGACCTCAAATTGGCCATGATTATGCTAGTTTTAACAGACCAAAAGAAACCCGTATCAAGCCGAGACGGTATGAAATTGTGTACCGAAACATCGACCTCCTTCCCAGAGTGGATTAAACAGTCTGAGCTAGATTACAAGGATATGTTGGCTTATCTCAAAGCAAATGATTTCCAAGCGGTCGGCGAGCTTACTGAAGCCAATGCCCTTCGTATGCACCAAACCACAAGTACGGCCAACCCTCCATTTTCATACCTAACTGAAGCCTCATACCAGGCTATGGATAAGGTTAAGGCCCTCCGTGCCTCTGGTGAGCAGTGTTATTTCACGATGGATGCAGGGCCAAATGTTAAGGTGCTTTGTCTGGAAGAAGACCTGGACCGCCTAGCAGACCATTTCCGTAAGGATTATCAGGTCATTGTTTCACGCACCAAGGAGTTGCCAGATGCCTAAGCCCTCAGTCAATCAGGTCACAGTAAAAACAGGTGGAAAGCTCTACATTGCTGGAGAATATTCAGTCTTAACACCTGGTCAAACGGCCCTAATCCAATTTATTCCCATTTTCATGTCAGCAGAGGTCAAGGAAGCACAAACTACCCAGTTGTCCTCAGACATGTTTGACTATAGTGTTAGTCGTGAGCCAGACGCAAATTATGATCTCATTCAAGAGGCCTTGAATACTTTTGAGGCATATTGTGGTGAGAAGTTGCCTAGTCTGGACCTTTCCATCACAGGAAAGTTGGAACGAGATGGGGTTAAATTTGGTATCGGTTCTTCGGGTTCTGTTGTGGTATTGACCCTCAAGGCCTTGGCAGCAGCCCTTCAGAAAGACTTATCTAAAGACATTCTCTTTAAATTAGCTAGCTACACCCTTCTCAAGCAAGGAGATAATGGTTCTATGGGGGACCTAGCTTGTATCGTATACGAGGATTTGGTTGCCTATCGTTCCTTTGACCGTGCAAAAATAGCAGAGCTAATAAATCAAGTGACCTTATCAGAGCTTTTGGAAAAAGACTGGGGCTATCGTATCAGACCTGTAGTACCAGCTCTCAAGGCTCATTTTTTGGTGGGGTGGACCAAGCAAGCTGCTATTTCAAAAGACATGGTTAAGATGGCCAAATCTCGCATATCAAGCCAGTATCTAACTGAAACCGAAGTGGCTGTTCAAGCTGCCATCAAGGCTCTGGAAACAGGAGATAAGACCTTACTTAAGAGCAGCCTCCAAGCTGTCAGTGACCAGTTGGAATCGCTTAGTCCAGATATTTATGTGGACAAGCTGAAAAAACTCAAAGAAGCTGAACAAGGACTCGATGCTATCGCTAAGTCTTCTGGAGCAGGAGGTGGCGACTGTGGTATTGCCTTTGCCTTTGACCAATCTAGCCGAGATGCTCTAGTCGAGCGTTGGCAACAGGAAGGTATAGAGCTTTTGTATGAGGTTTAAGGGTCAGCCTAGTAGATATAATCACGCAAGAAAGTAAAGAAATAACCTATGACAAATCGTAAAGACGATCACATCCGTTATGCCCTCAAGTACCAGTCGCCCTACAATAGTTTTGACGATATGGAACTTATCCACAAGTCCCTACCGACTTATGATTTAGATCAGATTGACTTGTCCACACATTTTGCGGGACGAGATTGGAATTTTCCCTTTTATATCAATGCCATGACAGGTGGTTCTGCTAAAGGTGGTGCAGTTAATCGAAAACTAGCTGAGGTAGCCAGTCGAACGGGTATTCTCATGGTAACGGGTTCCTATAGTGCTGCTCTAAAGGGAGAGGCACCAGAATCCTTTGACTATCGTCAAGAGTTTCCAGACTTAGACCTTGCGACCAATATCGGTGTGGATAAGTCTGTGGACCTGGGCATTAAGACAGTGGAAGCTATGAACCCAGTCTTTTTACAGCTCCATGTTAACCTTATGCAGGAGCTTCTCATGCCTGAGGGAGAGCGTATGTTCCACACTTGGAAGGAAAATGTGGCGGCTTATGCACAGAAAATAGAGGTTCCTCTTGTGCTTAAGGAGGTCGGCTTTGGTATGGATATGGAAACCATTCGTTACGCCATGTCTCAGGGCATCAAAACTGTGGATATCTCAGGTCGAGGTGGGACTAGCTTTGCCTATATTGAAAATAGTCGAGGCGCCAACCGTGATTATCTCAATGACTGGGGACAAAGCACCGTTCAGACCCTCTTGCAAACCCAAGACCTTCGTGAAGATGTGGAAATCTTAGCCTCTGGTGGCGTGCGAAACCCCCTAGATATGGTTAAGTGTCTGGTTCTAGGAGCAAAAGGTGTAGGCCTCTCACGAACAGTCCTTGAATTGGTGGAACGTTACCCTGTGGATAAGGTTGTGGCTATCGTTAATGGCTGGAAGGACGACCTTCGTCTCATCATGTGTGCCCTCGATTGTCGGACTATTGATGAGCTCAAATCTGTGGATTACATCCTCCACGGTAAGTTACAAGGGACTTATGTCAGACAAGAGAAGTAGGAAAGAGCCAAGTGCTCTTTTTTAATTTTTAAAGATGGTAAAACAATTTCTCTAGGCGATGATATTATGGAGACATCATTTTAACACCGGTAAAGGATAATAATGACATTCTTGATTTGACTTGTTTCTAGCGAGCAAAGCGAGCATTTAACGAGATTTTCCGCTGTGAGAAAGTTCTAGAAATACTTGTATTTCTAGAACTCGGAATTTTTGAGAGTAAAACAGTTTGGGGAACTGTTTTAGCCTGAGCCCAGAAATTAAAAAGTGAAGGGGCTCAAAAATTAGTCATGGAGCTTCGAAGAAGTACGCTGACGTCCGCATTCACGTAAGGAAAGTCTAAAAAAATCCATTTTACAAAAGAATATCTTACAAAAAAGAGCGGAAGCTCTTTTTTTATTACCCACTCAAGCAAAAAGTAACTTTTCCCCTTGACAAGTTACTGCCTTAGGAGTATTATTTTCAGTGAAATACGGTAGGTGAGGCTACCACAAGGATACGGATGACTACCGCAAAGCAGTGGAGACACTATTCGTTGGTCAACAGTCCTGATCGCCAAGGTCAAGACTAAGCTCATTTCATCGCCTTGCGGAGCTAAAGCTTGAACGGTCCATTTTTTGACAGAATCTATTAAAAAATCAACCTCGAGTTTATAGAGTCTTACCTGTATATGGGTAGGACTCTTTTCTTTTATCTGAGGTCCACCCACTATGTAAAAAAATGAAAGGAGAAACCTATGAGACTAATCGACGATCACCCCGAACCGCACCTAACCAGTCAATCGCTGATTAGTGTCTTAGGGACTCCATAAGTGATTGACTCCTGATTAAATAAGGAGATTCCAATGTCAACAAATAAAGAAAGACTTATTGCTGCTCTTCAAGAGCCACTTGAAACAACCCTTACTCGCTACAAGACTCATTTGGATGGCTTGAAGGAAGACCAAGTAGAAGAAAACCGTGACCTTTATGGGGAAAATGTCATAACCAAAGGACAAGAGGATTCTATCATCAAAAAGATTTATGAATCTATCATCAATCCCTTTACTGTTATTCTCTTAGTCATTGCTCTGGTTTCCTTTATCACCAATGTCTGGCTTGCTAAACCGGGTGAAGAAGACCCAACGACTTCTATCATCATTGTCACTCTAGTTTTGATATCTGGTGGTATCCGTTTTATTCAAGAACTTCGTAGCGACAAGGCTGCCAGTAATTTGTCTCGCATGATTGTCAATACAGCAACAGTACTTCGAGATGGCAGTGAACAAGAAATCCCAATTGATGAAATTGTGGTTGGAGATGTGGTCAAACTAAGTGCGGGAGATATGATTCCGGCTGATGTGGTCTTACTAGATTCTCGTGATTTCTTTGTTCAACAGTCTGGCTTGACAGGTGAAAGCGATGCTGTGGAAAAAGCTTGTCTGGCTAAAGCAGATGGTCAAAATCTAGAGAGCCTGCTTGAAAGTGAGAGCCTTGCTTTCATGGGAACTAATGTTATCTCTGGTCGTGCAACAGCCTTGGTTTTAGTTGTTGGTGATGAAACCATGATGGGAGCAATTGAGCAGACCATCAATACTTATGACGAACCAACTTCATTTGAACGTGAGATGAATTCCATTTCTTGGCTCTTGATTCGACTCATGTTGGTTATGGTTCCTGTTGTTTTTGTGATTAACGGTTTAACAGATGGGGACTGGCTTGAAGCCGGCGTCTTTGCCCTTAGTGTGGGAGTCGGTTTGACCCCAGAAATGTTGCCGATGATTATCACAGCCAGTCTTGCCAAGGGTTCTATCATTATGGCCAAGGAAAAGGTGGTCATCAAAAAGCTTAATGCTATTCAAGACCTAGGGGCTATCGACATCCTTTGTACGGATAAGACAGGAACCCTGACTCAGGATGAAATCGTTCTTGAGTACCCTCTTGATATCCATGGTGACCTTGACCTATCAGTACTTCGGAGAGCCTATCTTAATTCTTATTTCCAAACTGGCTTAAAAAATCTTATGGACCGTGCCATTATTAGCCGAACTGAAAGAGAAGCTAAGAAACATGACATCGTTCGTGACCTTGACCAGACCTTCCACAAGATTGATGAGCTACCTTTTGATTTTGAACGTCGTCGCATGAGTGTCATTGTTAAAGACACTGATGGATTTGTTAGTATGGTGACAAAAGGTGCCCTTGAAGAAATGCTCTCTGTTTCTAACTATGTGGAATACAAGGGAGACATTATCCCATTGACTAACGATGTTCGTGAGGAAGTCCTTACGGAAGTTGCACAGTTGAATGAACAAGGTTTGCGTGTTCTCGGTGTTAGCTACAAATCACAGCTTAATGAAAATGACGTCTTTAGTGTCGAAGATGAAAGTGATATGATTTTGACGGGATATCTTGCCTTCCTTGACCCACCAAAACCATCAGCAGCACCTGCTATCAAGGCTTTGGCGGAATATGGTGTGACCACAAAAATTTTGACTGGAGACAATGATAAGGTGACACAGGCTGTCTGTGAAAAAGTTGGTCTAGATGTGACGCACATTCTACTTGGAAGTGATCTTGATACCATGTCAGATCAAGATTTGGCTAAGGCTGTGGAAACGACAACAGTCTTTGCTAAGTTATCTCCAGACCAAAAGGCACGAATTATCCTAAGCCTTAAGGAAAATGGGCATAAGGTAGGCTATATGGGTGATGGTATCAACGATGCCCCATCCATGAAGGTGTCAGATGTGGGGATTTCTGTGGATACAGCTGTTGATATCGCCAAAGAAACTGCAGATGCTATCTTGCTTGATAAGGATTTAATGGTCTTGGAAAAAGGTTTGGTTGAAGGACGGAAGGTCTATGCTAATATGACTAAATATATCAAGATGACCGTTTCTTCAAATTTCGGGAATATCTTTTCTCTCCTCTTTGCCAGCATTTTCTTACCATTTCTACCAATGGCACCTGTGCATTTGATTGTCCTAAATCTTGTCTATGATATCTCTTGTATCGCCCTTCCATTTGACAATGTGGACAAGGAATTTCTTAAAGAGCCACATATCTGGGAAGCCAAATCAATCATGCGTTTCATGGCTTGGATAGGACCTATTTCGTCCGTATTTGATATTTTGACATATATCTTGCTCTATTTCATCATTGTGCCAATGATTTTGGGGCATGGCTATGTTCATGGTTCACCAGAAGCAGCAGCCTTTATTATTATTTTCCAAACAGGTTGGTTTATCGAATCTATGTGGTCTCAAACCATGGTTATCCACATGTTACGTTCACCAAAACTACCATTTATTCAAAGTCACCCAGCACTATCAGTTGTTGTGACAACCTTATTTGCTGCTTTCTTTGTGACTTCTCTTCCATACAGTCCATTGGCTAGTCTCTTAAAACTCAGCCATCTAAACGGTCTCTATTTCATTCTCTTGTTTATCATCATTACTTTGTATATGCTTAGTGTTACCTTTGTGAAGCATATCTATATTAAGAAATACAAAGAATGGTTATAGGATAACTATACTTAGAAAAAGAGGCTCTTTGTCAACTGTAGTGGGTGACGAAAAGCTAACATCTAGAGAGAACCTGATAGGTTTTCTCTTTTTTTATGTTCAGAGTGATGAAAACACGCTTCCTAAAGTTAATAAAGTTTCTAAAACCGAAGCCCAGACGTTTAATATCTTTGATAAGCTTATTGGTTCCCTCCAATTTTGCATTTGAGTAATGTGTTTCTAGCGCATTTTTGATGTATGGTTTGTGTCTAAGGAAGGTCCTAAAGACAGTTTTGAAGTAATGATTAACCTTGCTTATATTCTCCTCTATGAGCTCAAAAAACTCATCTACCCTCTTCTCCTGAAAGTGAAACAGCAACAGCTGATAGAGGTTATAATAATTAGCGAGTTCTTCTGAGAAATTCAGTGTCTTCCTAACGACTTCATGTGGACTTAAGGTTTGACCAAAGGTCTTCGAGTGAAATGACTTACAAGATAACTTACGGCTGTCCTTTTGGAAGAGTCTCCAGTGATTTTTCAAGGCTCGATAAGGGAGTGACTTCTTATCAAACTGGTTCATAATGGCAATTCTTGTCTTCAAAAAGGCTCGACCAA
>NZ_JAQFJQ010000004.1:0-183947 GCF_030440175.1 Streptococcus sp. SV2
ATTGTAGACTATATTGATTATTACAACAACAAACGCATTAAGGTAAAATTAAAAGGATTTAGCCCTGTGCAATACAGAACTAAATCCTTTGGATAAATTAATTGTCTAACTTTTTGGGGTCAGTACACGATTCGTAGGAGTTTTTGTATACCCTGCAAAGAAAAAACCAACCTTTCGGCTGGTTCTTTATCTATTACTCTTCTTTCAACTTAGCCAATTCTTGAGCAAGTAACTTGAGGGCTACTTGTGGGTTGGCTTGGCCTTTGGTTGCTTTCATGAGGAAGCCGGTGAAGGCTTTATCAGCGTTACGTTTACCTGACTTGAAGTCAGCTACGGCTGCTTCATTGTCTGCGAAGACTTGGTGGATGATTGGAATCAAGACTTCTGGGTCTGAAATCTGTACCAATCCAGCTTTTTCGACGTATTCACGCGCACCGCCACCGTTTTTCGCCAAATGAACGAAGACTTTCTTGGCAATCTTAGATGAAATCGTTCCATCTTCGATGATGGCAATCATTTCGACCAAGTTTTCTGGTGTCAATTGGATTTCTTCAAGCGTCTTGCCTTCTGCATTCAAGAATTGTGCCACTTCACCTTGGAGCCAGTTAGACACTTGTTTAGCATCGCCACCAAGGGCTACGGCTGCTTCAAAGAAGTCAGAAGTAACTTTCGTCGCTGTCAATTGGTTGGCATCATAGTCAGACAAACCAAGCTCTGCCACGTAGCGAGCACGACGGTCTTTTGGAAACTCTGGCAACTCCGTACGCATTTCCTCGATCCACTCATCTGAGATTTCAAACAAGGGAAGGTCTGGTTCTGGGAAGTAACGGTAATCCGCTGCTCCTTCTTTGACACGCATAAGGATAGTACTCTTATTAGCTTCATCATAACGGCGTGTTTCTTGACGAATGACACCACCCGAACGCAAGATTTTCGCTTGGCGCTGCACTTCGTATTCAAGACCTTTACGGACGTTTGAGAAGGAGTTCAAGTTTTTCAACTCAGTCTTGGTACCAAATTCCTCTTGACCGTATGGGCGAAGGGAAATGTTGGCATCCACACGCATAGATCCTTCTTCCATCTTGACGTCTGAAATACCAGTGTATTGGATGACTTCTTTCAAAGCTGTCAAATAGGCGTAGGCTTCTTCTGGAGAACGCATATCCGCTTCAGACACGATTTCAATCAATGGAACCCCTTGACGGTTAAGGTCTACGTAAGAGAATCCATCTGTTCCGTGCGTGTTCTTACCAGCATCTTCTTCCAAGTGGGCCCGTTCAATCCCGATTTTCTTCGTTGAGCCGTCTTCCAATTGCACTTCAATCCAACCGTTGTAACCGATTGGCTCGTCAAATTGTGAAATTTGGTAAGCCTTTGGATTATCAGGGTAAAAATAGTTCTTACGGTCAAAGTGCATGTGCTGATGGATATCCATATTCAAGGCCAAAGCAGCCTTGATCCCAGCGTCCACAACACCCTTGTTCAAGACAGGAAGCACACCTGGGAAAGACCAGTCAATCACATTGGTATTAGCATTTTGCTCGTTCCCAAAGTGAGCAGAGGTTGGTGAGAAAATTTTTGAGTTTGTATTCAATTCAACGTGGACTTCAAGTCCGATGACTGTTTCAAAGTTCATTAATTGTCACCTCCGAAAATAAGGGGTTGTTGCTTGTGGTAATCCGTCGTTGCTTCAAAGGCAGCTGCAGCTTGGTAGATGGTTTCTTCAGAATACTTAGGACCGATCAACTGCAAACCAACTGGAAGACCTTGCGCAAAACCTGCAGGAATCGAAATCCCTGGAAGACCTGCCAAGTTGACTGGAATGGTCAAGAGATCAGCTAAGTACATGGCAACCGGATCATGGTTGAGCGAATCCAAATCAAAGGCTACACTTGGAGCTGTTGGACCAAGGATAAGGTCGTAATCCGCAAAGACTTTTTCGAAGTCTTGGATAATGAGGGTACGGACTTGGCCAGCTTTCTTGTAGTAGGCATCGTAGTAACCAGATGACAAACTAAAGGTACCAAGCATAATACGGCGTTTGACCTCATCACCAAAGCCTTGACTACGAGTATTCACGTAGATATCATCCAAGTTTTTAGCATCTTCTGCACGGAAACCATAGCGAATACCGTCGAAACGTTGCAAGTTTGAAGAAGCTTCAGATGAAGCGATGATGTAGTAAACAGCAACCCCGTATTTAGAGTGTGGAAGGCTAACTTCTTCGACAGTTGCTCCCAATTTTTCAAAGTGTTTAGCCGCATTGAGGATGGTTTCTTTGACTTCTGGGTCAATCCCTTCACCGAGGTATTCCTTAGGAAGGGCAATCTTCATGCCTTTAATGTCTTGACCAATCTTAGAAGTAAAGTCTGCTACACGAACAGGTGCAGAAGTTGAATCCTTGGCATCTTCGCTGGCAATGACATTAAGCAATTGGGCATTTTCCTTAACCGTTGGTGAGAAAGTACCAATTTGGTCAAGTGAGCTACCAAAGGCAATGAGACCAAAACGTGAAACCGTTCCATAAGTAGGTTTGAGACCAACAATCCCGTTAAAAGCAGCCGGTTGACGGATAGAACCACCTGTATCTGAACCAAGGGACAAACGGACTTGACCTGAAGCTACAGAAGCTGCTGAACCACTAGAAGATCCACCAGGCACCTTGCTGTGGTCCCAAGCGTTTTTAGTCGCGCCATAGTAAGATGTTTCACCAGATCCACCCATGGCAAATTCATCCATGTTGGTCTTCCCGATGACAATCATATCTTTGGCTTTGGCGTTAGCAACAGCTGTCGCATCAAAGATTGGCTCGTAGTTGTAGAGCATTTTTGAAGCCGCAGTTGTCAAAATGCCATCTGTTGAGATATTGTCTTTGACAGCGAGTGGAATACCTGATAAGAGGTTGTCTGCATCGATTCCTTTTTCATCAATGGCCTTAGCTTGCGCAAGGGCAGCTTCTTCGGCCACCGTTACAAAGGCATTGACTGCTTCTTCACGCGCCTTGATATCATCAAGCGTCGCTTGTGTCAATTCCGTTGCTGAAATTTCCTTAGAGACAAGGAGGTCGTGCAACTCTTCAATGGTTTTATTGTTGAATGACATTAGGCATCTCCTCCATCTTCTAGGATAGCTGGTACCTTGATGTAGTAGTTATCTTTTTCAGGTACATTTTTAAACAAGCGGTCACGGTCAGTCCCTTTTTCAGCAACATCCGGACGCAATACGGTCTTGCGGTCAGCCATGGTCGTTGTTGGGGCAACACCTGTTGTGTCCACTTCTTCCAACAATTCCACCATGTCGACAATTTTAGACAAGGTTGTCGCAAACTCAGCTGTCTCTTCTGGAGAGAATTTCAATTTTGAAAGATTGGCAACGTGGGTTACCTCTTCTTGCGTAATTTTCATCTTGCTTCCTTTCGTGAAATGATGATTTTTCAATACCTTCTATTTTACCATAATTTAGCCTATTTTGCTTGGAGGATAAAAAAACTGTAGTAACTTTTTTGTCACTACAGTTTACAGAGATAGAGCTTTTTTTAAACACTTATCGTATGGCTATCAAGAGCTTTCTCCAAGCTTCTAGAATTTCAAGTTTCAAATACTGTTTGGCTAACTCATATGAGGCTTGGTGCATAGACTCAAGATCACTTTCTAAGGCAAATAGAATCTTGTCAGCCATCTGAGAAACAAGCAGGTCCTCATCCATAGTCTCGCTATAAGGAACCAGATAGCCATTCTCACCATCTTTGATGAAGGTTGGATTGCCATAACGGGCATCAAAACCAACCAGGGCTAAACCTGCTCCTACCGCTTCCATCAGAGTCAAACCAAAGGTCTCCCATTGAGAGGTAGTGACATAAAGTTCGTACTGTGGGTAGACGTCACGTAAATCCGCATGTCCTCTAAGTTTGATGTAATCATTCGCCCCAAGAGTATCAATTAAATCTTGTAGATTCTCTTGTTCCCCACCTTTACCGTAGATGTCAAAACGAAGTTTTGGCTCTTTTTGATGGGCAAGGGCAACGGCTCTTATAGCCAAATCCAAGCGTTTACGTGGGTCCAATCGCGAAGCCGTCATCAAACTGAGAGGCTTTCTATGCCCCTCTGGAAAACTAAGATTCTCCAAATGTCCCACTGCTAGGGCATAAATAGCGGCGTCTGTGACACCTTGCTTTTGCAGCGTATTCTCTAAAACAGCCTTTTGTGACTCAGTAGCTGTGATAAAGAAGTCAAAGCGTTGGGCGTACTTAAAGATGTAATAATACTCATAGTAGAGGTCCCCATTTTCAAACTCATGCTCTGAATGAAAAACAAAACCTAGCTTTGCAGGTGAGTCCAGTTCATAAATCGGTCGCATAAATTCCATCAAGGAAGCCCTATCCAGCAACAAGGTATCCTCAGCTGTCAAAGGAAGCCTTGCTAGAAAACGACGCATGACCTCTGTCTTGGTCACTAAAATCTCAGTGCCTAGCCTATATAACCAGCTGGCTCCTTGCTTGAGTTCTTCAAAGGCAATGCGACCATCTTTATTGTGATAACTTCTCCTGATGATGATGCCTTTTTCAAAGTATTCTGTAACCAATTTACTTGTTCCATACCACTCACGCTTCAATAGCATGCCATTAACGTGGTAGTCTACATACCGCACACTACCTTTTTGGTAGGGATCCATCTTAAAGACTAAAGAAGTACCATCAGAACAGGCATAAACAGAGTCTGTTTCGCTTTGGCTCTTCAAATCTAGACGTGTCAACTTAAATTTTTGCTGCAAGGCCCCCACTGTCAAAGATGGGATATGACTGTCTTGATCTGTAAAGCCAAGGTAGGCATGGAGGAGTTCCTCGTAGCGATGCCCCAAAGAAAGATAGTAATCTAATTTATAGGGTTGTGGCCAGGTCGTAAAGATAAACTTAGCAGGCTCATTTAATTCACGTAGCATCAAAGCTCTAGACGCCTGAGCCACATCGACACCATTAGGTTCATAGCCCACCAATAGGTTAAAGGTGTAAATCGTCATCTTTTTCCCCCTCCAATCTAGTAAAGAAAGCTAAGATTTCTTCCCTCTCGGTGAGTTTCAAAACCTCTTTCTGACTTTCAAGAGCCTTAGGGTAAAACTCTGCTTGCTGTATGAGTTGTCGGAATCCCTGTTCTAGTTCCTCTAAGGAAGTATAAACCGTTGGTAAGTCCTTATAGTAGTGACGATGAACCGTTGATTCTAAGCCAAAAAGCAACTGTCCATTTTCAATCGCATCCAAAGTTACATCAGACACTTCGCTTCCATAATTCAAGTCTAAATAAATGAAACAATTCCTCAGTAGATCTTGATATTTCCCCTGACGAATCCCTGGGTAAAGATGGACATTTCTCTTATCTTTGAGACAAGTCAATTTTGGCCCCATACTAGTTTGGGCTCCGATATGAAAGTCAATATCCGGAAAAGTATCAACCAGATCATCTAGGCCCTCAATATTTTCAGAAGCAGTCATCACCATGGCTTGAGGCACAAAAGTCTGAGAACCGTCTTGTTCTGCACCAGCTAAATAAATCATGCCTGACTTACGTTCCTCTTGGGGATAATAATTAGTAACCAAAACATGATTCACTTGATTTTGAATAAACTCAAGACCATCCTGAGTGTCGGAGCAATAAACCAGACGATTAACATTCAAGGTCTGCAATGTCGGGATTAGATTGGAATCCATACAGATGATAGCTTCGTCTGACTTCAGGATTTGATTCAAAACAGCCTTAGTTAATTCTTCCCTACCTGAGAAAATTCTATCTCTTCCTTCAGACCCCTGATCAATCAGGTATCCATCTTGAATATAGTGAAGCAAGACTTCTTCTTGGTTACGATTAAAGTAAATATCCATAATGCCTTGCCCCTGATCATCCAGAAGACGCTGTTTGGTACGCCAGCCATAGCGATTATAATCATCAACCGCAACAACTTTTTCCCCTTGTCCAAACCATTGGACTTGTTTGACCGTACGTTCCTTTAGATTGTCACGAAAAACAACACTGGCACGGCGGTCTTGACCATCAAAAATGTAGGTCGTAATCCCCAAAGTCCACAATTCCCAGTATAGTGGAACCGACAAATCGTTAAAAAAGAGTGGTGTCCCTTGATAATCTTCCTCTGAGGAATAAATAAATGACGATGCTAAACTAATAGTGTCCTTATCAACATCCGTTTCAAAATTCGTGTAAAACACACGGGATTGGATACCAAAGGAGTCTAGTAATCTTCTCAGTTTTTCCGTTGCCTGACTAGGTTCTTGTGCAATAATAAGCATAGTTATCCTTTCTGACTAATCCAAGCAATAAATAGCTTAACCTTCACCTTTATTGCTCCAAAAATCTCAAGTTAACCTGCGCCGTCTTATAGGTCTCAGTATCTTGAAGATTAGCTTCTTCCATTTTTTCAATTGCCCGCTTCAGACGCGTCTTGTAAATATAACGGTGCCAAGTCAAATCATAGCCCAACATGCCTAGCAAAGCTAGTTTTTCATTTTTAGCTTCCATCTCATCTAAGACACGCTTCTCGGTCCAGACCTGCGACAGCGTATCCTTACGCCCCACTCGGTACCAATAGATACATTTTTCGGTATGGACAACACGATTGGCCTTTAACAAGAGTTTGTACATAAGGAAGTTATCCTCGACGTTCTTCCCAACAGGAAAACGAAGGTCCTCGAACAAAGAAATCTTATAGAGTTTCATCATGGCGCATGCCCAAGCCATATCTCTTGTCTCTTGAATGGCATCTTGGTCAATGATGTCTCTCCCCTCATAGAGAGTCTCAGAGTAATCATTCTCCGTTACCTTAATCAAAAACTTACTGGTACTCTCGTTGAACAAGTTATAGTTGGCAATAGAAACATCTGCCTCATACTTTTTAAGCTGAGTGTACAAGGTCTCCACATAATCCTCTGTTACCCAATCATCCGGGTCTACAAAAGTGATGTAATCACCTGTGGCTAGGTCAATCCCTGTATTTCGGGCTGCAGATAGGCCGCCATTAACTTGTCGCACATAGCGAATACGTGAATCTCGCTTGAAAAATTCCTTGCAAATCTCCTCTGACTTATCAGGAGAGCCATCATTGACAAGAATGATTTCAAGGTTTGGATAGGTCTGATTCACTATCGTTTCCAAACACTGCTTTAAATAAGCTTCCACATTATAAATGGGAATAACAATACTAACTACTTCTTTATTTTCCATGGTCTATCTCTCAATCGTATCTATATAATCTCGAACAGCTTTTACCATTTGGTCTACTTGGTCATTCTTGAACACTTGATTTTTCCCAGTTTGGTCGTGATTTGTTCCTTCAAAAGAGAAAATCGGAAGTCCCAACTGATGAATCGTTTCTGTGATATGATCAACCTCATCAAATGGGTTGATATCCATATAGAAATCTATTTTTTCCAAGACCTTTCGACTAGTCAATGGATCAAAGGATGGATAGAGAATAAGGTTTGGATACTGCTCCAACTTCACCAAATTAAACCCGAAATGAGAATGAGCCAAAACATGAAAAGCTACATCTGGAAGAGCCTGCAGCAAATGTTCCAATTCAAAGATGTCTGCAGTATTAGTATAAATCGCCGTATGGTAAGGAAAATCACCTACCATATCACTAAAGTTGAGCTTTACAGCTGGCTTTCTCAATAAGATATCTTCCCAAGATAGGGCGTAATAGAACCACCAAATATCCCTGAAACGATTAAAACGTTTAGCAGTCCAAGGCTTATTGTAAGAGGTGTAATGGATAACTGCAGGTACCCCTTTAAACGCATCATACCAATCCAGATCCCCGTATATATACTGGTCCTTATCAGAACCTACCTGAAGATTATAAGTCCAAGGAAGTCTGAGCCAAGCATCCTTAAAATACAAATTCAAGATTCCCTGATCACCATAGACTTCTTGGTGATGTTTCTGCGTTAAATCAAAGAGAGATTCTGTTACCTTATGTTGGCGCCACCAGGCAGTGTCAATAACCATCAAACCAGCATTGAAACCTTCCGTCGTCGTCGGACAATCCACTACTGCTCCAATACCAAGACCATTCAAATCAACCTCAAAAAGTGGTGACAAATCCTGCGTGAAAATCATATCGCAATCCAAATAGAGAACACGATTTTCTTGAACAAACTCGGGAATCGCATAACGGAAAAAAGTCGCATAATGAATATGCGCACTTGGAAGCGAAAATTGTTTAAAGCTTTCGGCAGACACACGGCAATTGAGAATTTCAGAATCAATAGCCTCTAGGCGACGATTCATCAGCGTAAACCATTCTGTTGGTAAATTCTCATTTAGCACATAAATTTTCCACTGCCCTTTATGTGCACACAAAGATTTAAGAGCCACCTCTAACTTTTCCATGTAGGATAACTCTGCTACAAATACAACTGATTTTTTACCCATGTTTTCTTCCTCTCAAACTCTAATAAGAATATCATTTTTTAGAAAACATTACAATTTCTATCCCTTACAAAAAAAGCCAGCCCTAAGGCTGACTTTAATTGGAGATCAATTTTCTTTTAGTGCTCGTTAAACACGTAAAATAGAATTCCGACTAGCACGTGGCTTAAAACACCGAACACCTCTCAACTCATAGACTATTCTACAGAGGCACCGTTACTTGCGATAACTTCTTTATACCAGTTAAATGATTTCTTCTTAGAGCGTTTCAGGCTACCATTACCATCGTTGTCACGGTCCACATAGATAAAGCCATAACGTTTCTTCATTTCACCAGTTCCAGCAGAAACAAGGTCGATACAGCCCCAGGTTGTGTAACCCCAAAGCTCTACACCATCTTCATTGATAGCATCACGCATAGCCTTGATGTGGGCTGCCAAGTAGTCGATACGATAATCGTCTTCAACATAACCATTTTCATCTGGCGTATCCACAGCACCAAGCCCATTCTCAACGATAAACATCGGTTTTTGGTAACGATCCCAAATAGCATTGAGGGTAATACGAAGACCTAGTGGGTCAATTTGCCAACCCCACTCTGAAGCTTCCAAATAGGGATTTTTAATAGAGGCAAAGATATTGCCGGCAGTCTTTTCATTAACTTCTGGATCACCTGAAGCCACACGACTTGCATAGTAAGAGAAGGAAATAAAATCAACAGTATGTTCTTTAAGAAGGGCCAAATCTTCTTCCGTCATCTCAAGCTCAATGCCATCACGTTCCCACTGCTTCTTAGCATAATTTGGATACTCTCCACGAGCTTGAACATCAATAAAGAAATAGCTACTACGATCTTCTTGCATGGCTGCCCAGTAATCGCGTGGGTGGGCTGTATTTGGATAATATTGACCTGCTGCCAACATACAACCAACCTTATTTTCAGGATCAATCTCATGGGCCAACTTCGTCGCCATAGCTGAAGCTACCAACTCATGGTGAGCTGCTTGGTATTTAACCTGCTCCTCATTCTCACCCTCTTCAAAGCAGAGTCCTGCTCCCATAAATGGTGCATGGAGAATCATATTGATTTCATTGAATGTGAGCCAGTACTTAACCAAACCTTTATAACGTGTGAAAAGGGTACGGCAAAGATTTTCATAGAAACCAAGCATCTTACGGTTACGCCAGCCACCATACTCGGTAATCAAGTGCATGGGACAATCAAAGTGTGTGATCGTTACCAAAGGTTCAATACCATACTTGTGACATTCTTTGAAGAGGTCCTCGTAAAAGGCAAGCCCAGCTTCATTTGGCTCAGCCTCATCCCCCTTAGGAAAAATACGTGACCAAGCAATAGAAAGACGATAAGTCTTAAAGCCCATTTCACCAAAGAGAGCAATATCTTCCTTGTAACGGTGGTACATGTCGATACTTTCCTTGGCTGGATAGAAATAGCCATCCTCAAAATCAAACATCTTACGACGTCCAGTGATAATAGAAAGGCGATCCTCACCAATTGGCACCACGTCAACATTGGCTAGACCACGCCCATCAGCATCATAGGCACCCTCACATTGATTGGCCGCTGTCGCCCCACCCCACAAAAATCCATCAGGAAAAGTCATTTTTTTAGTCATTGTTCTACCTCTTTATGATTCAAGATTATTTCAGTAATAGTATATACTAATCTGGAATCGTTTTCTTATAGTAAACTACGAAAAACTGATACTATCCTATGATTTTGACAAAAAACGAGAGTAGGCCAGATTCCCACTCTCGATTATATTTTATTTCCAATTTTCTTCTAAGAATTGGTGACGAATGGCACTACTCTGTGCATAACGTTCAGGATTAGTCTTATAAAATCCCTGGTGATAGGCTTCTGCTTCATAGAAAGTCTCTGCAGGCTCAATCTTCGTCACAATAGGACGATCAAAACGTCCTGAGTTCTGAAGATTTTCCTTAGACTTTTCAGCAATTTCCTTTTGACGCTCATCAAAATAATAAATCACAGGACGATAGTTATCACCACGATCCTCAAATTGACCAAACGCATCCGTTGGATCTGTCTGAGCCCAATAAATCTCAACTAATTTAGAGAAAGAAATAATTTCTGGATCAAAAATAATTTCTACCGCCTCTGTATGACCTGTCGTTTTTCGACAAACCTCTTCATAAGATGGATTAGGTACATGTCCCCCTGTATAACCAGAACGAACAGATAAAATACCAGACTGTTCTTCAAAAGGCTGTACCATACACCAGAAACATCCTCCAGCAAAAATAGCTCTTTCCATAGCTTCCTCTCTTACCAAACCGGCTCATCTAAACCTTGAGACGATTTCTTGATGACTTCTTTCACTTCGTCAGTATGATAGGCTTTGATGACTTTCTTAATAGCATCAGCCTTGTCTGATTTTTCCCAACCTTTTTGGGCAACAAGTAGGTTGTACCATTGCTTAGTATTTTTACTTGCAGGTTCCACGTAGATAGCTGTCTTAGGATCAATTCCAGCCTCTGTTACGAAGTCATTATTAATGATAGCCGCATCTACAGAATCTAGGTTAGCAGCTGTTTGAGCCGCATCAACTTCTTTGATATTTAGATTCTTCTTATTTTCGCTGATATCAGTCAATTTAGCTTTATCGTCAGCATCGACACTAAGCTTAATCAACCCTGCAGACTGCAAAAGGTTTAGGGCACGACTTTCATTAACAGCATCATTTGGGATGGCAATCGTAGCACCATCTGGTAATTCTTTAATATCCTTGTATTTATTCTTACCACCCTGTGTTCCTGAGTAAACACGGAAGGCCGTAAAATAAGTCTCAGCAATTGGTACTAGGTCAGTTTTATGATCCGCATTCCAGTTATCAAGGAAATTGTAGTGTTGGAAAGCATTGATATCAATCTCACCATTATTTAGAGCTACGTTAGGTTGAGAATAGTCCGTAAACTCACTAAACTTCAGCGTAATGCCTTCTTTTTTCAGAATTTCTTCAACCTTATCCCAGCGTGCTTGTTCAGACTCACTCTTAGCCATGGTTCCCACTCGTACCACGTTCTTATCCTTAGCAGCATCCTTACCACAAGCTGCTAAAATCCCTACAGATGCAACAGCAAGAGCTACGATACCTAATAAACGTTTTATCTTCATAATTGTCTCCTCTCAAATAAATAAGTGGTTCTAGTCTAACACGAAAAAACTTGCTTGACTAATTCATATTCTTAATCAATTGATAGAGAGGAGCTATCAAAAAAAGAGTAAGAACTATCTCTTACTCCACAATTGTTGCTCCAAGAACATTCTTAAAATGCCCAATAGCAAAGTCATGAGCTTCAAGCGTCAAGGAAGCTGTTGCACTCGCTACAACCTCAATATCATAGCCCAAATTATAGGCATCAATGGCTGTATGTAGCACACAAATATCTGTTAAAACTCCTGTCAAGACAACTGTCGTCACACGACGTTCACGCAAACGAATATCTAAATCCGTTCCCGAAAAGGCTGAATAGTGTCGCTTATCCATCCAAAAGACACGATTATCATCCTTAATAGCATCATATACACCAGCCAACTTACCATAAAGTTCTCGCCCAGACGTCCCTACAATATTGTGAGGTGGAAAGAGCTTGGTTTCAGGATGGAAGGTATCTCCTTCATCATGTCGGTCCATAGCAACGAAGATATAGTCCCCATTATCATAGGCCTCTTGAGTTACCTGGGCAATGCGGTCTTCAATGGCTTGGGCAGGCTTTCCAGCCGTCAACTTCCCATCATCTGCCACAAAATCATAAGAGTAATCAATTGATATCAATGCCTTTGTCATATTACTTTCTCCTTTTAAAAAAAGTGGGGCAGGCTCCTCCTACCTCACTTTCTTTCAGTATTCTTCTTATTCGTATTCTTTCAATTTATCGTAGATACCTTCGTTAAGGACTTTAAGATAAGTCCCTTTCATACCGAGTGAACGGCTCTCAATAATACCAGCTGATTCCAACTTACGAAGGGCATTAACGATAACTGAACGTGTGATTCCGATACGGTCAGCGATAACAGACGCTGTCAAGCGACCTTCCAAACCGTCCAACTCATTCAAGATAGCTGAAACTGCCTTGATTTCTGAGTAAGACAAGGTATTAATAGCCATGTTAATAGCTGTCTGTTTACGAATTGTTTCTTCCAAGTTCTCTGTTTGAAGATTCAACAACTGCAACCCAACTACTGTAGAGGCAATCTCAACCAAGATAAGATCTTCATCCACAAAATCATGGTCGTTACGCCAAATGATGAAAGAACCAAGACGCATACCACCACCATAGATTGGGGCAATTGTAGTCAAACCATCTGGGAAGTCATCTTTTGATTCCACAGGGAAAATGGTCAAGTCACTGTCAATACCAATGTTTTCTTGAGTGTCATAAACACGGCTGATACCACGTGTGTATTCTTCTGGAAGTTGTTTGGCTTCAAAAAACTCTTCCACACGATCATTGTTGGTTTTGTACTTCATGGCAAAACCAAGGAGAGCACCACCACCATTAACGATAGCAGCGTTACAATCAATGATATCCGCCAATTGAGCAGCCATATTGTTGTATGGAAGATCTCCTTCCAAGCTGTCTACTGAGCGTTGCAAGATAGATGTAATTTTACGTGTTTTAGCCAGCAAATTTGCCATATTTATTGTCTTCACTTTCTATTGTAATCATAATAATATCAAGCCTTGTACTAATCTTCTGCGTCAAGACCTACTAGCCCTATCATTATAGCACACTTAACCCAGAAATTGCAAACAATTGTCTGAAAATTATTTATTATTCTACTATTCATTATATTAAGTATATTATGGCATTTTTAGGAAAAATGTTCAGATCTTGCTCAAATACATCCCTTTTTAGAGACAATAAAAACTGGACAAGCCTTTTTGTCCAGTTTTTTAAGAAATTAACGCTTGTAATATGACAAGACTCGTTCGATTTTGTTACCGAGATCAGCCAACTCTTCAACACGAGGAAGGTAGACAATACGGAAGTGATCTGGTTCATTCCAGTTAAAGCCTTTACCTGGAACTAGGAGAACCTTCTCCTTCTTCAAGAGACGAAGACAGAATTCTTCATCATCTTCAATATCATACATGTTACGGTCAATCTTAGGGAAGATGTAAAGCCCTGCATCTGGCTTAACAGCTGATAGTCCTGGAATAGCGTTTACGGTATTCGTGATAAACTCACGTTGTTCATAGATACGACCACCAGGAATCAAGAGTTCATCCACGGATTGGTAGCCACCAAGTGAAGTCTGAATAACGTGCTGAGAGAGCACGTTGGCACAGAGACGCATGTTGGCCAACATATTAAGCCCTTCAATATAGCCTTTGACATTCTTTTTAGGTCCAGAGAGAACCATCCAACCTACACGGAAACCACAGATACGGTGAGACTTAGAAAGACCATTCATAGACACACAGAAAACATCTGGTGCAAGACTAGCAATCGCAGTATGCTTTTTACCATCCATAACCAAGCGGTCATAAATCTCATCCGCAAAGATAATCAAATCATTTTGTCGAGCAATATCTACAATCTGTTCAAGAACATCCTTAGGATAGAGCGAACCTGTAGGATTATTGGGATTGATGACTACAATTGCCTTAGTATTTGACGTAATCTTTGATTTGATATCATCAATATCTGGATACCAGTTAGATTTTTCATCACAGACATAGTGTACGGCATTACCGCCAGCTAGACTGACACAAGCTGTCCAAAGAGGATAGTCTGGCATTGGGACCAAGACCTCATCTCCATCATCAAGCAAAGCCTGCATTGACATGGAAATCATCTCTGAAACTCCATTACCAATATAAATATCATCAATATCTACATTTGGGAATCCCTTTAGCTGGCAATACTGCATAATCGCCTTACGAGCTGAGAAAATCCCCTTACTATCCGAATACCCTTCACTGTTACGAACATTCATAATTAAATCACGAATGACTTCATCCGGTGCTGTAAAGCCAAATTCCGCAGGATTTCCTGTATTAAGACGAAGAATCTTTTCACCATTGGCAATCATACGGTTGGCTTCATCCAAAACTGGTCCACGAATATCATAGGCAACGTGATCCAACTTTGATGATTTATCAAATGTTTTCATAAGTTAATCCTTTCAAAAGATACTAAAAGTAGATACATCTAGCAGAAAATAAGAAAATTCAACACCTGATGGGGATTTCCACTTTTATTGACACCAACTTTAGGCTTGGCCATTTGGTATCATTTCTGAAGACTTGTCTTCCTCTTTTTTAATTATCATGTTTCTTACGAAGCTAATAACAGATTGTATTATACCTCTTTTTCAAGCAATCTTCAATTTTTAGATAATACTGAAATCTTCACATTACGAAGAGCATTCTAAAGTAAGCAGTCAAAAAAAGATTTCAGAAAATCTATAACAACGCTTTCATTTTTTAGATTAAAGGAGTATAATAAAGCTAAAGATAGGAGGTAGAGCTTATGTCTCAACAATATGAACGTATTATGGTAGCTATCGACGGTTCTTACGAATCAGAACTGGCCTTTATTAAAGGTGTGCACGTTGCAAAACGTAATAATGCTCAGTTACTATTGGTACACGTTATCGATACACGCGCCCTTCAAAGCGTTGCGACTTTCGACTCTTACATCTATGAAAAACTAGAAGACGAAGCTAAAGCTGTTTTGGCTGACTTTGAACGCCAAGCCAGAGAAGCTGGTTTAACCAAGATTCGCAAAGTTATTGAGTTCGGTAATCCTAAGAGCCTCTTGGCTGTTGATATCCCTGATAAGGAAAATGTTGACCTTATTATGGTTGGTGCCACAGGTCTCAATACTTTTGAACGCTTGCTTATTGGTTCATCTTCTGAATACATTCTCCGTCACGCAAAAGTTGACTTGCTCATTGTTCGTGACTCAGAAAAAACACTTTAGTCGCCTCTCACAAGCACCTACGGTGCTTTTTTTCATACGAAAAAGAACTGGGACCCTTTTGTCTCAGTTCTTTTGTTTATTCTATTTTTCAGACTTAGCCGATTTAGATACCTCTTCAGACTCTGAACTTGCTTGACTTTTTTCTTTTGACTCTTCACTAGCAGATTGGCTTGAAACACCTGCTTGCTCTAAAGCAAGGCTAGTTGAAAGGCTCGCATGCTCAGCTTCCTGACTAAGGCTAGCTTCAACAATCATCAATTCTTTTTGGCGCTCAGTCTCACGTTGGTATTCACGTTCTTCCAGTTCATCCTGACGTCGTCTTTCTTGCTCACGTCTTTGAGCTCTTTGACGCTCACGTTTAGCATGGCGTTTTTGCGTCTCATCAATCAAGACCTTTGTGTTGTCCTTAATACGCATCAACTTAACAAGACGAACCAAAAGTCTCCAAAGGAAGACAACAATGGACTCTGCAAAAAGTAGAATCTCTACTATAATGACTCCCAACAAACTCCAAGCCATGAAGAGTGTAATCAACAACTGCGTGAAAATCTTCTTCAAATCACCTAAGTGATTATTGTGGATATTAAGGGTCTCAAGGAAAAGATCCAAAATACCTTGCAAAAGATTAGACTTAACAGACTTATCTCCATCAAGACTCAAGTCTGTTTGGACTTCTGCCGGAGTAACCACGGTCAATTCGCCATCTTGGTAGACTTCTACACGGTCTCCCAAATTGATAGCAAAATCAAATAGGGCTTTATCTATTTTCTTTAAGCGCCCATCAGGATGACTAAGATAGACAAAATCATCATCAATTTTTAATATACGAAACATAATTTACCTGCTTTTTAGTACTTCATAAATAATAGCAAAGTTAAAAAGCTCTTGTCAAGAGCTTGTCGAATGGATACAAACAATTTTAAATACGTCATAGACTAAGAACTTCTGCAAAAAACGTGAAATAAGAACTTATTTCACAAGCAAAGTGAACATCGGTCTAGAATTTTTCTTATGATAAAAATGCTTAAAACAGTCTGTTTCAAGCACTCCATAATATTTAAAACCGTTAGGAAAACTGTTTTAGGCTGATCCTAAATCTCAAACAGTTATCATTTTAGTCCAAAGTTTTGACACCAACACGGTTCTTGTATTCTTGATAGGTTTCAGTATGCATGAGGGCCTTAGCATTTTTAACACGGTCCATAGTTGGTGGTTTGACCCCTTCCAAAGGATATGGAATACCCAGCTCACGCCACTTGAATTCGCCCATAGTATGATAAGGAAGAATCTCAAACTTATCAACATTTTTCAAGGTTTTAACAAATTCACCCAGCTTAATTAAGTGATCATCAAAGTCGGTCAATCCAGGTACCAAGACATGGCGAATCCAGACTGGCACTTGTTTATCAGACAGATATTTTGCAAAGGCCAAGATATTCGTATTAGGTTGGCGAGTTACAAATTTGTGTTGCTCTGGATTAATCTCTTTGATGTCAAGCAGAACCAAATCAGTCACAGCCAAGAGTTTGTCAACGACTTCATGATACTCAGGAGTATTACGGTAGGCAAAACCACAGGTATCAAGTGTACAGTGAATGCCTAACTTTTTAGCCTCTGTAAAGAGAGCCGTAACAAACTCAATCTGAAGCATGGCCTCACCACCGGATACAGTGATACCACCTTGCTCTCCCCAGAAATGACGGAAACGAAGAGCTTCTTCTAAGACATCCTCGACAGTACGCTCAACAGCCTTATTTGACTCCATAGCCCATGTATCTGGGTTATGGCAATATTGGCAACGCATCTTACAGCCTTGCATAAAAACAATAAAACGGATACCCGGACCATCTACGGATCCAAAACTTTCAGTCGAATGAACCAGTCCAGTCACCTGACTGTAATCAATTTCTGCCATGGCAGCCTCCTTGAAAACGCTTTTTACATAAACTCATTATACCTTTTTTACGAAAAACATGCTTCTTATCTGCCCGAATTAAAGCAAAGGTTATACTATAATACATCTCTAGTAAGGTGTAAACTATACTATACCAGAAAGAAAAATCGGAAATAAACCAGTCTTAGAACACAGACAAACGCATCTGAACATCCCATAAATAAGCATTTCTGTAAAGTCTTTAGTGTAAGCACAAAAAATATAAATTGAGACTCTCCGCTACGACAAAAACGCCTGAAACTAAAAAGTTTCAGGCGTTCATAATGTTGAGACTTAAAGCTTAAAAATGAGGCATGGAACTTCGAGAAAGTTCGCCTACGTCCATTATCACCTTAGGAAAATCTCAAAATAAGAGCTTATGTTAAATCTAAAACTAGAAGATATCCAGTCTTCTCTGATAGGTTAAGCACGTTTTTTGAAGCCCAAAAAGGCTGCTGCTGCAAGGAAGAAAGTCCCTGCGATTGTCAAGAAGGTTGCTGCTTCTTCACCGGTCTTAGGAAGGGTTACTTCTTTCCCTTTAGCATCTTTACCTGTCAATGTTCCATCAGTGTTAACCTTAAATCCTACCGCTTCAGGAGCAACGACACTTGTTGTACCATCAGTATTTGCAATAACAACTTGGCTATTTTGTGTAGAAACAATTGTTTGGCCAGCTGCTGTCACAACTGGAGCTGCAGGTGTAACAGTCACAACAGGTTGTCCATTGACATTCACTGAAGGAACCTCAGGTGTTTGAGGGTTCTCTTTTGTTTCAGTATTAGCCGCTGGTGCTGCTGTATCAGGCTTATCAGCTGGTTTTTCAGCAGGTTTATCTGACGACTCAGTTGTTGGAGCTGGTGTTGCTGGCGTTTCTGGAGTCGCTGGCGCTGTTGGCGTCGTAGGAGTTTCAGGCGTCGCTGGTACTTCAGGGACAGCAGGAGCAGTTGGCGTTGTCGCTCCTGTATTTGAATCATTACTGCGAGCCAAATCGCCATCACTTGGCGCTGTAGAAGAGCCTGTTGTTCCACGCTCTGCTGTTGGTTGCGTGATCAAAGCATCATTTGTAGCAATGCCATCATCCGCAAAAGAAGTTACTGGTACTAAAGCTCCTAGGGTAAGGAAAAGCAATCCACTATAAATAGATTTTTTAGAAGCCATTAAAATTCTCCTTTTTTCATTTGTCAGTTAATTTATATTTTACCATAAAAAAGGTATAAAAGACTATTTTAATCAAAATCTTATCATTTTATATTCTAAGCCTATCAAAAGAGCTAAATGTGTTTAAAATTCTTTAAACAAAAATGACAAGTCTGATAAAGACGTTTCTCCTCAAGTAAGTAAAAATGGCTTAATATCATGCTCTAAGGCAGTTTTTCATTTTATCATTTAGCTAAAGAAAATTTAAAATGAAGATAAGAAAAAAGCGTCCTCTCATAAAGAGATGGAACGCTCAATTATCATTTTCTGTTCTAATAGCTCTAGGGTTTTCTAATCAAAATACTCTTAATGCTATTCTTCTACTTCCTCTGGAGCTTCTGTGATGATGACTTTCAGCTTGGTTACTCGACCATCCTTAACCTTGTCATTGATGAATTCAAGGTGTTTATCTTTATTAATCACTTCATAGTGTTCTTTGACTTCTTGAGTAGGGATAGCTCCTACACCAGTCAAATAGTAACCTGCGATAGTGTCAACATCATCACTCTCAAGTTCAGTGTCAAAGTATTCGTTGAAGTCGTTAAGGGTCATAACTCCCTCAACAATATAGGTATTTTCTCCAATTTCACGAACTTCTACACTAGCTTTATCTGTTTCGTCATCAATCTCGCCGACGATTTCTTCCAACAAATCCTCGAAGGTCACTAGACCAGCCACACCGCCATATTCATCAAGCAAGATAGCCATTTGATTGTTGGTATTACGAAATGCCGTCAAAAGATCGTTAACAAAGATTGTTTCTGGAACAAAGAGGGGCTCGTTCATGATGCGACGAAGCTTAACATTCTCAAAACCGAGCTCATAACCTGCTTGAAGGAGGTTTTTGGTATGGATAACACCGATAATCTTATCCTTATCATCTTCGTAGACGGGGATACGAGAGAAGCTTTGCTTAAGAATGGCTTGGATATTTTCCTGAGTGTTGTCTTCAATATCAATCATGAAGGCATCTGTACGAGGAACCATAACTTCACGCGCCATCAATTCATCAAGAGAGAATACACCTTGAAGCATTTCGATTTCCTCAGCTTCAAGTGTTTCATCACTCTTGGTCAACATGTACTCAATCTCGTCACGTGTCATCTGCTCATCCGCATCATCAAAAGTCATAGGTGTCAAACGAGACAAAAGGTTGGTTGATGCCGAAAGAATCCATACAAAAGGACTGACAATCTTACCAGTTACGATAATGACAGGTGCTGAGTAGATGGCCAGATTCTCCTTAAGGTTCATGGCAATACGCTTAGGATAAAGCTCACCAAAAACGATAGAAATGTAGGTCAAGACTACCAAAGATACCAGGCTACCAGCTGTTTTAGCCCATGCTACGTGACCAAACCAAGTTGCTATAACTGCCCCTAGTGAAGCAGAGAGACTGGCCCCTTGCAAAAGACTGATAAACGTAATACCAACCTGAATAGTTGATAAGAAGTTATTAGGATTTTCAAGAACCTTAAGTAGGCGAATAAATTTCTTATCACCCTCTTCTGCCTTTTGCTCGACACGAGAGCGATTGAGTGACACTAGGGCCATCTCAGACGCTGAGAAAAAGGCTGTAAGCAGGGTTAAAATGACTAGTAAAATAAATTGAAATAATAAGGACTGACCACTAGAGTCTTCCATTTTTTTCTTCTCCTCTAAAAAAATTCTGACTTTCATTATACCACAGTTTTCCAATAAAAGCCCTTATTTTATGCTATAATTAGAGTAATTTACCATCAAAGGAGAGACTTATGTCACTTATACGATTAGAAAATGTCAGTTTGACTCGCCAAGGAAAAACACTCTTGTCCAACTTAAACTGGACAGTGGAGAAAGGGCAAACCTGGGCCATTCTAGGTCTTAATGGTGCTGGAAAATCCACCCTCCTACGTCTTTTGACCGCTGATTTTTTCCCAAGTGAAGGTCAAGCTGAGATCCTTGGCTATAGCTTTGGTAATGGCGATATCACAGGCCTCCGCAAACAGATTGGTATTGTTAGTTCCTTTATCACCGAGCGTCTGCCCAAGCATATGACCGCTGAAAAGATCGTACTTACCGGTAAGTACAAGAGTTCAATCCTCTATAAGGCATACGGCGACAAAGAATTACAAGAAGCTAAGGACATGCTGATATCACTTGGAGCTGAGGAACTGATTGGCCGCCAATATCACGGCCTCTCTCAAGGGGAAAAACAAATTTGTTTGATTGCTCGTAGCCTTATGGAAGACCCTGACATCATTATCCTAGACGAAGCGACTGTTGGCTTAGACCTCTTTGCTCGTGAAAAACTCTTGCGTCAGATTGATCGCATCACTTCACTTCCTCATGCTCCACTAGTCCTTTATGTCACCCACCATGCTGAGGAAATCACTGAAAATATGGACCACATCCTTCTGCTCCGCCAAGGAAAAATTGTGGCTCAAGGGGCTAAAAATGACATCATCACACCGGAAGTCTTGGCTGATTTCTACCAAAATCCTGTTCAAATTATTCCCATTGATGACCATCGTTTTTACATTAACCCACTTCTCTAAGAATTAATCACTATTTATGAACAACATCATAGAAACAAGTCCCTCAGACCATAGACTGGGGGACTTGTTCTTTTATCACCACTACTCTTTTATTTGAGATACGCCATACAAAATTAAGGCTGGAACGATGAGCTGTACTATAGACGACTTTTGTCAAAAGATTTCACCATGTGATAAAATCTTTTGACTTTTACCGATTCAGTCAAAACTGTCCTTTTTGACCGAATAGCTTCTAGAATGAACCACATAGACAAATAATATTGTCCGTAAGTTAACCTTTTGATAATTTAGTAGGTGTTAAAGCAAAATATCTTTCAGATATAGAAAACGAGGTAGAAACATGACTAAAGTAATAGGTATTGGATTAATCGGTACAGCAGTAACAGTTATCACTTACAGTATTCTCGGCTTCCCAAAATTGAGATGTCGCTTTGGCCACTCTTTCCAGTCGCTCTTTTTGCTTTCTTTGCAATAGAAAATCTTATCAAAAAAGATTATAAATCTAGCCTCATGAGTACTTTGATTGGTTTAATGATTGCTAATGCAATCTATGGCGTGCTCCCTATATCAAATAGCATCCTGATTGTTGCAGGAATTTTAACATGCCTTGGTCTAGGCTTTCTTTTTCCAAATCACGGTAATGAAAAAGAGAAACATTAAAAAGAAGTCAAGAAAAATCTTGGCTTCTTCACTTAAACTCGCCCTCGGGCTAGATTAATCATATCATAGGTCAAGGTATTGCTGGTCTCTTTGAGAGAATAATCCTCCAAAGTATTGACCTCCTTACGAAGCTGTTTGGCGTAGCGGCTAGAGATTAACTCATCTTGTTCATATTCGTTGATTACTTTACGTTCCAAATAGTAGCCTCGCAACATCTCGTCGATATTGTCAGGACTAAGGTGGGTAATAACCCGTTCAACAAAGGCTCCTGACTGGATAATCTCAGCCTCTTGTAAACGGCCACGCTTTAGATAAGACAAGAGGTCGGAGTGATAGACACCTTCCAGATTACTCAGGGCTTCCAATACTTGCTCAGTATTTGTCAAATAAAGCTCCGCCATGTGATCACGATTTTCCTCTGTTAAACGAGGAGCTCGTAACGTCTCCTCCTTGCCAAGATGAAATTTAAAGGTAAAGGCAAGGTGTAGGAGCCTACGTAGGCCTCGTACAAAGACAACGAAGGCATAGGAAAGGCTGGAGACGAAGCCACGGTTAATACGACGCTCCAATCCCTTGATATAACGCTGATAGAGATTGTATTCAAGTTCTGAAAGTTGCCCCTTCTTGTAGGCATACTCTAACCCTTCACTCTCGATTTCCATAATCATGACACGGATATTGGCCAGCTCTTCTTTGACATCATTGGACTCTTGCTCCAAGATGAGGTTTTCCAGACGTTGATTATAATTGTCAATGGTAGCGTAAACAGCACCCTGATGCTTAGACTGCTTCAGGTCCTTTCCAAGTTCCCCAACGACATCATTCAAAATAGCAATCTGCATATAGTGGTTGGTTGTATGGGCTGCCCCCGTTGCCAATTTTGGTAGGACTAAAATGCCTGTTAAAAAGCTTAAGAGGGTGACACCCGCCACTGTAAAGAGGAGAAGGCTATGTTCTAAAGTCGTCATATTGGCAAGAGGAAGCAAGAGAATCGTCGCAATGGACACTGTTCCCTTAACCCCAGAGAAGGTCAGAAGAGTGGCACTCTTCCAAATTCTTTTTAGGGGTCTTTTGTTTTTCCAGGCTCTTTGGGCAAATACCGCACTAATCATGACAAATCGAATGGCAAACATGATCGCTGTCAAAAGCACGATTGCTAGCAGCAACCAGAGATTATCGTAGGTGCTACTTTGCAGAACGGGCATGGCCAAGGTTGGTAATTCCGTCCCCAAAAGGAAGAAGACCATACCATTTAGCATAAAGGTAATGGTTCCCCAAATGGTATGCGAAATACTATCCAATTTGGCATCAAAAACCGTAATTTTTTTGAAACGGCTGGCTAGAGAAATACCAGCCACTACTACGGCAATAATGCCCGAGACATGAATCTCCTCCGCAACAAAGTAAGAGGCAATAGGGAGCACAAGTTCTAGTAGGAGTGCCCCAGTGACATCTGCTGCATCCATATTGTCCAGGATAGTCAAGAAGAGCCGATTAAGGAGGGCCGTGATTAGGCCGACCAGAAAGCCCCCCCATAACGGAAAGGAACAAATTCCAACTAGCATCAAGGAGCGAAAAGGCTCCCGTTGTCAAGGCAGTCACCGCTACTTGAAAAGCGACCAGACCTGAAGCATCGTTCAAAAGCCCTTCACCCTGCAAAATATAACCTATCCACTTTGGAAAACTGAAGCGTTTGGCAATAGCTGAATAGGCCACAAAATCAGTCGGTCCAAGGGCCGCCCCGATAGCTAGACAGGCAGATAGAGGCACTGATACAGGCAGGATGGACTTAGCCAGATAACCGATTCCCAATGTCGATACGAAGATGACTGGAAAAATCAGAAATAGAATCAATTTCCAGTTACGTAGTATGCTGGTAATATCACTCTCTTCCCCCTCTCGGAAAAGCAAGGGAGCGATGATAAAAGCTAGAAAGAGTTCTGTTTCAAGCTCAAAAACACGACCTTTGAAAAGTAAACCAATGCCCACTCCAAAAATAATTTGAATCAAGGGCAGAGAAAGTCGTGGAAAGATACGGTTGATAACGTTCGATAAGATCAAGCTAAAAAGAAGAACCAGTAAAGCCGATGATAGATGCATAGCTCCTCCTAATCTTCTTTATGGCAACAGTTTGAAAATAATTCTTTTTGCTTACTGATTTTTTTATCAATAGCCGTCACATCTTCCTTGGCCAAAAGTTTATGGCAACGTTCGACCTCAAGACTAGCCAGCTTTTTCTTAATTTTTGCCGTTTTACGGTTTTCGACTTTTTTCAAGGTGTCCTCGGCACTTTGCTTATCGATATATTTGGCCTGCATCTCCGCCAATTTTTCTTTAATGTCTGTAATCATTGTAATTTCTCCAGCATCACCAAAAATGGTGGTGTGTTAATTTGATTGAGGGGTTGGTAAAGCATGGCTGTGAAAACACGTTGGTCCAAACCAATGACATACTCAAGAACAGCGTCCTTTTCCATATCACCACCATCATGACCGTAGTAAATCATAATCGCCAAGCGACCACCAACTTCTAAGCGGTCAAGAATTTTCTCAATAGCTTCAAGAGTCGTGTGGGGCTTGGTGATGACAGTCTTGTCTGCAGATGGCAGATAGCCCAGATTGAAAATAGCTGCTCGAATAGTTTCCGTGACATATCGGTCCAGATTTTCATGCCCATCTAAAATGAGTTCTGCATTGTCAATTTTCAAATCTGACAAGCGTTGACTGGTCTTTTCAAGCGCCTGCTCCTGCACGTCAAAGGCATAGACCTTCTTGGCAAGACCAGCTAAAAAGGCGGTATCATTGCCATTTCCCATAGTCGCATCAACAGCGATACTCCCATCATCTAGCACTTGAGCTAGAAAATCATGAGACATCTGAATCGGACGTTTCATCATGCTTCTTTCTCCTTTTCCTTAGCTACTTTACAGCCTTGCCATGAGCCACGACGTTCCATCTCCTTGTCAATGGCATTAAGAACTTCCCACTTGTTGAGACTCCACATAGGACCAATCAGCATGTCTCGGGGCGCATCACCAGTGATTCGGTGAATGACGATATCCTTAGGAATGATTTCCAACTGGTCACAGATGATGGACACATATTCTTCCTGACTCAGCAATTTCAGACGCCCCTCGTGGTAGTCTCTTTGCATACGGGTATTGGTCATCAGGTGGAGGAGGTGGAGTTTAATCCCCTGAATGTCATTATCCGTCACACAACGGCGAACATTTTCCACCATCATCTCGTGGGTTTCTCCTGGCAAACCATTAATCAAATGCGATACAATCTCAGCCTTGGGCGCACGCTCACGCACACGCTTAACCGTCTCTACATAGAGATCATAGCTGTGTGCTCGGTTAATGAGCTCTGACGTTTCTTCATAAGTGGTCTGCAGTCCAAGTTCAACGGTCACGTACATACGTTCTGTGAGTTCGGCCAGATAATCAATCACATCGTCAGGCAAACAGTCTGGGCGGGTACCGATATTGATGCCAACAACACCAGGCTCATTGATAGCCTGTTCGTAGCGATCCTTGATAACCTCAAGCGGCGCGTGGGTATTGGTAAAGTTTTGAAAATAAACCAGATATTTCTGAACTTCTGGCCACTTGCGATGCATGAAGTCAATTTCATGGTAAAACTGCTCACGAATCGGTGCCTCAGGAGCTACAATGGCATCCCCAGATCCCGAAACCGTACAAAAGGTACAGCCACCGTGAGCCACCGTACCATCACGGTTGGGGCAATCAAAGCCCGCATCTATTGGTAGTTTGAAAATCTTTTCGCCAAAAAGCTCACGATAGTAATCATTAACTGTTCTATAACGTTTTTTCATAAGGACTATTATAACACTTTGACCTAAAAAAGAGGGTAAGACAGAGACAAGAATCAAGGATTTCTGCCTGTCCTACTCTCTCTTCTTATTTCGTCTTTTTCAAATAATCAATGGCTTCTTGAGCTGTTTTTACAGGAACGATTTTCATCTTGGTTCCCAGTTTCTCGGCAGCTTCCTTAGCCTCTTGATAGTTGGTTTTGGCATCCGGATCAGCCTTTTTCATTTCCTTGGTTACTGGGTTGTTTGGCACGAAGAAAATGTCTGCACCGCTATCGGCCGCTGATTTCACCTTAAGGTAGGCACCACCAATGTCACCGACAGAACCATCCTTTTCAATGGTTCCCGTTCCAGCAATCTTACGACCATCCTTGAGGTTTTGACCAGAAACCTGGTCGTAAATAGCCAAGGTAAACATAAGACCCGCACTTGGTCCACCGACACCATCAAGTTTAAACTTCACATTCTCAGAACTCTTGACCTCAGTATGGTCCGTCAAGCCGATACCAATACCATTCTTACCATTGGCGATCTTGATAATCTTACCTGTGGCCGACTTTGATTTGTCATCTGTCGTATAAGTGACCTTAACCTTTGAACCCAACTTAAGTCCCTGAACGTATTTAATCAAATCAGCCGAATTATTAAAGGTCTTGTCATTGACAGCCGTCACCGTATCCGCAATATTAAGAACGCCCTTGAAGCTGGAATCATCATTGACCTGAAGCACATAGACACCCATATAGTCCAAGCTCGCCTTTTTACCAGCCAGCGTCAAGCCTTGATAAATGGCTTGGTTTTGGGAAGTCTCCATGTAAAATTGGTTGATACGCATGTAATCTTCATCAGAGTAATTACCCGTTGCCTCTTCAGCCGTTTGAAGCTTAGCGAAATTATTGAGCTGAGCATAGAGCATGAGGGCCAAGGTCGCCTTGGTTTGGGCCACCGCCACAAAATTGTAGGAACCTTTTGAATCATCGGCTTTCTTATCCACAGTCAAGACTTCCTTGGTATCAAAAGCACCACCCGGAAGCTCTACATAGTAATTATTGAGCGGGAAAAAGAGGGCAAAAAGGAGGAAAAGTACTGTAAAAATACCTAAGAGCCACCACTTAATCCGCCACATTTTCCCTAATAGCGATTTAGATTTTGTCTTGTTTGCCACGCTTGGCCTCCACTTCCTTAACAACTGCTTGAGGAACATAAGAACTAATGTCCCCCTCAAAATAAATCAACTCACGCACACGACTTGAGGAGACTGGTGTCACCTCATGACTAGCAATCAAATAAACCGTTTCAAGCTCAGGCGCCAGCCCCTTATTGAAATAGTCCATATTGGCCTCATAGTCAAAATCTGTCGCATTACGAAGGCCTCGAACCAAATAGGTCACGCCAAGGTCTCTGGCAACATCTACAGCCAGACTATCGTGAGCCGTTATGACCTTGACATTGGGAAAATCTGCCACAACCTCATCCAAGATACGCTTGCGAGTCGCAACATCCCAGAAGCCCTGCTTGTTTTTATTATAAAAAAGGCCAATATAAAGCTCGTCAAAGAGCTTGCTGGCTCTGGCAATGATATCCATATGCCCATTGGTAATCGGATCAAAAGACCCCGTAAACATAGCAATTTGGGTCATCGCATTTCCTTTCTACACCCGCTACAGGTACCTAGCGCACGTAAACCGTCACCTTACTGATACCATAGGTTTTCTGCTTCCAAATCCCAAAGTTTGAAATTTCTTCAGGCAGGTCTACAGCCTTATCTGTCTCGCAAACCAACATCACTTCTTTAGCCAAGAGCCCTTGATCCTCTAACTGAGTAATATTAGCCACAATCTGCTCTTTGGCATAAGGCGGATCTAAAAGCACCAAGTCAAACTGACCTGTCAATTGGGTCAGTGCACGCGCCGCATCCATCTTCAAAAGCTGAAACTGTTTCTCACTCTTGGTCATCTTAATATTTTGCTGAATAATAGCTTGTGCCCGACGGTCTTTTTCCACGAGAACAGCAGACGACATGCCACGACTAATAGCCTCAATGGCCAGACTACCACTCCCAGAAAAAAGATCCAAAACACGCCCTCCATCAAAGAAAGGACCAATCATATTGAAAATGGCACCCTTGACCTTGTCCGTTGTTGGACGAGTCGTTTTGCCTTCTAACGTTTTAAGCGGACGCCCGCCAAAATCACCTGCTACAACACGCAAGTTGGTCACCTCATTTTTACTGATTTTAGTAAGACTTTTCTATTATACCAAAAAACCACACATAGATGTTGCTTCAAAGGATGCTAGACAAGCTGAAAACCATCAAGCAAACACAAAAAACTCGAGAGCCTCCCGAGTTTTCATTTATTTTACTTATCAGCAAGTGCAGTCACGTAGTTGTAAGCTTCGATACCAGCTGTGGCACCATCCCCTACGGCTGTTGTGATTTGGCGAAGGTCTTTCTGGCGGACATCCCCAATGGCAAAGATACCAGGAATACTTGTCGCCATCTTATCATCTGTAATAACCCAACCAGCTTGGTCAGTGATACCCAGACCTGTCACGTAATCTGAAACCGGATCAAGTCCGACATAAACAAAGACACCACCAAATTCGTGATTAGTCACTTCACCAGTTTTGACATTCTTGATATCAACACTGCGAACCTTGATGTCATCACCCTTGATTTCTTCAACGACAGAATCCCAGATAAACTTGACCTTTTCATTGGCGAAGGCACGGTCTTGAAGGACCTTTTGGGCACGCAACTCGTCACGACGGTGAACAATGGTTACGCTATTGGCAAAGCGTGTCAAATAAATTCCTTCTTCAACGGCAGAGTCACCACCACCAACGACCAAGAGGTCTTGATTACGGAAGAAAGCCCCATCACATACCGCACAGTAAGAAACCCCACGGCTGTTGTACTCTTCTTCACCAGCAACACCGATGTGGCGGTGCTTGGCCCCCGTCGCAATGATAACTGTCTTGGTTTGGTACTCCTCGTCACCAGTTTTGACGACTTTATAGTCACCCTTGTCCTCGATACCAGACACAATACCGTAAAGATTTTCAACGCCCAATTTTTCCAAAGGTTCGAACATCTTCATAGACAATTCTGGACCAGAGATATTTTCAAAGCCAGGGTAATTTTCAATCTCAGACGTGTTATTCATCTGTCCGCCAGGAGCACCTTGCTCCAAAGTTGCCACTTTAAGGTTGGCACGGGCTGCATATAGCGCTGCTGTCATCCCTGCAGGACCAGCTCCAATAATAATCGTATCGTACATGAGTCACTCCTTTTACGCATTTCTTGTAGAGATATCTTACACCTAATAGGCCATCAAAGCTAGTATTATGCATTCAGCACGATGAGGATTGCCATAAAAGCAAAAGCCAAGACAGGAATCGAAACCATCGACATCATGATAGCATCATAGAGGGCACCTTGACGCTCCTTAACCGTCTTGTCAGCACGACGTAGGGCACGCCATCCAAGCCAAAAGGCACCAATCACCAAGCACATAAAGAAAGCAATCACAAGGCCCAAAAGGTAAAATTTAAAAATATTTAATAACATAAATCATCCTAAAGTGAGAAATAGAAAAGGCTGAGACAACATTCTCCAACCTCTGAATCCGATTAGTAATAACTGCCGAAGGCAGTATCTGATTGGACTTTCGGGGCATCTTCAAAAATTCCAAAAGCTCCTAATCATCCTTACAGGATCCGACTACGGACTATAAATGGAGTCCTGTCGTATCACCTTTTTCTATTGTAACAAAAATCCCATCTTAAAGATATTGTTTTGAATAAGAAGCGAAAAATTCTTTCGTTCTTTCTTCTTTTGGGTGGTTGAAAAGTTCTTCAGGTGTTCCTTGTTCAAGGATATGCCCTTTCTCAAGGAAGAGCACCTTGTCAGCCACTTGATAAACAAAGTTCATGTCGTGACTAACCAAAATCATGGTCTGACCTGACTTAGCTGCATCAGCGATTGATTTTTCAACCTCACCAACCAACTCAGGGTCAAGGGCAGATGTCGGTTCGTCAAGCAAGAGCACATCAGGCTTCATGGCAAGGGCACGGGCCAAGGCCACACGTTGCTTTTGACCACCTGACAAATGACGTGGGTAGTGATTTTCACGATTAGACAGCCCAACCTTAGCGAGCTCTTCTTTCGCAATCTTGGTAGCTTCTTCGTCAGAAAGTTTCTTAACAATCTTAAGACCTTCCTTAACATTATCCAAGGCTGTGCGACGTTCAAAGAGGTTAAACTGTTGGAATACCATGGCCAACTTACGACGAAGGGTAAGGATTTGCTCCTTGGTAATTGCTTCGAAATCCACCTTAAAGTCATCAATGGCAATGGTGCCAGAATCAGGTTGTTCCAAATAGTTTAAGCTACGAAGGATGGTTGACTTACCTGCACCAGAGGCACCGACAAGCGCTACCACTTCGCCTTTTTCGATATCAAAGTTAATCCCATCAAGAACCTTTTGACCTGAAAATTCCTTGGTCAAATTTTTGATGCTAATCATTAGCGGTCACCTCCAATTCCAGAAATGTCAGTTACTTCAGGTGCCTTAATGGCCATATGATTTTCAACCGAACGACCAATATTTTCAATCAAGATTGAGATGCCCCAGTAAACGAGGGCTACTGAGATATAACGTTCAAAGTAACGGTAGTCAGCACCACCCAAGATTTGAGCCTGCGCATACATTTCGACGATACCTGCACTAAAGGCAAGTGATGTTCCCTTAGTCAAACCAATCAAACTGTTAATCAGACTTGGTGTCGCAATAACCGCCGCATTTGGAATAATGACACGACGGTAGACCTGTGCTGATGTCATCCCAAGAGAGCGGGCAGCTTCGATTTCTCCAGCATCCACAGCTTGAATCGCTGCACGAATGGTTTCACTCATGTAAGCCGCTTCATTAAAGGCAAAGGCTGTAATAGCGAAGATAGCTGGTGGAATCTCATTAATGTTCCAATCTAAGCCGAACTCACCATTCAAGTAACGAAGGAAGAGTGGAATACCATAGTAAGTCAACATGAGTTGTACAAGGATTGGTGTCCCACGCAAGAAGCTCACAAAAACGGCTTGAATTGGATAAAGGATACGTACTCGATTAATTTTAACAACCGCAAAGACAAGGGCCAAAATCAACCCAAAGAAGGCACCTGCAATAGTCAATCCCAAAGTTAAAGGCAAGCGTTCCACAATCTTAGGAACAGCATCGAAGACAGCCTTCCATGAGAAGAGCTTACCAGCTGGCATCCAAGATGAAATCCATTTGAAGACAACCGTAACCAGTTGCAAAATATAACCCCAAAGAATTTCTACTAGCCAAGACAAGGGAATGGCTAAAGCAACAGCTACTGCCAAACCAACCAAGCCAATGATAACTTGGAGATACCAAGGTGACCGATTAAATGCTTCTATACTCTTTTTCACAATGTCGCCCTTTCTTTCTAAAAAAGTAGGTTAGCCTAGTGCTAACCATTCAAATATCTTATCATAATTTTATAGTATTCATTTTAGCACGACTCAGAAAGTCTGTGAAATAGTCTTTTCTTATCATAGTGATAAGAAAATCGTATCACTGATAGCAATACCTTATTAAGACTAAAAAGATTTGAACTCATTCCTTATTTCACGAACAAAGTGAGCATAAACCGAGGCTTTCCGACGTGAGAAAAACACCTGAAACTTTAAAGTTTCAGGTGTTCGGAAGTTTTGAGACCTTAGGCTCAAAACTTAGTCATGGAACTTCGAAGAAGGTCGCTGACGTCCGTCATCACCTCAGGAAAGCCTCAAAAGAAAGCTTTGTCTTCAATCCAAAGCTGAGACGGCAGTCTCAACTTTTAACAGTCTTATTTCAAATCACTGACGTAATCGCCACCGAAATATTCCTTGCTGAGTTTGGCAAGGGTTCCATCCTTCTTGAGCTCTTTGATACGTTTGTTGGTAAAGGTTCTGAGTTCCTTACCTTGCTTATCATTTGAGAATAGAAGATATTCAAGACCATCGGTCTTCATACCGATATCGTCTTTAATCTTGTTTACAGCCAACTTATAGCCCTGATCTTTGACAATGTATTCAGAGGAAATAGCATCGTAAAGGATAAAATCAATTTTGCCTTCTTGAATGTGTTGGATACGTGTTGAAAGACCAGTTGAGCTAGATGCATAGTTGATTGTAATTGGTTTCTTATCTTCATTGGCGTGGTTCCAATTTTCAAGCAACTGAGCATAGTTAGAACCAGGAAGCACCTCTGTCGTCTTACCAGACAGATCGTCTAGGCTAGTATACTTGGTCCCCTCAGCACTAGTGATGGCATAGTTAGAACGTGAAATCGGATCTGAGAAACCATATTTCTGCTCACGCTCTTCATTGTAGTTGAAATCATTAGCCGCAATCTGATAACGTCCAGAATCCACCCCTGTCAAGATAGAATCAAAAGGTGTCGTCACAAACTTGACCTCATACTTGTCTGAATCCTTGAAAATAGCCTTGACCAAATCAATATCATAACCCTTGAAGTCATCACCTTTTTTGAAAGTGAAAGGCGCCGTATCAGAATCCGTCGCAACAGTAATCGTCTGCTTTTCACCAGATGCCTTACCATCACTCTTGTTTCCACAAGCAGCCAAAGTCAAAACTGACAAGCCAAGAATCCCTAAACCTGCAAGCCATTTTTTCATATCTATAATCCTCGATACTTTCTTCAATAGTTTTTGATAGTAGTGTACCACCTTCACCCCTAGTCGTCTAATACTAAAAAACTAAGAGGTGATAGATAAAGATTATAGGAGGAAGGGGATAAATAACAAGATAGAAAAAAGCTGCCACTCATGTGACAACTCTAGCGATAACTACACCGTCTCTTCCAAATACTTCTTAGCCTCTTTCACGTAAAAGAGCTCTGGATTTTCGTTTACGATTTCTTGGAAGCAGGCTTTGGCTTCTTCGGGTTGGTTTTGGTTGAGATAACTGAGACCAGCGTAATACTTTGCTTCAATTTGGTAAAGCTTATATTTTGGTGCTAGCCTCTCAAAATAATCAGTCGGTTGACCTGAAACAACCCTATAGATAGCTAACAATTTTGCAGAACGTTCTGGAACATTCTTACCTTTCATTTTGCGATACAAGGCAAGGCTATCCTCAAAATCAGCAAAATCTTTTTGATTAATTTTGTTAAGTATACGATAGTAGGAAAGGCTTGTTAACAATACTTTGCGTCGCTTCCACCTCGCCTTTTTTATATTAATTTCATTCAGTGACTGCAAGGACTGATCAAATTCTCCTCGAAAATAGTGATACTGAGCATCTGCTAGGTAGGATTCTTGTAGTACTGCTTTTTTATCCTGTTTAAATGTATGACGATAAGCATATTCAAAATATTTTTGATACTTATCAAGTTCAGTCAGAGTAAATAGAATCTCCCTCATTTGAGAAGTAATCAAATAATTTGCATAAATCTTTAATGCCAAAAGAAAATACATCAACACAGCACAACAGCAGAGAAGCACTAAGTTATCAGCTAAGTAACTATATGTTGCAAGACAAAAAATAGCTATTCCTAAAATAAGTATAGTTAGCTTGAAAGCATAAACTCTCTTGAAAATATCTTCATGCTTAGTATTAGTTAAATTCATTATCAATATTGTCCTTATACATCTTTGTCATCGAGAGATGAGAGTTTGCTGTCACAACCTATTCTTTCCAAAATACTCGACAAATCATTTATCAAAATATTCTGAATAAAGACTACAATATCCATTATAGCATGGAAAATAAGCTTTCATGACATTATGAGAGGGACAAAATTATTAGGATTTAGGTATTAGAAAACCCCAGCGAGAGGCTGGGGTGGTGATGGATAAAATCAATTTGTGCTAAAACACTACTTATCCTTATCTGATGACTTACTGCTTGAGTCGCTACTGTCTTCAGGTTGATAATCTGATAAATTCTTATGGATGCGTTCAGCGTAAACAGCTCTGCTTCCTGATTCATCATGGTCAACCAAGGCTTCGGCAAGCTCTTTATAATCTTCTACAGAAATAGTCCAGTTACCCCCATCATCTTTGGTTAGCTTGAAGGTCTTTTCTAGATCATCAGCACCTGTCAAAGGTGTATAGGCCATTTCTTTATCAATATCCTTAAATTGTGTCAAATCGCCGTTAAAGTTTTCACCATAAAGGAATTTCGTTGTGAGATCTTTGGCTTTACCTTTTTCTACATCGTTGTTATCAGCTTGATTCCACTGTTTCAACTTGTCAATGTCGTTATCATAGAGACTCATAAGGAGAGTACGAACAGCAGCTGCAGCACCATAGGCACTAACAGAGCGTGAAGTAAAGGTAACTGTCGCTTCATTTCCTTTAACTTTGACATCTTTCAGCTTATAGTCCTGAATCTTACCAATCATATTACGACGGACCTTGAGGAACTTAGAAAGCACTTGGGTTGGTGTCTTAGCATCATAACCTTCAATGTATTTAAACGTATACTTGTCTTCCGGTGTATACCCCTTTTCTTCGATAGTATCTGCAACTTGTTTTTCAAAGACTTTCGTTTCAGTCCAGGCTTCGTAATTTTCACCGTAGAGTTTTGAAAAACCGTTACTAGATTTTCCAAGCATAGTATCAATTAAAACTGTCGCATCAGCCTTGGCACGTTCTGTCGGAGTTGGTGTCGCTTTTTTCTTCTCAGCTGGCTTATTGGAAGCACAAGCTACGAGAAGCAAGCAAGCTGCCAGAATCAGTCCTAAATAGGTAAGAACTTTTTTCATTAAGATTATTCCCTCATTTCTTTTAGTTACTATTTAAGATAGCATAGGTCTGATGATTCTTCAAGGTCACTTTCCAAAAGAAAAAATCAAAACTCTACTATTATAATGACTCCAAATCATCTAGGTCCAATTGCCTGCCTTCTTGATCTTCCAGACCCGTCAGCGTCACACCGAGCAGGCGAACACCACTACTATTTTCCTCCAGTTGGTCAAAAATGGTATGGGCAGTCCTTTCGATGGCCTCAAAACCCTGGGTTGATTTGTCCAAGGTCATACGCTTGGTTAAGGTCGAAAAATCCGAATAACGGACCTTAATGACAACGATTCGACCAACTTTTTTATTTTTCTTGGCACTTTCAGCCACCCGTCTAGCATTCTTTGTCAACTCAGCCTTGATATCATCTTCATTATAAAGAAGCTTGCCATAGGTTCGCTCACTTCCGATAGATTTACGGACACGATTGGGCCTGACAGGACTATTGGAAATCCCTCTAGCCTTACGAAAGAGATCAAATCCGAAGCGTCCAAAACGATCAATCAGCGTCATCTCAGGAATCTTCAGAAGATCGGCACCGGTGTATATTTCCATGTCGTGAAGACGTTCAACTGACTTTTTACCTACTCCATGAAACTTTTCAATAGGGAGCTTTTCCAAAAATTCCTGAGCCTCCTCTGGAAGCACCACCGTCAAACCAGCAGGCTTTTGAAAATCAGAAGCTAGTTTGGCGATAAATTTATTGTAGGAAACGCCTGCTGAACAAGTCAGGTGAAGTTCCTGCCAGATGTCATACTGGATAAGTTTAGCTACCTTAACCGCGGATTTGATACCAAGCTTATTTATCGTCACATCAAGATAGGCTTCGTCGATAGACATAGGCTCTACCAAGTCGGTATAGCGTTTAAAAATCTCACGAATTTGCATCCCTACCTCTCGGTAATGGCTATAATTTCCTGAGATAAAGATAGCATTGGGACAACGTTCATAGGCCTCCTTAGAAGACATGGCTGAATGGACACCATATTTTCTAGCCTCGTAATTACAGGTTGATACCACACCACGTCCCCCTGTTTTTCTAGGATCGTGACCGATAATAACCGGTTTGTCCTTAAGACTGGGGTCATCCCTCATCTCGACTTGAGCAAAAAAGGCGTCCATGTCAATATGGATGATTTTCCGACTGGTATCATTTATTAAAGGAAACTCTAACATGGCTCCCTGCCTCCTTTCTCAGATTTATCTCATTGTAAAGCTTTTCACATAAAACTTTGGGACTACAAAGCATTCTCCCCTTATGATACCAAAATCTACCAAAAAACAGAAATTTATAATACAGATTTGTTGTTTTCAAAACTGTATTATAAAAGAATGTCACTAAAAACGCAGTTTTAAAGTTGTGTAAGCGGTTACTGTGTGATAGAATACTTCTAGAGAATGTAACAGATGATTTTGTTACTAGAATTATAGGAGATCCAAACTATGGCAACGGTTAAAACTAACACAGATGTTTTTGAAAAAGCGTGGGAAGGCTTTAAAGGAACTGACTGGAAAGAAAAAGCTAGCGTTTCACGTTTCGTTCAAGCAAACTACACACCTTATGATGGTGACGAAAGCTTCCTTGCAGGACCAACTGAACGCTCTCTAAAAATTAAAAAAATTGTAGATGAAACTAAAGCTGGCTATGAAGCTGAAGGACGCTTCCCAATGGATACTCGTCCAACTTCAATCGCTGACATTGACGCAGGATACATTTCAAAAGAAGATGAACTTATCTATGGTATCCAAAATGATGAGCTCTTCAAATTGAACTTCATGCCTAAAGGTGGTATCCGTATGGCGGAAACTGCTTTGAAAGAACACGGTTATGAACCAGATCCAGCTGTACACGAAATTTTCACAAAATACGTAACTACAGTTAACGATGGTATCTTCCGTGCTTACACTTCAAACATCCGTCGTGCACGTCACGCTCACACAGTTACTGGTCTTCCAGATGCATACTCACGTGGACGTATCATCGGGGTTTATGCTCGTCTTGCCCTTTACGGTGCTGACTACTTGATGCAAGAAAAAGTTAACGACTGGAATGCTATCAAAGAAATCGACGAAGAAACAATCCGTCTTCGTGAAGAAGTTAACCTTCAATATCAAGCACTTCAAGACGTTGTTCGCCTTGGTGACCTTTACGGTGTAGATGTTCGTCGCCCAGCCTTCGATACTAAAGAAGCTATCCAATGGACAAACATCGCCTTCATGGCAGTATGTCGTGTGATCAACGGTGCCGCTACATCTCTTGGACGTGTGCCAATCGTTCTTGATATCTATGCAGAACGTGACCTTGCTCGTGGTACTTACACTGAATCAGAAATCCAAGAATTCGTTGATGATTTCGTTATGAAACTTCGTACAGTTAAGTTTGCTCGTACAAAAGCTTACGACCAATTGTACTCAGGTGACCCAACATTCATCACAACTTCTATGGCTGGTATGGGTGCTGACGGACGTCACCGTGTTACTAAGATGGACTACCGTTTCTTGAATACTCTTGACAACATCGGTAACTCTCCAGAACCAAACTTGACAGTTCTTTGGACTGACAAATTGCCTTACTCATTCCGTCGTTACTGTATGCACATGAGCCACAAACACTCTTCTATCCAATACGAAGGTGTAACTACTATGGCTAAAGACGGATACGGTGAAATGAGCTGTATCTCATGTTGTGTATCACCACTTGACCCAGAAAACGAAGAACAACGTCACAACATCCAATACTTCGGTGCTCGTGTTAACGTACTTAAAGCCCTTCTTACTGGTTTGAACGGTGGTTACGACGATGTTCATAAAGACTACAAAGTATTTGATATCGATCCAATCCGTGATGAAGTTCTTGACTTTGACACTGTTAAAGCTAACTTCGAAAAATCTCTTGACTGGTTGACTGATACTTACGTAGATGCCCTTAACATCATCCACTACATGACTGATAAGTACAACTACGAAGCTGTTCAAATGGCCTTCTTGCCAACTAAACAACGTGCTAACATGGGATTCGGTATCTGTGGTTTCGCAAATACTGTTGATACATTGTCAGCAATCAAATACGCTACAGTTAAACCAATCCGTGACGAAGATGGCTACATCTACGACTACGAAACAATCGGTGAATACCCACGTTGGGGTGAAGATGACCCACGTTCAAACGAATTGGCAGAATGGTTGATTGAAGCTTACACTACTCGTCTTCGTAGCCACAAACTCTACAAAGATGCAGAAGCTACAGTTTCACTTCTTACAATCACTTCTAACGTTGCTTACTCTAAACAAACTGGTAACTCTCCAGTTCACAAAGGGGTATACCTCAACGAAGATGGTTCAGTGAACTTGTCTAAACTTGAATTCTTCTCACCAGGTGCTAACCCATCTAACAAAGCTAAAGGTGGATGGTTGCAAAACTTGAACTCACTTGCTAGCCTTGACTTCGGTTATGCTGCTGACGGTATCTCATTGACAACTCAAGTATCACCTCGTGCTCTTGGTAAAACTCGTGACGAACAAGTCGACAACTTGGTAACAATCCTTGATGGTTACTTCGAAAACGGTGGACAACACGTTAACTTGAACGTTATGGACTTGTCAGACGTTTACGAAAAGATTATGAATGGTGAGGACGTTATCGTTCGTATCTCTGGTTACTGTGTAAACACTAAATACCTCACTCCAGAACAAAAAACTGAATTGACTCAACGTGTCTTCCACGAAGTTCTTTCAATGGACGATGCTTTGGGATAAGCTAAATAATAAGGAACTCGCTAGTGCGAGTTCTTTTATTTTTATAAAAAATCATGTTATTTTATCATATTATTATAACTAATTTATAATATATATTGACATTTTATTAGATAAGCTATAGAATATAAGCATTTCCGTTTGGAATTTCCAAACACTTCTTTCTCAGAAGAGCTATCATTACATCAGCCTGAATTACTGTCACAATAAAGAGACCTTACTAATGACAAGTATAGCTCTTTGTGATGGGACTAGGGACAACAAGGAGGAAAGATGACTAAGAAATGTTCAACCTTAACTGGAGTACTATCACTCATGGCTAGTGCCGTTCTACTCGTAGCCTGCCAATCCAAGACTGACACTGAAACCTCTAAATCCAAAGATGTTCCATGGGGGTATACTGGTGCAACTGGTCCTGAACATTGGGGTGACCTCTCCAAAGATTATGAACTCAGCAAAAATGGTAAAGAACAATCTCCAATCAATATCACAGGAGCTGAAGATGTCGATCTTCCAGAACTAAACCTTCATAATCAAGAATCAAAAGGCCAAGTTGAAAACAATGGTCATACGATTGAAGTCAGCTTTAAAAATCCCAAGAATAGTCTAACGATTGGTGATGATGTCTATAAATTGCAACAGTTTCATTTTCACGCACCCAGTGAAAATGAAATTGACGGCAAAACCTATCCTCTTGAAGGACACTTCGTCTACAAAACCGATACTGGCAAAATCACTGTTGTCTCTGTTCTCTATAATTATGGGGATGAAAACCAAGCCTTGAAACAAATCTGGGATAAGATGCCTCAGGCTGCTAATACTGAAACTGAGTTGTCTCAGCCTATCTCACTAGATGATTTCTATCCTGAAGACAAAGGCTACTACAACTTTGAAGGCTCCTTAACAACCCCACCATGTACTGAAGGTGTTAATTGGATTGTCTTCAAAAACCAAGAAACTGTCAGCAAGGAACAGGTAGAAAAATTCACACAAACCCTTGGATTTGAAAATAATCGTCCTATCCAAGAAACAAACGGTCGAAAAATCAAAGAATAAAGTCTTACAGAAAGCTTGATGTCCCTGTCCCCTCTTCTCATCAAGCTTTTTTCCATTGACGATTAGCTATAAGCTTTGTTACAATGACCCTATGATCATTAAACATACAAGAGATACACTTTCAGAAACTTACCTAGATGCCGTAGCCATTCGAAACACTGTTTTTGTTAAGGGACAAGGAGTCCCACGCTCCATCGAAATTGATGCCAATGAAGCCTACTGCATTCACTTTGTCCTCTATGATGATAAGGGTCAGGCTGCTGCAACCGTGCGCTTACTGCCCAACAAGGATTTGACTCAGGTCACCCTCCAACGCATGGCTGTGCTTGATGCCTACCAAAGTCAAGGGCTAGGGAGCATCCTCCTAAAAGAGGCTGAAGATTTTACCCAAGAACAGGGCTTTAAATCTATTTCTCTCCATGCTCAACTCGGGGCACTTAAGTTCTACCTTAATAATGGCTATCAAGAAGTCGGTCAAATCTTTGAAGAAGCTGGAATCCAACATATTACTGTTGAAAAATCCTTAATAAGTAAAAAAGCTTAAGCAGTATAGCAACTGCTTAAGCTTCTTCTTTTGTCGCAAATATCGGATAACCATGCTCGACAGCAAGCACTGTCACATTTTCTCTTTTCTTTAAAGCCTCTACGATTTTTCTCCAGTATTTCTGCCCTGTAAAAAGAAGGACAAACACTCCCATGTAGACCAAAAAACCAAGAAATTGTTTATATTCAGAAGATGACAGTTTTGATTCTAGTTCTAGGAGCTCGAACACTCCTCTCAATAGGACTGTACAGATGATCATTATAAGACTAAGTCCACTAAAGTATCCTAAACATATCAGCAAATACCCTATTTGAAGTTTCTTGAAACGCTTCTTATACAGTAACCTATAGTCTTGACCGTACTTTTCAAATACAGGAAAGGAAATATCAAGCCCTCTTCTCATACGAATGACTTTCAAATCAGGTTGGGCACGATAACCAAGGTAATGAATCAGTTTGTATAGTAGCTCTCTTATCAAAATATAGGAAGAAGCGGTTACAGCGGACACTATACTTAAAAATAGAAAAGAAGATAAAGAAAAGGAATCTTTATCAAACGCTAACAAGCCTTCTATCACTACAAAAAACATACCACAGACGAAGAGATTACTCCCATTAAGTATGCAAAAGAGCAGACTCAGAAAGCAAGAGACAAGCTTTCTTTCCTTGGAGTGCCTACTTGACCGCTTCACTGATCAACTCTTCCTTTATTATCTCAATCAAGGCATCTCTATCCTTAATCCATTGAGCTCTCTCATCCTTGTAGTAGGTACGATTACTTAGGAAAATCGCCGCACGTTGAGCTGGGATGTTAATCAGAACAAAGGTCCCTGTATAACCAGTATGAAGAATCCAATCTCCTTGGAGGTCCCAAGCGACACTACGTTCCTTCTTGGATTGGCTGATATTTTTCGTCAGATTCTTAGCAAAATCATCCTTCAAATAATGATTAACAAAAATTTCTAAGTCTTTAAGGGTTGAAAAGAGACCTGCTGAACCTGTATGCTCTTTGAGAACACGAGCTTTGGGATCGTGAACAGTTCCGCCCGGAATGCCCTTAACCGTCGGAACAGCAATCCCAACTGGCCCAAACTGTGTCTCAGACATACCAAAAGGTTGAAAAACTTCGGAGTCAAAGAGCTTATCCAGACTTAGTCCAGACAACTTTTCGAGCATCAGCCCCAAGAGAATAAAGTTAATATCGGTATACAAGAAAGGTTTATCATCCCTAACCTTGATGGCGTTTATAGCAGCAATCAAACCCTCCTGATCTAATTCATCACGATTAGGAATGAAAGGATCAATCCCACTACTATGAGACAAGAGTTGACGTAATGTTAACGTCTTATTTTCTACTGCGGGGTAGTAGGTTGACAGCTTCTCATCCAAGTCCAATTTATCGGCCTGGAGATAGAAAAGACAGAGGGTTCCAACCCCGACCACCTTGGATACACTGGCTAGGTCATAGGTGAGACCTGGAACTACTGGAACATAGCCATCTTGAGTCCCTTGGTAGTACTCCTGCCAAGCCTTTCCATCATAAAGGGCAAGGCTGGCACCCGGAAAGATGTCAGCCTTGATGTAGTCTGTAATTGTTGCTAATGTTTGTTGAAAATCAGTCATTATTTTGTTAGCCAAACCTCAATATTACTCATATCAGTCAACGCAAGTAGGTGCCCTTTGCTATCCAAGTAACTTGAGAACTGTTCCTCTTCGAGTTTATCATGCAAGGCAACTAAGTCATAGTCTTCTGCCACCTCAAACTCGAGAATTTCCAAATCCCAAGTTTGATCAGGAGTTACTTGAAGGTCAGGACCTTCCGCCTTTTCAAAGTGGATAGATAAAGGTAGTTCTTCACCAAAAAGATTGTCATAGAAGAAGGCTGCTTTAACCGTATCCACAACATTCAGAGTCAAGGACTGAACGGTAAAGTCTGAAACACCTTTAAAGTCTTCATTTTCTTCAACATCTGCATACTCGATTGTCTTGAGCGTTGACAAGTCATCCTCAGCGTGCATCAAAATAAGACCATTTTCTGGTGAGACTGTTTCAAAGGCATAACCATTTTCCCCTTGGAAAATAGCCTTGGCTTGGTGATCGTCACGCGCCAAAAGGTACTCAATCTCAAGTGGATCTGAAACCTTAATAACCACTTTATTAATTTTCTTAGGGCCTTCAACTGCACGACAACGGTAAGCTGGAGACTCTTCAATCACAAAGAGTGATTGGTGGTCTGCCCAATCTGTGAAGACGGCAAGAGCATTTTCTTCTGTTAATAGTTTAAATCCTAGTGTATTTTGGTAAAACTCAATATTTTCTTGTCTGTTATTCACACGAAAGATTGGTGTGTGAAACTTAAAATTCCCTGATTGCGTCATGACAACCTCCATTCTTTTCTATTTTATCCAAAAAGAGGCTGTGTGACAAGGATTTTCCAAAGAAAAAATAGGATTGTAATTTTTTCACTTTCTTTCGCATAAATTGTGAAAAACATTATAGTTTATTCACTTTTTGAGTAGCTATTTCCTCATTTTAGGGTATAATTGAGAGTATGAAAATTCTCGTTAATCACATAGTATTTAGGCGGACCTATCAAGGTTTGTTTTTAATGCTAATGATTGTTATCCCAAACTTTGCTTTGAGTCTGATGACCTCCTACAATAGTCAGACTGGATTGACTTTTACGAACCCTGAAAGCTGGGGAATCATTGCTATCAATCTTATCATTTTTTACCTTACCTATCTCTGGGCTAAGAGTGAGGGTATGATTCACAACTTTAGCTTAAATCGAAAGGATATTAAAGCCATTATCTGGGGCTTTGCCATTATCTTCTTGATGGAACTCATCGGAAGTAACCTCATGTTACTGACCCATACCAACTACCATGCAGAACTTCAAAAGACGCTCACAACAATTCCTATCCTACCTGTAGCGATTGGTATGATGACGACAGCCTTCCTCCAAGAAATCCTCTTTCGCAAGTGGATTTTCACCTGGTTGGCCCCCTATTCGAAAACAGCTGTGCTAGTCAGCACTGGGCTCTTTTGTCTCTTTCATATGCCAACTAATCTTGCCTACCTCACTCTTTATATCGGAATGGGCTTGGCTCTCTCTATGGTCTACCAAAAAAGAGAGAACTTATCTGCAAGTATCACACTTCATGTTTTATGGAATCTTTACACCTTAGGTGCTACCATTCTAGTAATGACTAATCCGATGTGACTGAGAATATTTTCTCAGTTTTTTATTACTTTCAATATTTTAAGCATAAAAAAAATCTGAAGCTTAAACTTCAGATTTTTAAGTATTATTAAAGGTAGAGTGATTTGAACAACCAGATAGCCAAAATCGCCGCAACAATTGGAGCTACAACTGGAACCCAAGCATACCACCATTTAGAATCACCTTTGTGTTCACCAAGAACTGATGTTGGCAAGAGGTGGTGAAGAAGACGTGGCATCAAGTCACGGGCTGGGTTAAGAGCTGGACCTGTTGCACCACCAAATGAAATAACCAAAGCTGCAACCAAGAAACCAACACCGATGTGGGCAACCGCAAGTGCCCCATTAGCCATTTGACCTGCGATAGCTTCTTTATCATAGCCAAGTTGTGTGGCTTGTGCAATCAACTTATGACCAAAATAGTTGTTTGTCATAGCAAGCGCACCGAAGAACAAGATAAATGAACCTGCAAACTCGTTGGCAAAACCATTAAGCCAAGCACGTTTGTGATTTTCTGGAGTTTCATCATCATTATCAACAGCAGAGATTGTAGAAAAAGTACCAAGGATGTTGTTAGGATTCTCAGTTTGAAGGTAATAAGGTTGGTGAACCCAAACCACGATAGCTTGACCAACGAAAGCTCCTAGAAGTTGAGCAATCAAGTAACCTGGAACGGCTACCCAAGAGAAGATACCTGCAACCGCAAGACCAATTGTGAAGGCTGGGTTGATGTGGTTACCAGAAACATCACCAAACATAAGTGCTGGCATCATTACCGCAAAACCATAACCAAAACCAATAACAAGCCATCCAGACTTATTACCCTTAGTCCCTTTAAGCTCAACATTGGCAACCGAACCATTACCAAGTGCAACCATCAAAGCTGTCCCAATAAACTCAGTGATGTACTTTATAATCCAATCATGACTGAGCGCTTCTTTTAGAAAATCATTCATTTGTCTCTTTATTTCCTTTCACATTTTACAATAATTTAGACATCTATCATTTTATCAAGTATAATGTCTGATGTAAAGATATTTCTGAAATGTTTACGTATTCTTTTTTTGAGGTTTTAAAGTATGAAATTTAATCAGTTTAGTTACATCCCAGTAAGTCCTGAAATGGCTTGTCAGGAACTCCGTTCTTTGGGCTTTGAAGTCTCTTTAAACGCTAGTGCCAAGGATAATTTTGAAGCCTTTGTTCGTAAGTCCTTCCTCTTCTTTGAAGACACCGACTTAGCTTTGAAAAATTGGATTGCTGATGGGGAGACTGACCTCCTAACCTTCTTCCAATCAGACCGTCCTTTGACTGCTGACGTCTTTGGTTTGGTAGCTCTTCAACTGCTAGGATTTGTCCCTAATGTAGACTTTACAGACAGTGCGGCTTTCCTAGAGAAAATGGCCTTCCCAATCACTTTTGATGGTAGTCTTAATAACCTGCATCAATTGTTGGCGACACGCACACAGTCTGGCAATACCTTAATTGATCAGTTGGTAGCCCAAGATTTAATCCCTGTAAGTAATGATTACGTCTTCTTTAATGGTAAGAGCTTGGCTACATTTGACACTAACCAACTTCACCGTGAGGTGGTTTATGTGGAAGCACCAGTAGATACCGACAAAGATGGGCAGCTAGACTTGGTCAAAGTAACTATCTTACGCCCTAATGTGAACTTCCCAGTTCCAGCCATGATGACCGCAAGTCCTTATCAACAAGGGACTAATGAACCTGCTTCAGATAAGCTCACCCACAAGATGGAGGGAGACTTGCTCGTCAAAACAGCTGGTGATATCTCTCTTAGCCACCCTGAAATCAAGGCACCTGAAGCAGACCTTACGCCTATCAATCCTGTCACAAAGGCTCAGGAGCGTTTTGCTCACACAGATACCTACACGCTCAATGATTACATGTTGGCTCGTGGCGTGGCTTCTATCTATGTATCGGGTGTCGGTACCTTCAATTCTGAAGGTTTCATGACCTCCGGAGACTATCAACAGGTTCTGGCCTATAAAGCTGTCATTGACTGGCTCAATGGTCGTGCACGCGCCTTTACTAGCTGCAACAGACAGCATACAATCACTGCAGATTGGGCTTCTGGTAAAGTGACTACTACTGGACTATCATACTTGGGTACCATGTCCAACGCCCTTGCTACAACTGGCGTTGACGGTTTGGAGATGGTAATCGCTGAAGCAGGTATTTCTTCCTGGTACGACTACTATCGTGAAAATGGGCTCCTCGTCAGCCCTGGAGGCTACCCTGGTGAGGATCTCGATACCTTGACTGAATTCACCTATTCTCGTGCCCTATTAGCTGGAGAATACCTACGCCACCAAAAAGATTATGAGACCTACCTTAAGGAGCTAAGCACGGCTATTGACCGTAAGCATGGGGACTATAACCAATTTTGGCATGACCGCAACTATGTCCAATTCGCAGACCGTGTCAAAGCTACTGTAGTCTTTACACACGGTAGCCAGGATTGGAACGTCAAACCGATTAACGTCTATCAAATGTTCAATGCTCTTCCAGACTCTCTTGAAAAACACCTCTTCTTCCACAATGGTGCCCACGTTTACATGAATGCTTGGCAGTCTATTGACTTCCGAGAAAGTATGAATGCCTTGATTTGTCAGAAACTCCTTGGCTTAGATAATGGCTACACACTGCCTACTGTTATCTGGCAAAACAACCAGTCTGAACAGACCTGGGAAGTTCTCGATACCTTTGGGCACTACAATGGTAAACACATTCAGCTTGATGAGACTGAAGCTAGTATCGCTAACCATTATGAAGAGGAAACCTTTGCCAAATACGGTAAAGCATACCAAAGCTTCAAGGATGACCTTTTTGCAGACAAAGCCAACGCCATTACCTTGGACTTTGAACTGGACCAAGACATACAGATTAATGGTCGTGTCCACCTAGAGCTCAAGGTCAAATCTAGCACAAACCGTGGTCTTATTTCGGCTCAGGTTCTGGAAATGGGTGACAAGAAATATTTAGCACCTATTCCCGCACTCAAACGCATGAATTTAGACAACGGCCGTCTCTTCAAGGAGGAAGCCTTACGTGAATTGCCATTCAAGCAGGCCAAATACCGTGTCATTACCAAAGGACACCTTAACCTGCAAAATCGTAAAGACCTTCTTACCATTGAGAATGTTACACCAAATGAATGGATGTCTATCGGTTTGGACTTACAACCAACCATCTACAAACTCAACAAGGGCGACAAACTCCGACTCGTTCTCTATACTACAGACTTCGAGCACACTATTCGTGATAATAGTGACTATGAAGTGACTGTGGACCTAAGCCAAAGTCAAATGACATTGCCTTATTAATCTTTATCGCAAAAAACTCCCATAGGATGATGAGTCCCATGGGAATTTTTCATTGTGTGGAAACAAGCAAGATTTAGGCTTCAATTGTTACGATTCATACAGAATAATCAAGCAAAATCATTTATTATTTAAAATATTTTTTGGCTTGAAGGTAAGCTAGAAAGTCACAGAGGATTAATAAAAGCATTAATAGGGCTAACACTATGCGGTCTGTCATATCACTGAATGTGAGTAATGTGTAAAACTCTACACAAAGCACTAGAAATGAGATGACAAGAAAGACTGTGAAGGACTGCTTTAGTGTTAATAGATGCTCTGAATCTGGACGTTTCTTAAGCATACGGTAGAGCAGTCCATTTACTAAAATAACTACAAAAGCTAACACTCCGACTGTTAGCCAAGTCACTGGCGGGGTCTTGCTTTTGTAGAGAGAAATGCTAGTACTTATAAGGAAAACTGCCAAGGCAGCAGTGACGACCCTAGAAAATCGCAATACCTTCGAACTAATACTTTTTAACTTCATGATAAAACACTTAAGCTATGAATGAATAACCTCAGTCAGTCTTGTAAACTGAATAAGCTATTACATTTAAATCTATTCCTTTCTCTATTTCATACTTGGTTTAACCATTGCTATCACTAGTAAACTCGAGAGCGATTAAATTCTACTGGAGATGTAATACAGTAGCGTCATTAGTACTGATACTTTAAATAAGCGAATATACATATCCTTGTTTTTTCTGTTACAAAGAAAAGCAATCAAATATAATACAATCTCCACTATCATTAGCAAGAATAATTTTACTTCGGGAACATCAAAAATAAGCATTTGCAAGCACCTCACACGTTCAAAGTATTCAAAGGTTACTTTTGAAACTGTGCCCATTTTTTAAAAAAGAGGCTATAAAGAAGCAAAGTTAGCCCCATCAAGTTAATGGTATGGTGGACTGCATCTAAACTTCTAAATAGATTAGCGAGGGCCATTCCGATGAGAATGGTAGCCAGTAAATACGGTTTTGAGTTTTTGAACATACTTTTCTCCTTAAAGTGTTTTTAGCGTTCTGTGCACAAGCTATGAGTTTATTATAGGCTGGAATCCGAAAAAAAAGTAGTGACATAAATGTCACTACTCGCATGACCTTATGTACTTGATAATCGTATTTTAGTCATGATTACAAATACCTCTTCTCTTATATCGAAATTTTCAACCATTTTTCACATGCTATTCACAGACCAGCAATTGACAAGGTATCTTAATTAAGATTTCTTTTTAGCGGAATTGTTGACTTTGTGTTTTTCAAGAAATGACATAATAGGCTTATCTAAAAAACTCATCAAGGCCATGCAAACCATCCCTAAAATATAACTCTTCAAATCAAACATAATCCATCACCACCTTCAACGGTTACAAATGACTCAAGGTTGAGTGTCTCAAAAGTGTCAATTGTTTGTGTAGTCATTCTAATAACCTCCAAAATATTATTTTTTAGCTTTTTTATCTCAAGCTATGAATTTTATTATAGCTTGAGATAAAAAAGTAGTGACATGAATGTCACTGCTTGTCTGACCTTATGTCCTCGATAATTGTACACATAAGAAAGAGAAAAAGACATAACCCAATAAGATTTAGGCATTGAAGTCCAAAACTCAGTTTTTCTCCCAAATTATGTACAGCGACAAGGATGAAGCCCATAGACATTATTAGAGACACTAGACGTTTTTTGGTCATGAGTATGGATACCTTTTACCTTTTGAAATATTTTTTAACTTGAAAATAAGTAAGAATATCAAATAAAATCAATAAAAGCATTAAAATAAATAATACAATGCTATCCGTAAAGTCCGTTAGTGTTAGTAGTTTGAAAAACTCGACACACAAGACAAACAATGAAACACTAAGGAAAATACCAAATGATTGTTTTAGCGTCAAATAGCTTTTTGTTACTGATTGTTTTTTTGATAACCGGTAAAAAATAATGTTGATCACTCCTACAAATATAGTAAGCAAGCCTAATCCAAACAGAACCCATACCGGAGTCTCTTTCTCATAAAGGTAAAAACCTAAATTAATGAGAAGAACAACTATTGCAGCACTACCTAGTCTTAATAACTGTAATGCTACTGCATTATTTTGTAGTTTCATGATTAGTAAATTTTTAATTAATGTGGGAAAGCATAACCAAGACCAGCTCCGACAACTCCACACCCTACAATAGCATAAGATGCAAGCGTAAAGAGTGGAGCACCTGATGCGGCACAGAAATAAATTCCCTCAGCAGCACCACTAGCCCCACTTAGTAAACGTCCCCAATCCACTTTTCCCCCTTCAACACTAGCAAGTGTTGAAGGGGTCAAGAGTGTTACAGCTTTCAATTGTTTGAGTTGCCATGACAAGACCTCCTTAAGTGATTTCTCAATCACATCCTTAGTATAGCACTCGGGGAGTTGTTTGGAAGCTAGCGTCCCAAAAAGTGGCTATATGTCCCGAACGGTAAAAAAATATAAAAGACCACTTTAAGATGATAAAGTGATCTTAATAGTCATTATCGAATAAGAACCTTGATTTCAACTTCCTACATAAGAACACAGATAGGAAGATATACCATGGGATAGGCTTCACCACTTCGATATCTAGGTGGCGATACCCTACCGTCTATAAAGGGGTCGTAGCTACCACCAGCTTTATTATTTGTTCTAGGCATAATACAAGATACTCCACCTTGGATGGTTTCAAGATCGTTATATGTTAGTTCTGTAATCATTAGTTAACTCCCCATCTACATAAAAATAAACTATTTGTTCAAAGAAAATAACACTATCTTATAAACAAATTATTAAAAATTGTTATGAAAATACCCGTATATGTTCAAGATGATTTTTTATATTTATTTTTTATTGACCTTGTTGAAAAAGATATTACCTAACAAAGCAACAACAAAACCTATAATAAAATATACCATAGATTAGCTCCACCAGCAGGTTGCTCCATAGGCAACAGTACCACCTGCACCACCTAGAACACCACCAGCTAGATAACCAGGAACTGAGCCTACAACTGGTAAAACTACATTACCTCCAAACGCTCCTCCGATAGCTCCTCCGATAGCTCCTTGAACAGTCGCTCCACCTGCGCCTCTCCAACTACATCCACCTCCTTCAACACTAGCAAGTGTTTCAAGGTCGAGGGTGTTAAAGTTTTCAATTGTTTGAGTTGCCATGGCAACTACCTCCTAAAATTTTTATCGTGTGATCTCTCAATCACATCTTTAGTATAGCATTCAAGTGTCTCTATCAGAGCTAGCGTCCCAAAAAGTGGCTATACGTCCCGAGTAGTAAAAAAAAGACTGAATATCATTTTTGATTCAGTCCATATCTTATTGAAAAAGCTTTAACTAATTCTTTCTATACTGCCTATAGACTCCAAATAAAAAGAAAAAGAATCCTATTGATGCTAACAAAAGTTGATAGATATTTCCTGATGACAATAGTACTTTGCTATATAAATATATCATCGCAATAGTCGAAAAAATGATTAGGTATTTCTTCATTTGTATCACCTATCTCAAGGGGGTCACCCTCCTTGTTATTCACATTTGGCATAAGACAAACAGCACCACCTTGAATTACTTCAAGGTCGTTATGAGTTAATTTTATAAACATTGCTTATACTCCTTATTTTGTCAATTACTTACTTCTCTATATTATGGTTGATATACTTGATGCCCCATAAAAATAGTACGAAACCCAATAATGAAAAAAAACCTACAAATATAGCGATAACTTTTTGATAATAGAAATCTGTTGTCAAAAAACGAAGGCAACTAAGTGTCAGTAACAAGAAACAAGCTAGGGAAGCTTTTAATTGATTTAACACAGTTGGTTCTTCTCTTCTTGTCATTATTTTTCGAATGAGCAATATATCAACCACAACCACTAAGAGGGCTGCTACGATGTAGACCAATTGGAATACGGATGATAAGTTATGAAGTAATTGACTAAAAAAAAGTACCAGTAAGGATATGCTAACTACTTGGGCAATGACAAATAGCACTATATCCCTTTTTGAAACTCTATGTGTCATTGTTGTTCTCCTTCAACACTAGCAAGTGTTTCAAGGTCGAGGGTGTTAAAGTTTTCAATTGTTTGAGTTGCCATGGCAACTACCTCCTAAAATTTTTATCGTGTGATCTCTCAATTACATCTTTAGTATAGCATTCAAGTGTCTCTATCAGAGCTAGCGTCCCAAAAAGTGGCTATATGTCCCGAATGGTAAATTCATACTATAAATATCACATGATATTTTAATCTTATTTTCATCTCATTGTATAACTAAGTCATATTATGATATACTATTACATAATTTATGAATATTTTCAGAAAAGCTACAGCTAGTAAAGATGGAGGAAGCTCCCCTTGGAAATTTATATTTTAGAGGACAATCTCATTCAACAAGGACGACTGGAGATGGTATTGTCTCAAGAGTTAAAAAAATACAATAAAGACTTATCTATTGTACACACCTTTGATAAGCCTCAGCAATTTATAGAAGCGATTGATTCAACAACTTCTAACCAGCTCTTTTTTCTTGATATCGAAATTAAGGGAGAAAAATTAAAAGGGCTCGATATTGCTAAAATCATTAGGGAAAAAAATCCCTACGCTACTATTATCTTTGTCACTACCCACTCAGAGTTTATGCCACTAGTTTTTGATTACCAAGTATCTGCCCTAGACTATATCGATAAAAGTCTCTCTGAAATAGAATTTAGGAAAAAGATAACCAGAGCTTTAGCTATAACTATGAAACCACTTGGAATAGAGAATGACGAGATTTTTGATTTTCAAACACAACATACAGCTATTCACATCCCTTTAAACCAAGTTATCTATATTGAAACTTCTCCGCAAAAGCATTATGTGATACTCCATGGTACAAACAATCAAATGACCTTTCGTGCAAATCTAAAGGACCTTGAAAAAGCTAGTCCTTCACTCGTATCTTGCCATCGTTCGTATCTCATTAACCCTAACAACATTATAAGAATCAACAAATTAAAACGTGAAGTCGAAATGACTGATGGTAGTATCTGTCCTTTTTCACGTACCAAAGCTAAAATGCTGATGGATACTTTTAAAAGAAGGAACCTTCAATGATTATTTTTTTATTTTTGCTTACTGTTGTCTCTGAATGTTTCAATATTTGCCTGTTTCTTTACTTAATAAACAAAAGAGTTTCAATTGGGCATTTTCTTATTATCTTATTTTGTCGCATAGCATATACCAAAATATGTAACAGTCTATCCTGGAAATTCTTATTCTACTTTAACGAAGAAATATTCTATCTTTTATTATCTTTTTTTATATCACGAAAGACCTACTTACAATCAAAGCTTAAAATATTCAATGCTCTTCTCCCCACAACTCTTAATAATATCAGTTTTAGAGTAATCATTTTCTTTATATTTCCTTTGTTTGGAATCAGTGTTGAAACAATAAAAGTTAATTATCTTATAGCTGTCTCATCTTCTTTCCTAACTATTTTACTATCCTTTCTTTTAATAAAATTATTCAAGGAAAGCTTTGGAGTTATACAAAAAGGACGATTAGCCCCTCTCATATCAAAGAGTATTATTATTGCTGATATCATTATGATTGCTTATACATTTACCCAGCAATATCTCGTCTACCTCGAAAACACTACTCATACATCCACTCTGATAATCAGGAAGTTAATTGTGGTTATTTATCTAGTCTTGTTCTTTATCATGCTTATCTTCTTAGATAGAAATATCCGAGCAACAATACAAAGTCAGTTGGACTTTCAAAAAGATATTCAACTATCGCATCTTACGAATTATAACAAACAGATTGAAAACCTCTATCAGTCGGTTCGAAGTTTTCGTCATGATTATGCCAATATTTTAACAACACTCAAACTTGGTATCGATCAAAATGATATGGCTATTGTAAAAGAAGTCTACGACTCAGTTCTAAAAGATTCCGATAAGCATTTAAAATCGAAAACATTTGATTTAACTCGCTTAATAAACATAGAAGATAACACTATCAAAAGCCTACTTGCAGCTAAGTTCCTAGAGGCAGAAGAAAATAACATTGATATCTCCTTAGATATTCCTGAAACTATCAAACTCGAGGGTATGGAGATGGTCGATTTTATTACTGTAATATCTATCTTTCTAGACAATGCGATGGAAGCATCGATTCAGTCTGACATACCAAAAATGCATATTGGCTACTTCAATCATGGTAATAAGCAAATCTTTATTGTCCAAAACTCAACCCAGGAAGAATTTATTCCTATCTCATCACTTTTTGAGAGAGGTGTCTCCAGTAAAGGGGATCATCGCGGTATAGGTTTGGCCAACGTTAGGAATATATTAGACAACTATCAAAATATTTCTTTAAAAACTGAAAGTATGACTTTTGCATTTACACAGGAACTTAATATATCGAAAAAGGCTTGACTAGTTTCAAGCTTTTTCTGTTGCTCCATCTTACTACTTATGAAAGTATCTTCTAGATTACCTACAGAATAATCAAGTGAAATCATTTATTGTTTAAAATAGTTTTTGACTTGCAAGTAAGCTAGAAAATCACAGAGGATTAACAAAAGCATTAATACGGCTAGTACTATGCGGTCTGTGGTATCACTGAATGTTAGTAATGTGTAAAACTCTACACAAAGCACAAGAAATGAGATGACAAGAAAGACAATGAAGGACTGCCGTATTGTTAACGGATTTACTGAATCTGGACGTTTCTTAAGCAAACGGTAGAGCAGTCCATTAACAAAAATGACTACTAAAGCTAGTGCTCCGACTGCTAACCAAATCTCTGGAGAGGTCTTGCTTTTGTAGAGAGAAATACTGGTACTTATAAGGAAAACTGCCAGTACAGCAGTGACGACCCTAGAAAATCGCAATACTCTTGAACTAATATTCTTTAACTTCATGATAAAACAATTAAGCTATGAATAACCTCAGTCAGTCTTGTAAACTGAATAAGCTATTACATTTAACTATATTCCTTTCTGTATTTTTTTATACTGCTGTAAGATCTCAAGAAAGCCCTTAGCAACTAAATTCTACTGGAGACGTAATACAATAGCGTCATTAGCACTGATATTTTAAATAAGCGAATATACATATCTTTGTTCTTTCTATTACAAAGATAAGCAATCAAATATAATACAATTTCCGCTATCATTAGCAAGAATAATTTTACTTCGGGAACATCAAAAATAAGCATTTGCAAGCACCTCACGTTCAAAGGGGCCACAAGTTACTTTTTAAACTGTGCCCATTTTTTAAAAAGCAGACTATAAAGAAGCAAGATTAGCCCCAACAAGTTAATGGTATGGTGGACTGCATCCAAACTTCTAAATAGATTAGCAAGGCCCATTCCGATGAGAATGGTAGCCAGTAAATACGGTTTTGAGCTTTTGAACATACTTTTCTCCTTAAAGTGTTTTTAGCTATCTGTGCACAAGCTATGAATTTTATTATAGATTGGAAGCCGATAAAAAAGTAGTGACATAAATGTCACTACTTGTCTGATTTTATATCCTTGATAATCGTACACATAAGAAAGAGAAAAAGACATAACCCAATAAGATTTAGGCATTGAAGTCCAAAACTCAGTTTTTCTCCCAAGTTATGTAAGGCAACAAGGATGAAGCCCATAGACATCATTAGAGACACTAGACGTTTTTTAGTCATAAGTACAAATACCTCTTCTTTTATATCGAAGTTTTCAACCACTATTCACAGACTAGCAATTGACAAGGTATCTCAATTAAGATTTCTTTTTAATGGAATTGGTAGATTTGTGTTTTTCAAGCAATGACATAATAGGCTTATCCAAAAAAGTCATCAAGGCCATGCAAACCATCCCTAAAATATAACTTTTCAAATCAAACATAATCCATCACCACCAGCATGTTGCTCCATAACCAACACCCCCTACGATAGCACCTCCAGCTGCTCCTGCGACAGCACCTTGCCAAGTACGTGTTTTGATACCTAATCGTAAACCATTACCAACTCCTGTAGCTACTCCTTGTTTAGCAAAACCTCCCCAGCTACATCCACCACCTTCAACGTTTGCAAGTGTCTCGAGATCGAGTGTTTCAAAATTGTTCATTGTTTGTGTTGTCATTCTAATAACCTCCTAAAATATTATTTTCTAGCTTTTTCTCTCAAGCTATGGTTTTATTATAAGTTGTAGGTCTACAAAAAAGTAGTGACATAAATGTCACTACTCGATTTTGATTTTTAAGAAATCTTTTCGAATATAGAAGCTATGGTCTAGATTAGCTTACGCCCCTTCCATTGCGCCTGCTTGTAGGCTGTACATCTTGTGGTAGGTGCCGCCGAGGGCTAAGAGCTCCTCGTGGCTACCGTGTTCGATGATGCGGCCCTTGTCTAAAACATAGATGCAGTTGGCATCTTGGATAGTCGATAGGCGGTGGGCAATGGCAATGGTTGTACGTCCTTGACGCATTTTTGCTAGAGAGTTTTGAACAATAGCCTCTGTCTCCGAATCAATATTGGCTGTCGCTTCATCCAAAATCAAGATTTTAGGCTGGCTAGCAACGGTCCTAGCAAAGGCTAGAAGCTGACGTTGACCGGTTGAAAAACTTGAACCTCGTTCGGAAACTGGAGCATCATAACCTTCTGGAAGTTTGTCAATAAAGTGGTTGGCATCCACAAACTCAGCAGCGGCTTTGATCTCTTCATCAGTTAAATCCTGATACATGGCAATATTGGATTTAACCGTGCCATGATAGAGAAAGGGTTCCTGAAGAACAAGACCAATGTTCTTACGCAGCTCTGCCTGACTATAATCGCGAATATCCACACCGTCAAGAAGAACTCGGCCTGATTGGAACTCATAGAAACGCATAAACACGTTGATAATAGAGGATTTCCCGGAACCTGTAGAACCGACAAAAGCGATGGTTTCTCCTTTATTGACAGAGAAGGAAATATTATCCAAAATCTGGTGCTTGCCATCATAGGAGAAGGAGACATTTTCAAAGCGAATATTCCCCTCGATAACCTTGGCATCTGTGTCTCTCTGCTCAGGTTCATAGGTGCGCTCGTCAATCAAGGCGAAGACCCGACCTGCTGAGACCATCGAGGTTTGCAAGGTTGAAAAGTTTTGCGTCACTTCAATCAAGGGGTCAAAGAGACGGTTAATGTACTGGATAAAGGCATACATGGTCCCCGCTGTGATACCCAGATAGATGCCACGATAGCCAAAATAAGCCATGAGAACAGCATAGCCTAGGAGCTTCAGTAAGCTCATAGCTGGGCGTAGAAAGAGAGAATCTAGTGACATGGAACGGCTAGCATAAATCAGGTGTTCCTCATTAATGGCATCAAACTCTTTTTTGAGACGTTTCTCTTGGTTAAAGGCCTTAATAATTCGAATCCCTTCGATACTCTCTGACAGTTTGGCATTTATATCTGAAAGCAAGGCTCTGGTCTTTTCAATGATAACCACTGATTTTTTGCGGTAAAGGTTAACCAAAAGAACAATCAGAGGAAGAAAGAGAACAATCAGACCTGTCAGACGAATGTCCAAAATCATCATGGTATAAAGGGTGGTCACAAAGATAAAGATAGCCGAAATAAAGCTAGACAGAATCCCTGAGAACATCTCGCTAATAGTCTCTGTATCATTGGTCAAGCGGGAAACAATAGAGCCTGCTGGAGTTTTGTCAAAGTAGGACATCCCCAGTTTTTCCATATTGGCAAAGGCATCTCGGCGAATATCCCTGACAATACTGTAGGACACGCGCGCAAAAAAGAGATTTCCCAAATACTGCACTAGCGTCTGCAAGAGATAAAGACCATAGTACCCAATCAGAATCAAGCTTGCCGCTTGATTCATATCATGAAGATAGTGGTCGATAAAATAAGAGGCCACAAGGGGAATGATACTCTTGATAACCGTTGTGGACAAGAGGAAGGCTAAAGCTAGAAAGGTCAAGAATTTGTAAGGCTTGAGATAGGTCAAGAGACGCTTAAACACAGACCATTGGTTTTGATTAGGCATCGGCTTCTCCTCCTTCCATTTCTAACTGTTGAGACTCATAGGTCTTGGCATACCAACCACCCTGAGCTAGCAAGTCCTCATGACGGCCACGTTCAATGATGCGACCATCCTGCATGACTAGGATGAGGTCAGCGTGCACCACCGCACTCAGACGATGGGCGGTAATAATCGTCGTCTTGTCCTTGCGGGTATGTTTGAGATTTTCAATAATAGCATGTTCTGTCTTGGCATCAACTGCCGATAGGGAGTCGTCTAAAATCAAAATGTCTGGATTCAAAATCATGGCTCGGCTCATAGCTAAACGTTGTTTTTGACCGCCTGATAAGCTGACACCCTTTTCACCAATAATCGTTTCAAATTCCTCAGGCATATCCTTGATATCATCATAAACTTGAGCTAACTTAGTCGCTTCTTCCACCTTATCAAAGGCGAGGTCAGGATTACCAAAACGGACATTGTCTAAAATAGAACTAGCAAAGAGAAACTGGTCTTGAGGAACATAACCCATCAAGCTACGCAAGTCTGATAGGCGATAGTCTCGGATGTCATGACCATTCAAATAGATGGCTCCTTGATTGACATCGTGCTCTCGCAAGAGCAACTTGACAAGAGCCGTCTTCCCTGAGCCAGTCTGTCCAACCAAACCAAGGGTTTGCCCCTTGTCCAAGGTGAAATGAATATCTAGCAAAGTATCCTCATCCTCAAACGCAAAGCGGTCAATCGCATATTCTAAACGACCATTTTCAATGCTTGGAAGAGGATGTGTAGGATTTTGAACATCTGATTCCTGTTCCAGAAGATTTTCAATACGTTGGTAGGACACATTTCCCCTCTGTGTGATATTAAAGAGGAAGCCAATAGCCATCAGGGGCCAAACCAGCATGTCCAAATAGGTAATGAAGGTTACCAAATTTCCGACCGTTATCTGATTAGCCTGAATCATAAAGGCACCGAAAAGAAGGGTCAAAACATAAGATGAGCCAACAAAGAGTAAGACCAAAGGATCAAAAAGGCTGTCATACTTCATAGTATGCATATTCTTTTTAAATGTCATCTTATTGGTCTCTTGGAAGGACTGAAGCTCAGCCTCCTGATAGCCAAAAGACTTGGTTACCTTGATTCCTGATACCGACTCTTGAACCTTATTATTAAGTTCTGAAAAGGCTGCCTGGGATTCTCCAAAAGCTTTATGGGTCTTACGGCCCAAACGACTAGTCGCAAAAGCCATGAAGGGGAGGGGTAAAACAGCCACCAGTGTCATCTGCCAGGAAATGCTGAAAAACATGGTGATTAGGGTTACCAAGGCTGTGATAGAGGCATCCACGGCTGACATGACACCCCCGCCAGCCAAGCGGGTTAAAGAGTTGATATCATTGGTTGCATGGGCCATGAGGTCCCCAGTTCGGTACTTTTGATAAAAAGAAGGCGACATCTTGGTAAAATGCTCAAAAAGGCGTGAACGCATAATCTGGCCTAAGCGGTAAGAAGTCGCCAAGATATACATGCGCCAAACATAGCGCAAATAGTACATCCCCAGAGCTGCCAAAAGCAAATAAACGAGATTCAGAAGCAAGATCTGATTGGTCAATTTTCCCGATGTGATAGCATCAATGACCCGCCCCATAACCATAGGAGGAATAAGATTGAGAACCGAAACCAGACTCAGTGCCAAAATCCCGACAATATAACGGCGTTTTTCCAACTTGAAAAACCACCAAAGTTTTGCAATGATTGATTCTTTAAAAGACAAGTTACTCCTCCTATCCTTACAAATGGGTGATTATTAGTCTAACGACAGCTTACTTCCAATAACGGTAGATTGTCCCATCTTCTAGCTCAAAATAGCCAATATAAGTCAGTTTGCCAAAGTCAGTAGACTCTGGCAATTGATAGGCAAAGGAATCAAAATTATAGACCTTATGCCCACCATCCATAGAGTATCTTTCCTTGTCATGAATGACTGACGCATCCTTCTTAGGGCTCCAAATGCGTCTGATGTCATCAGACGTCTTATACTCTCTGACAAAATTGTACAATTCAAAGTTAGTTGCCTCACTGAGATAGCGACCATCGGTGTTGTAGTTGGCTAATTGAGCCTCTCTCTTAGACTCAGAATAATTCCAAACCTGTCCTCTTTCTCGCATGATATCGGCATCACGACCACTTTGATAAGTATCTGCCTTAACCATCGTCATTGTTACTCCTAACGTTAATACGGTGACTACTGTCATCATTAAGTGTTTCATTGTTTCTCCAAACGTGTTTATTCATTTTTCCCTCTTTTGAATGTGTTGTATTTGTATGATAGAAAATAAGTGAAACCTGAGACGCGTAAGCTCCCAGGTTTTTTACTCTTTAAAATGCGTTTGAATCAGTTTTACAAGAAGGCGGTAGGCACCTAGTGCCACCAAACCACCCAAAGTATTGGTCCATAAATCATCTAGCTCAAAGACACGATTAGCATCAATGAGAAGGTCTAGAATCACTTGTCCGACCTCAATCGCCAAAGACATGGCAAAAGTCGCTAAAAGGACCTTTTTCCAAGACCTGAATCTTGGGTACAAGGCTAAAAGCCCTAAAATCAGCGGACTCAGCAAGAAAATGTTGGTCACATTTTGCCCAAGCACAAAGACAATCTCTTTAAGACTATCTAGCTGATAAAAGTTGGTCAAACTATTGAATGGGGTTAATAGGACCACGACACGACCAAAATGTTGAATACCAGGGGTTTCAACACCTTCAACTAGCCCGTACTGGGGTGTCCAACATAGGAGCACTAAACAAAGGAGATAAGCACAGACCAAAACTCGGCTTAGCTTTCTTCCTTTTGGTGTTAGTTCTCCATCCTTATCTACCCAAGTCTTAAGCTGAAACATCTTACTTACCTTCTGATTTACCAGAAGCTTCTGCCACTGCCTTTTGACGGTCGCGTTTCATAGTGTTTGAACGCAATTGTCCACAAGCAGCATCGATATCTGTACCGTGCTCTTGACGAACCACGCAGTTAACCCCATTTTTCTTGAGCACATCGTAGAAGGCAGCCACACGTTCTTTCGTTGAACGGCTATATTGGTCGTGCTCTGATACTGGGTTATATGGAATCAAGTTGATGTATGACAACTTACGGATTTTCTTCGTCAAATCAGCCAACTCTTGTGCATTTTCAGGATGGTCATTGACCTCATTAAGCATGATATACTCAAAAGTTACACGACGGTTGGTTGTCTGGATGTAATACTCGATAGCTTCAAAGAGTTTTTCAAGTGGGAACGAGCGGTTGATACGCATGATGCTTGAACGAAGGTCATTGTTAGGCGCGTGAAGTGACACGGCAAGGTTAACTTGAACACCTTCGTTAGCAAATTCCTTAATTTTTGGTGCCAAACCTGATGTTGACACGGTGATATGACGCGCTCCGATAGCAAGACCATTGTCATTGTTAATGGTACGCAAGAAGCGAAGCACATTGTCATAGTTATCAAATGGCTCACCTATACCCATAACAACCACGTGGCTGACACGTTCACCGTCGCCACGATCATCAAAGTATTTTTGTACCAACATGATTTGCGCCACAATCTCACCAGCAGTCAAGTCACGTTGTTTCTTAATCAAACCACTGGCACAGAAAGTACAACCAATGTTACATCCAACCTGAGTTGTCACACAGACAGACAACCCATAGTGTTGACGCATCAAAACCGTCTCAATCAACATACCATCTGGCAATTCAAAAAGATATTTAACGGTACCATCTTTAGATTCTTGAACGATACGTTGTTTCAATGGGTTTACGCAGAAATTCTCATTCAATTTAGCAATGAAATCCTTTGAAATGTTGGTCATTTCTTCGAAAGATTGCACACGCTTCTTGTAGAGCCAATCCCAAATTTGAGTAGCACGGAATTTCTTTTCACCATGTTCCATAGCCCAGTCAATCAACTCCTCACGAGTAAAACCATAGATAGATGGTTTGTAACCTTCCATATCTTCCAACTTCTGGCGTTTACGACGTTCTGGCTTTGCTTGTCTTGTTACTTCTGACATCCTTTAATTTCCTTTTTTTCTGATTGTAAAATGATGACCATCTGACTTGGTCTTGCTTGGTTTCTTCGATACGTTATTGGGGATTTTAGACTTTGAGGCCTGCTTCTGACTTTTCTTGAAGTTTGACTTGCGCTCACGGCCGCCATCCTCTGGTCTTGATTTAAACTTAGGACGTCGCTTGATTTTCTCAAAGCTTGGCCCCTCTTGATCCCTGTCTCTTCGTTTGGGCTTATCCGACTTTTGCTTGCCAGAAGCCTTCTGTCCTTTATTCTTTTGCGAAGCATTACGATCTTTCTCTCTAGCTTCTTGAGAAGAGTTGCGACGACTATTCGAACGACGACGCTTGCGTCGAGGCTCATTTTCCTCTTCAAAGACAATTAGCTGTGGTTCTTCATTTTTCAAAATAAAATAGGCACAACCAAAGGCACAGTACTCACGCAAATACTCTGACAAACGGCTAATACGCTCCGTCTTTCGAGTATTTGGGCGTTCGTCCTCGTAAAATCCCTTAAGGCGAAGCTGATCATTTGACCAATCTCCAACAATATAATCATACTTGAGCATGATTTCAGAAAAACGTTGCCCAAAACGGGTCGCGTCTAAGGCATCCTTATGATTTTCAAGAACCGTAAACTGACAGGCATCTGATTTCAGAAGGTCGGCCACATACACAAAGTCTGGCCCTGGATATTTATTATAATTAAACATTTCTGGCAAGATTTCTTTACGCATGTGCCATCCTTTCTGCTGACTCTTATTTTCTATCTTGATGCTGTGATAATGCTCTTATCCCAATTGGCACCATTTTTTCTCAAATATTTGGCCACAAGTTCCCTTAACAGGTCTGGAAAAAGAAGAGTCGCATCCTTTTCCTTGATGGTAGGGAAATAAGCAGCATAGTAGTACTGATCCACAAGGACCAAACTAAACTTTTCATGAGAATCTACAACCCTACCATTATACAATAAATTACCGTTTTTGTAAGCAAAATTCCCTGTGATTACCTGACCAAATGTTTTTCCACGGAAGCCCATGCCTTTAATGGTTTGATTTCTGAGGAGTTCTGCCTTGGTGAAAACTTCTTGACAAATTTCTTTGAGCTCTTGGCCGGTCACTACCAGACGGGCCATTCGCATTTGATGGGGCAGGGCTTCTTGTAGGTCTGCCATGGTCACTTGAGGACCTAGTGTTTTCATGATGAGTCCAGTATTTAAAACCGTTAACTGACTATCTGTCTCTTGACAAACAGCTTCTAGCACCACCTGACAAGTCTCATCAAAACTCAATTTTCGACCTAAATCGGCCACCTTTTCCTGAGCTAATCGACGATAGCCTTCCTCTCGCATGGCCTGAATAAAGACTTGGTCTTCCTTGTCCAAATCTAAAAGATAGGTTTTGGTAGGAATAGCTACAATCTGACACTCCCTTAATTGCCCGTCTTCCACAGTCAAGTCAATGCAGCCGATATAATAACCATACCTATCTGCAGCCGCCAAATAAGTCTCATTAATCAATTTACCCTCTTCAAACAGGTGGTGGGTATGGCTCCCGATAATAAGATTCACCTGAGGGTAAGTCTCTGCAATCTGCTCATCATAGCGTATTCCTAAATGACTAAGCAGCACGACTAGGTCTGCATCCTGAACCTCAGGACGAGCCAAATCCTCCTCTAACTGCGTAAGCGGATTCAAAACCTCCCAACCATTTGGAGCATAGGTGACATAATATGGAAACGTATAAGCTAGAAAAGCAATCTTTGTTCCCGCTTTAGTTTGATAAATCAAATAAGGCTTAGCCCAGTCAGGCTGTCGGCCCTTGTCCTTGAGATTTCCTATGATAGGCTGAAAATTAGCCTGCTCATAAAGACAGTCTAGCTCAGCCTTAGCCAGTCCAATCCCTTCATTATTTCCAATAGTCGCATAATCTATTCCCAACTCATTCATCAGGGCGACATTAAAACGCCCAGCTGTCGCATCGGATAAGGGGTGGGACTTATCCACATTGTCCCCAAGATCTACCTTAATCAGCTCTCTATCCGTCTGACTCAAATCATCCACAGCTCGCTTGAGTTGTGGATACTGTTCGAAATGAGAATGTAAATCGTTAATATGGAGAATTCGAATCGTGTCTTTCATGACTTCTATTTTAGCACTTTTACCATAAAAAAACTTGACATTCAATCTGCCAAGCCTTTAACTATTTTTCAAACAGGAAGGTATTCCTAGTTAACTTTCTTTTTTAAATATTCTTCTGCGAGATGATAAACGTCATCTGCCAGGGATATACTGACATAGATGCACACAATTGAGAAAACACCTCCTCTAAAGTGTTGCCAAGCAAGGAATATAAGCCCATAAATCAGGAGCGCAAGTACTATTTGGCCAAAAAATTGACTCAGTAATCGCCTAATAACGACAAGTAAGCCCATAAGTAATCCCACCTTTAATACCATAACCAATACCCTTTAAGGCTGCACCTTGCCAAGTACCTGTTTGAATACCACCTTTAACGGCTCCTCCAACAGCCCCGACACCTACAGCAGCTGTAGCTCCCCAAAAACTACATGCTCCACCCACAATGGTAGAAAGATCTTTGAAATCAAGCATGTCAATCTTATCAATAGTTTGTATTGTCATTAAAGCAACCTCCTCAAAAAAATCAAATCATAGCTCTTTATTTCAAGCTTTGACTTGATTATAAGTCAGAAGCCAACAAAAAAATAGTGACATCAATGTCACTACTTTTTTGTTGGGGGGTGGATTCAGCTTTGGAATTACAATTTATTTTATTTTTACTGAGGTAAAATAATTAAGATAAGAAAAGCCTATGAAACTCATGTTTCTAGGCTTTTTTCGTGCTTAAATTGCGGTTTTGTCTGATTTTTATCTGATTGAATTATTTCTAACTTTTATTTACCAAACTATTATTTATTCACTTACAACAGCTTATTAAAAATGATACAATAGAAAAAAGTCAACTTATAGGAGAATGACTATGAAAACACAGGCAATCGAAGTAACAAACCTTGCTAAGTCGTTTGAATTAAGCAAGGGTAAGACTGTTCAGATTTTAAACGGTCTCAGTTTATCAGCTAACTATGGTGAATTTATATCTATATTAGGTGTCAGTGGTTCTGGAAAATCAACACTATTAAAATGTATGTCAGGTCTATTGCAACCAAGTCAAGGAAAGGTTGAGATTCAAGGTTTAGATCCCTATCAAACTAGTCCTAATAAACTTGCTAAACTAAGACGTGAGTCCTTAGCGTTTATCTTCCAATCCTATAATTTGGTACCTGCACTACCTATTATTGAAAATATCGCCTTACCTTTAAGATTATCAGGCAAAAAGGTCAACAACCAAGAGATACTTGAATTACTGGAAAAATTGCAATTCAAGGCAGATAGCAAAGCCTTCCCTTCAACCTTATCTGGTGGTGAACAACAAAAAATAGCTATTGCACGAGCTATTTTAGCAGATAGTCAGATTATTTTTGCAGATGAGCCTACTGGTGCGCTTGATAGTACCTCTCGTCAAATTGTTTTTGATATTTTAAGAACACTAGCTAATCAGGGGAAATGTATCCTCATGGTTACTCACGATATTGAGCTAGCTTCAAAAACTGACCGAGCACTCATCCTTAAGGATGGTTTGATTTCCCAAGAAATTATAAAACCTAAGTCTGAAGAATTAACTAAGGCTTTAGGTATAGAGACTGATGTAAGGGAGAGATAAATCATGTTAAAACTCATTTATTACCAATGGAGATATAGTTGGAAAGAATGGACCGCAACTGTACCTGTCTTTTTTATGGCAAGTCTCATTTCAGGGATATCCCTTTCAGGCGACTTTAATATTATAGCAAACAAGGACGTACTACTCAGTGTTCAAACAGACCCAAGCCCAGTATTCCTTATGCCCATTTTCTTTGGCGGGCTAACTCTTTTTCTTATTATTTCCAGTCTCATTGCTAGTCTTTTAAATTATTTCAAATCGGATTATCAACTTTGGGAAATTTTAGGTGCTAACCGCTGGCAGTTGTCAATTTTAGTTGCTGGACAAATTAGTTTAATGGCATTTATTTCCAGTATACCTGGTGCTCTCATTGCAACACCGATAAGCCGTTACTACTATTATTATTTACAGAAGTATTTTGGCAAAGGTATGATGCCAGATTTAAACTTTGGTTCTCAACCGTTGGCACTGCTTGCTACCGTAGCTTTAATTTCTAGTCTCGCTTTTGTTAGTGGGTACTTCTATACCAGTAAACTCCTTAAACAGAAAGTCGAACGAAAAACTTTTAAATTTTGGATAATTGTTAAGAAAGCAGTCCCATGGGCTATTTTAGTTGCCCTATATGCTTCCCTTTTATTTATGTTTTATCATTCAGAACCACTATTGGGTACTGGTTCCTTGCTTTATCTCATGCTAGTCAATGTTTTTGCTATCTATGCTCTATCTCCCTATCTTCAAATTGGTATTATCAAACTTTTATCACCCGTACTACTTAGCCACAGGTATGCCCCAATCCTTGCAAAATGGCAAATTCTAAGTCAAAAATCTTATCTTAAAGCCATTAATGCTTCGGTTGTTGCTGGAATTACATTGGTTGGGAGTTTTCAACTACTCTCGCAAAATATCTTTTCTTTCTTTCAAGAAGACGGTGAATTAGAATTATTAGTTTCCTTTATTGCCTTTTTCCTAGCTCCTGTACTATTAATATTAGCAAACGTAGTCTCCATGACATTATTGTCTGTCCGCCAGGAGGCCAAAGAGCAGGAACAGTTAGCCACATTAGGAGTTTCCCCTGCTCAACTGTTGCATACAAAACTTTGGGAAAGTCTTATTATAACGGGACTAGCGTTCTTTATTTCCCTAGTGATTAACCTTGCAATGATTGGTCTGATGAACCATTCACTCAGATTGTTGAAAATGGGAATGACTAATTGGACAGGTCTTTTCCTTCCAGCTATCATCCTATCTACACTACTCTTTCTTTTGACTTTCATCACTAAAGTAAGCCATATTAAGAAACAAACATTTTAAGAAAGAAGCCTATGAAACGCATGTTTCTAGGCTTTTTTCTAATGTTCAAAATTCTATTTCATCTAGTTTTTATCTGATTAAAGTTTAACTTTTGTTACTCAATCAACTTCTCTAGCTTTTCAACCGCTCCTCTCATGGTGTCTTTTTGTTTCTTAATCACGTGGAGATAGACACGTTCAATCTCCTTAGAATCCTCCGAGTGTCCGACAAATTCTCGAATGGTTGGGAGATCAATGCCTTCACTTGCCATAATGGAAATAAAGCTATGGCGAAACATATGAGGAATGACATGAATCGGTCTCCCAAAGTCTAGGAAATTATCAATATCCTTATAGGACTTACCTGCCTTCTTATTATACTTTACTGACTGACTAGAACCACCTCTCAGGAATTGTGATAGCTCGTTGTGATAAAGCGGAGAACCTTGCCTATTACCTGCCCTGATATAGGTTCTAGTAAAGAGATAGCCCAAGTCTTGGTAAGTCGGATTGAATTGAGCTTGAAACTTATTTCTGTCAATGTAGTGTCGCAAGATTTTCTCTACCTCAGAACTCATTGGAATCGTACGGACACTTTCCTTAGTCTTAAGGTCTGCTCGGTAACGTTCCTTTTCATCAAGATTAAGAGCTTCCATAACCTCATCTGATTTATTTTTACTTGCCCTCTGCCAATGAACCTTTATCCACTTTCCCTCAAAATCAAGCATATCTTCATTCAAACCCAAAACCTCACTTGGTCTCATGCCTGTTAGGAAAATCATTCTCAACACGTCTGCAATAAGTTGATTATCAGACCTATCTGTCCAGCTTTCTATCAGGCGGAGAACATAGTTAACTTCGCTTGCTTCTAAGTATTTTTCCGCAATGTCTTCACGTTTCTTATTCTGCTCCTCACTCTTTGTCAGAACTCGCCTTTTAACCTTGTTATTAGTAATCGGGTCTTGTGTAAGAGTAATTTGTCCATTTTCCACTGACCAGTCAAAAATCATCTTAAGGTAGATATGCAGGTTTCTTGCCATGTGCATAGAAGAAACATTGATAAGATTTTGAATTTCATCTGTCATAGAGGCAAATTTTGTGATAGATATTCTTGTATCAAAGTTAGGCTCAATATAACGGTTGTAGATAGTAACTCTTGTTTTAAGGGTATTATTGGCTGGCTTGACCCTCTCATGCCATGCTCTAAAGGCTTTACCATAAAGATTTCCATCTTCATCAAAGGGCTTGGCGATTTCTTCTAGGGTTAAAATCCTCTTTGCTTTCTTGGGTGTTACGCCTGTTACCTCAGCAATATAGTCATCAACTAATTTATTTAGTTCTTGCGTGACCTGTGTAATCAGTTGCGAGTTTTTTATATCACTGACCAAGAGACGCTCTTTCCCAGATGATGTTTTCTTACTTGGTCTTGCCTTAGTAGTAAACCACCCTTTACTAGCACCTGTAGAAAGGTATTTCTTGTGAGATTTTTTAGTAATAGGGTGGGTAAATCGCATAGCGAATTTCACCAAGACGTTACCCGCCTTATTAGGGTCTGGTCGCCAAGAACTGATGATGAGTACTCTTGAACCATTATCTCTCATAGGTACCCCCTACACTATCTTTGCAACATACTGGTTAGTAATTTTGTAGTCAAACCATACTACAAAGACTTCTGAGTGGATAAAGACGTTGCCATGCGTTCCTTTGATGCCGAAGGCGTATGGACTGTCTTTCATCTGACGAATATAGCTATTAAGTGTTGCAACTGTCATGCCATGCCAGAGTTCATCTAAAAAGACGGATTTTCGGTACCAGTTACGGGTCAAGTCAAAATCATGTTCTGTTTTTAATATTGCCATTGAATTCTCCTTCTATTCTAGTTATAGTCAAGATAGTTATTTTTAGAAAGGCGGATTGTAGCGTTTTACAAGTCGTCTTTTCTTATGCCCCAATAGGCTGAGCTTAATTGCTCTTGTTTGTACTGCTGAATGTCTGTTTCGTCTACTTTCGTTAGCTTAGATATACCAAGCTCAAGTAGGTGCTGAATATAATTATCTGCCTTTTCTTGTCCATGTGATTCTGCTTTTGCCACATAGAGTTTCCCGAGTGTTCGTGAGACTTGTTTTTCTGTCCATAGCTCAGACTGTTTTAGAGTTGGCTTCGTTCGCTTAACACTCAAGACAGTCTTTTCTTTTGTCTCTAGGTAGTCATTCCACCACTTTACATTTTTTCTTCGCCAACGGTTAGAATCCTTGTCTCTCGGACTGACAAAACGATAATGTCCGTTAATTGCCTCAAAGTAAATCTCTTTGAGCGGTCGCCCATCTTTTATCTGTTTAGCTAATAAATTTGCCTTTTCTTGCCAACATCTAAGCTCTGCTCTTGTCCATGATGATGGCGTTTCTGGTAAATCTTTGTCTAGTTTTTTCTCTAACAGCTTGTTATAGATACACCATTGCTGAGTACCTCTAACACCAAGCGTTACCATCTTACCAACCTTTTCACCATTTTCAAGAATACTCTTTTCATGGTAATCAAAGGTTTTAGCAGTTGATATGCAGAGTTGCCTTTTACAGTAACTGTAAATAAGTGGGACGGATAGGCTGTCGTCAAAGATATCATTGGCGATATCTAGCCTTGTGACGTTACTATGATATTCAGAAATACGCTTCATTAATGTTACCCAATTATTGACATTGCTTTCCATGTATTCTTCATATTGACGGCACCCCTGCCCTCTCAGTTCGATAAAGACCCCCATTTTCGATTCCCAATCCTTATTGAAATAAACCTTTATCTCTGAGAAGGCATAATGCCGTTGGTACTTGTTTATACCCCATTCATTGAGGACAAACTTGTCTTTAGGAAGAAGGAGGATTTTCTCAATGACATCATCTGGGGCTAAGCCTTTAATCGTTACAGCTAAATAGTCTAACATCACTGAGTTATCCATGTTTAGGCTCCAATAAATTTAATATCGGTTGCCACTAGCTTTAAGCCACCCCAATTTCCACCACCATTACTGTTAGCTCGCCAACCAAGGTGGACTTCTGGATTTACAAGTTCTACTACGAGAGAATTCAGCTCATCCTTCTCAACGGATTTAACTAACTTGTCAAGATTATCTACAATCTCCAAACGAATGCTCTTAAGGTCATCAGGGGAATAACCCAAGTCTTTCAAGGCCTGAATTTTGTCTGTATCTTGTACAGAACAAGTAATTTTAGCCACTTCATCTGTCGCAATGCTTTCGCCATTGATATTTTTATAGACTGGAGCAACCCGTGAAGAAAGGATAGTCACTTTCTTTGGAATGTCAAATTGTGATTTATCCAATTTCAAATCGCCTACTTTTACAGTTTCGTCTGTTAAGTTAAATTTTGTCATGTATTTTTCTCCTGTTCATAAAAACTACGCCTACATGAAATCTGTCGTAAACCATTGATATCATGGGCTTTATAAAGGTTCTTTCGTGAATTTTGCTTCAAATCACTAAATTCCTTGCGTATCAAGGGATTTGACCACATTTCATGTATGTGTGCACCCCCTAATAGGGGCTGGGGTGCAAATGTCAAATCGAGTTCAGCCGTTTGCCACCTTCCCCACCTGCTCTGGGCTACCGTGTTGACCACTCGCCCAGCGGTGGGGTGGCGAACCGTCTTCATCGATGAAAGAATCCAAGTCTCTTAGATGATTTCTCTTCCGTCTCTTTCTCCAAGGTCTGGATTCTAGCCAGAAGCACTTCTAACTCCTGTTTCAACTTTGCTAGGTTCCTTCGATAATCTTCTTGGATTTCCTTAAAGGAGACCTCTAGCTCATCAACAAGTTCTCTAATAGGCTTTTGAGAATCATTTTCTTTAGAAAACTCATAAGCGCTTAGAATTGCACTTTCTAGCCCCAACGAAGACTTCTTATCAGCAATCGCTTGAAAATGGTTTAGGTCATCTTCTGTAAAAAGATAAACTTTAGAATATGAGTTTCGACCCGTTCTCACCCTACTTTCTTTAAATTGAGTATCGGTCAGGCTTTCAATTTTTAATCGCCACTTTTTCAGTGTTGAAACTGAGTTAAGACCGTCAACCCTGTCCACAACTTCTTGATAATCGTATTCATTCATTAGCTTACCTGTGTTTTCTGATTGAGAAAGTCAGTCGCAATCTGCAAAGCTCTAGATTCAATTAATCGCTCAGATCCCGTACCCTTGATAAGGTGATAGAGTTATCTGGCATCCAAATCATTACAATACTCTGGTTTGATTAAGACTATCTCTTTTGTCTCTTGTAAGTAGACTACCCACTCTATTATTTGTAGTCCCATACCTGTTAAATTCATAATTACCCCCTTTTCTGATTTTGGATAACTAGCATTTATCCGAAATAGATGGTATAATTACAATAATTAGATTTACTGTCCTTGAACGATGTACTAGGTTGTTCAAGGATTTTTTGTACCTTCCTTTCTTTTTTGATTGTTAGGTTAGCTCCTTTCTATCGAACATATACGTTTTTATGTACGAATGGTGTAAAATTTTTTGAGCAATCCTAATGCTCACCAATAATTATATACGATATCATACACGGCGTCAAGTGTTATCTCCAAAAAATGTACGATTTTATAAACTCCTGTGTTATAATGGTCTAAGAGGTAACTTATGTTTGAAATACTTAAACCTGATAAAAAGTCTGTGGGGCGAAGACTTAGACAAGTCAAGGATGAATTGAATTTATCCTTTACAGATTTTGGAAATCGTCTAGGACTCAAAAAATCAACCATTAATGCATATGTTAGAGGAGATAACTTAGCTCCTCTTGAAGTTTTAGAGAAAGTATCAAAAATCTATGGGAAACCTGTAGGTTGGTTTTACTATGGAGAACTAGAAGAATACATTGAACTTTATCTTAGAAAACTCGGTTATGGTAAATTTTTAGACGAATATCCTGAAACCCCATTAAAGATAAAAGATGAGCTTTTTAGGATTAAAACAAATCCAATACAATCCGTCACAATTAGCGGAGGGGTAAGCATTGGAACATTTGAAAATCCTGACTGGGAAAATCATTTTGGTTACCCAAGTGAAGGCTACTTAGACGACATCTTCTTTGAAATGCTCTATGACACGCTAAAAAATTCAATTAGACAGGAAGCTCAGAACTATCTAAGTCAGCAAAGGGGACTTGATGATACTAAAGTCAAAGAACTTTCTGATTACTTTGCCAATCAAATCTATACTTCATATGATTTTATCGGAAATCTAGAAAATCTTACCAAAGATAAAATCAAACAAGAAGTTAAAAAAGGCTATGAACGCCTACTTAAAGATTCACCTCAAGTAGGCGTAGAAGTTAGCTATGATTCCAATTACTTACTTGGTTTTCTGATAAATACACTTGCGGATAGCCAAACAACAAGACAGCTACTTTCAGATATATCCCAAGCAACAGTTGGTATGCCTTTTTCGCAATTTTATGAAGGTCATGAATTAGTCGATATTATCCAATCTATCAGACCTCGACTGATAGAACTTTACCATAATACAACCTTTGATGATTGGACTGACTGGGCGGAGAAATAACTTTAGATAGGAAGAAGAAAATGGATAGATTTAAAAATATACCCAAACCACATTTACCAAAAAAACTCCCTTTTGACTATACTTCAATATACACTGACCCTCAAATTATTAAGTTAGTCACTAAAGCCAATATTGCTATTGGTACTTATGAAGGATTTTTAGAATCCATCATTAATCCTATGCTGCTGATTTCTCCCTTGCTTAGCCAAGAAGCCGTTCTCTCCTCAAAACTTGAAGGAACTCATGCTACTTTGGAAGACTTACTTAATTATGAAGCGGGTAATAAAGTTGATATTGAGCGTGACGAATTGCATGAGATTATTAACTATCGAAAAGCACTCTTTTACGCTTTAGAAAACATCTCTATCATCAATAATAATGATTCTAAAGGCTTGCCTTTATCTAATAGAATTATTAAAGAAATGCACAAAATTCTTCTGGATAATGTTAGAGGTAGCAGTAAAAATCCTGGTAATTTTAAGAGAAACCAAAACTATATCGGTAGCATAGCTTCGATATCATACACTCCTGTCCCTGCGGAACAAACACCAGAATATATGTCTAACTTAGAGCAATATATCCATTATGATGATTTAGACCTATTGGTCCAGTCGGCAATTATTCATGCTCAATTTGAAATGATTCACCCTTTTGAAGACGGTAATGGACGAATTGGACGATTGCTCATACCACTGTTCCTATACTATCAAGAACTCCTTTCTTATCCAACCTTTTATATGAGTTCATACTTTGAAAAAGATAGGTCTCTTTACATATCTCACCTGTCAAATATTTCAAAAAATAACAACTGGAAAGACTGGTTTAAATACTATCTAGAAGGAGTGATATTGTCTGCAGAAGAGAGTACAAAAAAAGCTCAAGATATACTGAGCCTATATAATATCATGAAGGAACAAATCATCCCCAAACTTCATTCTGTATCAGGTATCCAGCTTCTTGACTTTATATTCTCAGCTCCAATTTTTAAGGCGAAACAAGTTAGTGAACACCTAAAAATTTCTGAACGAACCACTTATACCTTACTAAACAAGTTGATTGAGGAAGGCTATCTTTTAACTGATAACGCTCAAAGGAATAGAACCTACTATTGTCCTCAACTTCTTTCAATCGTTCAATAAGCTATCTCTTATTGAAGCAATACTCATTCCTGCTTCACTTATTTCTTCTTTAGTGAAGCGAAAGCCACTTTTACTTCACTTATTCATTTTTTAGTGAAGTGAAACCCGTTTTGGCTTCACTTATTTTTTGTTATATGAAGCAGAGCTGGTTTTCACTTCACTTAGTTAAAGAGTAGGATTTTATCTGATTTTTATCTGATTAAAACTAAAGAAAGGTCAAAATAACCCAATTTCATCAACAATTGAAAAGTTAAAAAGCCCATAAAATCAACGTTTCTGTCATTCATGAATATTACTAAACCATGCATTACGCTCACTGAGGTTAAGTAAGGGTTTCAGTACACACCAATAGACATCAAAATATTAATTTTAAGCGATTTTTGATTTTTTGAAACTCATTATATCGCACTACAAATCAATAAAAACTCTACCTTTTACTCTACCTTTTTTAGATAAATATATCATTTGGATATTGAAGTTAAGCCTTGCTATCATTTCGATGACAGGGCTTTTTAATATTTGGTACACTGACTTCTTATCTATATTTTGGTGGAGTTGGAGTTGACATCTACAAAGTTTAATGTTAGAATACATTCAAAAATATATTTGAATGAGGTGTTTTATGATTCAAAATATTGTTACTTCAATAATCCTGTATTCTGGGACAGCCGTAGACTTACTTATTATCCTAATGTTATTTTTTGCCAAAAGAAAAAGCAGAAAAGACATCATTAACATCTATTTAGGACAATTTCTAGGCTCTGTTAGTCTAATATTGCTAAGTTTGCTTTTTGCATTTGTCTTAAATTATATTCCTAGTAAAGAGATTTTAGGTTTACTCGGTTTGATTCCAATTTTCCTAGGCCTCAAAGTTTTGCTTTTAGGAGATTCTGATGGAGAAGCTATTGCAAAAGATGGTTTGCGAAAAGACAATAAAAACCTGATTTTTCTAGTCGCTATGATTACTTTTGCAAGTTGTGGCGCTGACAATATTGGTGTCTTTGTCCCATATTTTACCACCTTAAATTTAGCGAATTTGATAGTGACTTTACTTACTTTTCTAGTCATGATTTATCTCTTGGTTTTTTCTGCCCAAAAATTGGCACAAGTCCCTTCTGTTGGAGAAACTTTGGAAAAATATAGCAGATGGTTTATTGCCGTTGTCTATTTAGGACTGGGGATATATATCCTGATTGAAAACAACATTTTTGACATGCTATGGACTATGTTAGGCTAGGAGAAAAAATTATGAAAAAAGATAGTATCTGTCAAGTAGATGTTATAAATCAACAAAATGTTACAACCGCAACGAACTACCTTAAAAAGGAAAAAGTCCAAAAATCACTTCGCATTTTATCAAAATTTACCGATAATAAACAGATAAATATCATCTTTTATCTCCTTGCCGTCGAAGAACTCTGTGTCTGCGATATAGCCTTTTTACTAGAACTCAGTATGGCATCTGCCTCCCACCATCTTCGTAAACTAGCCAATCAAAACATCTTGGACACTAGAAGAGAGGGGAAAATTATATATTATTTTATAAAAGATGAGGAAATCAGAGATTTTTTTAATCAACTAGGATAACAACTATTTTTACTACTTTTCCATGATTATAGGAGGCTTATCTATGAAATTTTTTGATGAAAATTACTCACAAGAAATACCTGCTCGTATCAAATGTTTAAGAAAAAGTATAATTTAAAGCAAAGTGACTTAGGTAATGCAGGTCAAGTTAGCCAAGTTGAAAAGGGAAAGCGACAAGTTACCGCTTCAATATTGCTTTATTTGAATACTCAAACCGACTTAGACTATAAAGAAATTATTTTTGGAGATATTGCCAAGTTTTTTGAAAATATGTTTTACCACTGCTTCAGCTCTATTTTATTTAGAGATTTGGAAACTGTAGATAAAAGAATGAATTCTTTGTCGGATGATGACTTAATTCAATACAATCTAAATGTCTTAGACTTTCCAAGACATTCGCAAATTTCAATATTCAAAGAAAAATGTTTTGGCTTCTGATGAAACTGAAATGGATACTTTTCACAAAAAAGACGACATTGACATTACTGTTGGTGAAAAAAGTTATAACCTCGCTAGAAGTTTTAGAACCAGTACCATCAATGAATTGACTGTCATTGATTTTGAAGAAATGTTTGATATTCTTTGGTTGATGTTAGGGGATAATTTAATTAAATCATTTGAAGTTAATGTCTGTGGTATACTAATTGAATCAGACGGAAACGGCATACCCTCAACATTTAGGCAAGAAAACATTGATTCCCTCATCAATAAATGGTGGTATGATAATGTTTCGACAGAAATTATCCCTAATCTAATAAAAAAACTCAAAGAAAATCCACTATTCAATATCAGATTTAGTTTAGCTTAAATTATCAAAATCAACTTTCTTTTGTATCATTTTGTTAGTTTTTTTGTAGTAAATAGTAGAAAACTATTTATTCATCACATTTCCAGTCCTTAAGACAGCCAATTATTTTGCGAGTGTAGTGAGCATATACTGAGACTTGCCGCTGTGATAATAACGCCTAAAACTTTGTAGTCATAAGCGTTGGGAAGTTTTGAGACCTTAGGCTCAAAAGAAGAATTTATCTTCAAACTAAATAAGGTCTTTTGACTTTCTCAAAAGTTCGTTAATAATCAAAAAAGCTGAAACCTTATAGTTTCAACCTCTTGAATTTTTAAATTAAAATTTGCTTTTACCTAAAAGCCAAACTTAGAAACTTTGCTTCTTAGCTTTACGTTCAGCACGGCCCTTAGCACGGTTGGCTGCACGGCGTTCACGTTTGCGTTTCTCGTCAACCTTCCACTGAATTTTCTTCTTATAGCCAGGCTTGATTTTTTTCTTTTTCTTCTTAACCAGACCAATCATTTCTGTATCAAGTTTTTGATAGGCTTTTTCACGGTTGGCACGACGGTCACGGTCATAGGTATCTTGAAACTCACCATCCTTATAAACCTTAGGCTCAAAGGTAATACCCATCTTTTCAAGCTCACGAATATCGGAATCGTCACTTGGTTGATATAGGGTGATGGCTGTTCCTGACAAACCATTACGCCCTGTACGTCCCACACGGTGAACAAAGAATGACAAATCTTGAGGAATGGCGTCATTGATAACATGGCTAACCCCTTCAATATCAATCCCACGCGCTGCAAGGTCAGTCGCTACAATATACTCAAAATCAAGCTTCTTGACTTGATTCATGATACGCTTACGTTCACGTGGTGGGATACCGCCATGAATTTTCGCAACCTTAAGACCATTTGACACTAGGTAGCTGTGCAAATCGTCAGCACGTTCCTTGGTATTAACGAAAATCATTGCCAGATATGGCTGCATGCCCTTAAGCATCTCAAGAATCTGTTCATTCTTATTACGCCCCTTAGTAGATACCAACCAGTTATCAATGGTATCCGCAATAACTGTTGAAGTTTTGATTTGTTCCATGACTGGATTGGTCAAGTATTTCTTCAAGAACGGTTGCAATTTTTGAGGAATCGTCGCAGAAAAGACCAAGATTTGAACTTCCTTAGGTAGGCTTGCCGCAATCTTATCTACAGTATCCAAGAATCCCATGTCCATAGTCATGTCAGCTTCGTCAACAACAAAGGTATGGGCCTTATGAATTGCCAAGTCACCAGACTTAATGAGGTCATAGATACGCCCAGGTGTCCCAATAACGATATGAGGTTGGGCTACCTTAAGTTTCTCAATCTGACGTTGCTTATCCGTACCACCTACGTAATTAACGACACGAATTTCTGTCGCAGAGTGTTTGGCAATCTGTTTTGTCGCCTGGTAAATTTGTGTTGCCAATTCACGTGACGGCGCAGTAATCACTACTTGCACATCCCCACTCTCTGGGCTGAGCTTTTCAAAAATTGGCAAGAGGAAGGTATGGGTCTTCCCTGACCCCGTCTTTGATTCACCCACCAAATCACGACCTGAACGGACTACGGGAATCAATTTCTGCTGAACAGGCGTTGGCTCCTTAAACTTAATCTCGTCAAGGGCCTCCTGAATAAATGTTTTAAAATTAAAATCTTTAAATGACATCTTTACTTACTTCTTTTCTATCTAGTCTATCCTTACCATTATAACAGAAAAAGAGCATTTCTGCTCTTTTCATTTATTTCATTACGTTCCCGAGAACCATCCAAAGGGTAAGGGCACTTGCAAGAGCTCCAATAGTCCAAAGGAAAGCATCAACCTTCCATTCTGACCATTTCTCTCCATTACCTGAGAGACCACCCAATTCGAGATGATGGTGGAATGGTGTCATACGGAAAATACGACGACCTTCACCATACTTACGCTTAGTGTATTTGAAATAGCTGACCTGCAACATGACAGAAGCTGTCTCAAAGACATAAACCAAACCAATCAAAAGCAATGTCCACTCTACACGTAGGGCGATAGAGATAACGGCAAGCATGGCACCAAGTGACAAGGAACCGACATCTCCCATGAAGACCTTGGCTGGCTTGTGGTTAAAGACAAAGAAACCAAGAAGGGCCCCAATCATAGTGATGATGATTGTTAAAATAGCGAACTCACCCTTAACAAAAGCGATAATCCCATAGGCAATCAAGCTGATAACCACAGAGATGGAAGCCAGACCATCAATACCATCTGTCAAGTTGACCGCATTTGAAAAACCAACAATCCAGAAGAGGACAAAGATGATATAGAAAACACCTAAATGAATGGTCAAACCACCAATAGCTAGACTATCTGTACCACTCGGAAGGACATGAATAAAGTAGAAAAGCAAACCGGCAATAATTTGCAAGGCCATCTTTTGCCAAGGTTTAAGCCCCTCATTGATTTGATGGAAAATCTTAAGGAAGTCATCCAGAAATCCAATGATACCATAAATCAAGAGTACAAAGAGTATCCCTACTGGGGCACCATAGGCTTGGTGTCCCTTACTAAAGACATGGAAATTAAAAATCAAACTAACCAAAATCGCAACTACGAGGAAGACCGTTCCTCCCATGGTTGGTGTTCCAGCCTTGGCCAAGTGCTGTTTCACATCTTCGTGCATCTGTTGGCCACCAATTTTTTTGATTTTGTAATAAGTAATAAAGTGAGGCATGGCTAGTACCGTTAACACAAAGGCAATCACGCCCGCTATCAGACTCATAGTCATCTTAATCTCCTAAAGTAATGGTAATCTTCTTAGTTTTAGACAGGGCTTTTCCTGCCGCAACGCTTTGTTTGGTAACAGTTCCTGACTTGCCACCCTTGTATGTAATCTTAATACCTTTCCATTTAGCAAAGGTTTCAACATTATCCTTGGTCCATCCATACATGTCTGGAAGTTCGGTGAAATCATTGGTCATGATTAAGATTTGCTGATTAGCTTTAATATTTTCTTTAGCACCTACAGAAACCTTTTCAATCTTATCACCAACACCCAGAATAATGGGATGAGTCAAGTTTTGGCGAAGGGTATTAGCCGTCTCACCTGGGCGTTTTCCAATAATATCACCCGTTTGATAGCTCGTTTCATCGGTCTTTCCACTACCTTCAGAAACAGAGCTATCAAGCGTATCACCCATGGACATGGCTTCTTCTAGGACAGGGTTAACCACCGTCGCATAAAAATTATTATCCCAGGTCTTAGGTTCCTGAACCGTTACATACATGACATATTGTGGATCATCAGAAGGAACCATAGCTACAACTGAGTTGAGCGTTTCGTTGGTCCCAACTTTATAGGTTCCTGTCTTTTCATCAGCCACTTGGGCTGTTCCTGACTTAACCGCAACATCATAATTACCAACCTTAATGATTGGCGAACCTTCAGACTTGTTGTACAGGGTACCAAACTCTGGGTCTGTACCAACAGAAATCATATAATTACGGGTCTCAGAAGCAGCCTGCTTGGAAACTGGCTTACCAATAACTTCTTTCTTAGCCGTACGAACAGTGCCCTGGTTGACATCCGCAACTTGTTTGATAAATTGAGGTTCCAACATAACACCGTTGTTAGAGATAGCTGAAAAAGCACGGAGCATCTGAACCTGAGTCACTGAAATCCCTTGTCCAAAGGATGATTGCGCAATATTCACAGAGTTTCTTGAGACAACCCCTGAAGATTCACCTACCATCCCAAAACGGGTTGGAAGTCCAAACTTATAGAGTGATAGGTAGTTTGACCAAACCTTGTCTCCCATCTCTTGTTCCAACATGGTCATCCCAACGTTACTTGAATAAGAGAAGCCTTGGGCAAATGACATGGTTCGACCTGACGAGATACCTTCATTAATAGACCAGTCATTGATTTCAACATCATCAACCTTGATACCATTGGCATTGCTATAGGTCGCATTAGGATTGAAACTTCCGTTATTGATAGCCGATGACAAGAGCATCACCTTCATGGTTGACCCTGGTTCATATTGGGCCTCATAAAGTCGGTTAACCCAGTCATAACTTTTCTTGGCTTGTCCTTCGAGGGTATCAGAGTTATAGGTAGGACGTTGTGTCGTCGCAAGAATTTCACCTGTTTTTGCATTGACAACTGTCGCTGAAGCATTAACCCCTTGGGTTTCCTCCATAAAGGTATCCATCTGCGTTTCCAAGAAGGTTTGAAGAGGCGCTGATAAGGTCGTATAGATGTTCTTACCATCAATAGCTTCCTTGGTAACAGTTTCCGTTCCAAGAAGAGTATTACCGTCCTTGTCCTTTTCGTAGATGGCTTCGCCGTCTTTCCCTGTCAAAAGGCTATTCAGCGAACGCTCTAAACCGGTTTGACCGACCAATGAATAAGAACCGTCTTTTTTGTTCTCAACAGCTTCGGCACGGCCAAGAAACTCTGAAGCAAAGGTTCCATTAGGATACATACGTGAGGTTGTCGCTTCAAAAGCCATACCCTTGATATCTGCATCCTTAAAAGCCTTTTCAAGTTCCTCTTTAACTGAGTAGGTGATACCCTTACCCTTTAGACCAAAGGAAACCTGATAGGCACCTTTAGTACGCAATTGAGCTAGAGCATCGCTTTTCTTAATTCCTAGCTTGTCCTTTAAAATATCGGCAACCTTATCAAACTGGCTTTCTTGAACGTAGAGTTTCTCCTGCGTTGCTGAGACATAGCTGGTTGACACAATAGCGTAAATGGCGTAACTGGTTGAATCTTCAGCCAAAACATTTCCATTTCGGTCGTAAATCGTCCCACGTTTGGCAGCCACTGTGGTTTTAGTGTTATATGACTTAGCAGCTTGTGTGGACAAATCAACACCAAACTTACTATCTGTCCCAATGATTACCACAAAGTTGATAATGAAGACGAAAAAGATAAAGATACTAAGAACCATAAGGTTCTGACCAACATGCTGTCGATTCTGGGCAGGTTTTCGCCTATCCTTTACGACATAATTTAGAAATAAATGTTTAAGTTTTCTTAGTCTGTTCATTGGCTATTTCACACTCTTAATACTATCGTTATTAATAGACAGGCCTGCTTTATTAGCAATCTCTTTGATACGATCAGAGTTAGTCAACTCATTCACTGCCTGTTTTGCATTGTTAAGCTCTGTCTTCTTATCACTGATCTTGCTATTAAGGTCTGTGATTTGTTGCTTGATGGCCTGATTACGTCCCTGTAAAAAGACAACCGAGATACTCATCACAACAGCTGTCAAAACAATTGCCGAATAGAAGGCCTTTTCCATACGTGTCATAAAACGAATATGGTTTCTAAGGGCTCTATTAACAACCTGATGTTCCTGATTTTCCATAGTTATTTCCTGATTTTTTTAGCCACACGCAATTTAGCAGAATGCGAGCGGTTGTTTGCTTCTAATTCTTCCTGGCTAGGCAGGATAGGCTTGCGATTTACTAATGCTACCTTAGGTTGGAGGTCTTCGGGAATAAAGGGTAAGCCTTTAGGCACATCTACCGTACTGGCTTCCTTAAAAAGCTGTTTGGTTAAACGATCCTCCAAAGAATGGAAGGTAATGACCGAGATACGACCATCCACAGCTAATAGGTCCAAAGCCTCCTGAATAGACTCATCCGCAGCACCAAGCTCATCGTTGACTTCGATTCGGATGGCTTGGAAAATTTGTTTGGCTGGATGGCCCTTTTTCTTTAGTTCCTTGGCAGGCTTAGCAGATTTAATAATTTCCGCCAGTTCCGTCGTCGTCTCGATAGGTTTGACCTGACGTGCTTGCTCAATCTTACGTGCAATCTGTTTAGAGAACTTGTCTTCACCATACTTGAAGAAAATACGCACCAAATCGTTGTAAGGATAAGTATTAACCACCTCATAGGCCGTTAAACTAGCTTCCTCATTCATACGCATATCCAGCTTGGCATCCTGTTTATAGGAGAAACCACGCTCACGCTCATCCAACTGTGGGCTAGACACACCCAAATCGTAGAGAATGCCATCAATTTCAGACACTCCCAGAGCTTCAAGGTTAGACCTGAGGTTACGGAAATTATCCTTAATGAAAGTCACCATTCCCTTGTCAATATAGTCTTTCAGACGTCCTTGGGCGTTATCAATAGCCTTTTGGTCTTGGTCGAAACAGTACAAATGCCCTTTTTCAGACAATTGTGACAATAGATAGGACGAATGTCCTGCGCCACCCAAAGTCGCATCGACATAGATGCCATCAGGCTTGATATCAAGCATATCAACAGTTTCGTGTAAAAGAACGGTTACATGGTGAAATTCATTAGTCATAACTTTTATTATAGCACAAGAATAGAGAAATTGTCTCGCCTTGAAAGTTGTTAGGACGGCAAAAAAACCAGACCCAGGGCCTGGCTTGATGAATTATAGATTGGTTATCAAAAATCAGTCTACTCTGTAATAATAATTTTCCTCTGTAGGAATCCCTTGCGTCGCTAAAATTCGGTCCTTACTGTTATCTCCCGCATCACCTCGATCGCTAACCCCTTTAAGACAAAACTCAATTGGGGTATTACCTGTTGGATTGGAATCAATATAAGTTAGACTATATATCCCAGAATCATATTTCTCTTCTGAGACCTTATCAATTGGGTAAGTAGAGCCCCAGAGTTCCAATTGTCCATCCGAAGTAATTTTGATGGTCATTCCATTTGAAGATTTCCATGTCCCTACAGCTGACTTGTAGTTACCATTTTTCAGTTCATCAGCCTTAAGTGAGGTTGAGCTTGTTTTACCTTCCGACGATGTTTTAGAACTACTATTACTTGAAGCACTGTCCAAGTCCTTCCAATCCCAATCAGAAAGATCTGCTTTTTCAGCACCTGAATCGCTGTCGTCTTTGACAAGAGACTGACCGTCATTATTAAAGTGGTAACCTGAACCGCCACCTGCTGTGGCACCGGCACTACCATAGTAGCTAAACGTCTTATCCTTGAGGTAAGCCAAGGTCATACGCTCACCCAACATACCCAGTTGTTGACCTTCTGTCAGACGAATGACCTGACCATCATCCTTAGAAATAGTATAGATATCCGTAATCATATAGTCTTTAAAGAGTTTACCTGGCTTAAAAGCAAGAATCAACTCATCAACACCATTACCATCCAAATCACGGTAAGTATAGACAGTAGATGCCGGATTCATTTTAGAATTGGCATAGGTCACCACCAAAGGGTTAATTGAAGCGTCAGTTTGATTGTCAGCTACAGCTGTTTGATACTTGCTGATGATGTCATCATAAGCAGAGGTATCTACTTTTTCCTCTTCACTTGAGCTTTCACTACTGTCTGATTGGGACTGCTCTACTGATGAGGAAGAATTGGTAGATGATAAATGATTAGACTGATTTGAACAAGCAGCTAATAGGGCTAGGCTAGATAAGCCAGTTACTAATAACAATAATTTCTTTTTCATAATAATCTTTCTATTCGGCTACAGTAGAGTTAACATCCCCGTTATAAATCGTAGATGTTGAAGCATCATTTTGTGATTCGGTATAAGTTGTTGGGGGAGCATAATTATACTGTGGTGCTTGGTAAGTCCCTTGGGCTGAGGAAGGCGCTGGTGTCACCGTAGTCGTTGTGGCTGCCTGTGTCTGACTAGCTGCTACAGATGCCGTGCTAGAGCTGGATGACTCGCTAGACCTTGATGCCGACGATGACATGCTAGAGCTAGATGATTTAGAGGAAGCCTTAGCTTTTGATGACGACTGTTTGGTGCTGACCCTCACTCCTACCTCGGCATGATGATGAGTAGGACGGAAAAAGACAATAGCCAAAGCCAATAAAAGAGCTGGTAGGGTAAATGCCAAAATAAGGTAACGTTTTTCTTTTAAGTGACGAAATAGTTTCATAAGTTATTCACATTTCTTAAATTATATTTTAGTATTGATTAGTCTCAGATAAGATTATATCAGAAATATTAAAATGTGCAACATTGACATAAAACTTTTTTGGCATCAGAAAAACCAACTCTAAGAGTTGGCTGGTTGTCATTATTGCTGTGGGTTATTAAAGTTGTTAAATGGCACTTCTACTTTTGTTGGTTGACATAGTAGAACAATGAAGATAATACCACCGACAAATGGAATCAAAGGAATAAAAATAAATGCCCAATTATAGCCAGCATCACGCAAACGACGAACTGTTACAGCAATACCAGGTAAGATGGCAGCAATACCAAAGGCAAAAAAGATAAATAGGATGATAAATGAAATAACAGCTAAAAAGCTTGATTCTGTCGCACCTGCAATACCTCCAAAGATTGCTAGCAACACATAAAAAGCAATAACTGTTAACATATTTGCCAAATATGCAAACCAGTAATCTGAACGTGTTGAACGTCCCTCAAAATCTACGTAGCCCTTCCAAAACTTCTTATAAGCTTCGATCATAATAAAATCTCCTCATTTTTTGATACTTATAGTATAGCAATAAAAAAAGAATTTGACAAATTGACTAAAAAGCAGCCTTACTAGGCTGCTAAATACTTATCATTGTTGTGGATTATTGAACTGGTTGAAAGGAAATTCTACTTTTGTGGGTTGACAAAACAAAACCAACAGAACGATATCGCCTATAACAGGCGCATAGCGTAAGAAAATCAATGCCCAGTGAAAACCGGCATCACGTAAGCGACGCACCTGAAGGGCAAAAGATGGAATATAGTTAGCAAAGAAATATACCATTGCAAGCCCATACAATAATTTAAAAATAATATGATAATGACTACCTGGACTATCAAATACAATGGCAACTATAACCACGGTAAATAAAATGATAGTTACAATCGCATTCGCTAAAACTGCCAACCAATAGTCTGAGCGGCTTGAACGTCCTGTAAAATCGACATAGCCCATCCAATACTTTTTATAAGCTTTAAACATGGCAAAATCTCCTCATTCTTGATACCACCAGTATATCAGAAGACCTGTCGTCTAGCAAACTAACTAAAAAAGCTCCTTCCTGGAGCTTGATGGGTTATTCTCTAATTTGTCCTTGGCCATTAATATAGAACTTGGTTGAGGTAAGGGCCTCCAGTCCCATTGGACCTCGGGCATGCATCTTCTGAGTTGAAATTCCGATTTCAGCACCTAGTCCAAAGACGAATCCATCTGTGAAGCGGGTTGAAACATTAACATAGACAGCTGCAGCGTCAACATCGTCTTGGAATTGCTCAGCACGACTAATATCTTGAGTCACGATAGCCTCTGAATGCGATGTCGTGTAAGTGTTAATCCAGCCAATAGCCTCGTCAAGGCTATCTACCACTTTAACAGACATTGTGTAGTCCAAAAACTCTGTCGCAAAGTCTTCTGGTAAGGCTGAAACAGCTTTGTCCATTACTTTCAAAGCACGCTCATCTGCACGAAATTCAACAGCATGAACTTTAGAAATAGCCTTTTCCAATTGAGGTAGGAAGTCTTCCGCAATATCAGCATGAACGACCAGCGATTCTGCAGCGTTACAAACGCTTGGTCGCTGCGTTTTGGCATTGATGACAATCTGTGTCGCCATATCCAAATTAGCATATTTATCCACATAAATATGACAGTTACCGACACCTGTTTCAATGACTGGAACCTTGGCTTTTTCTTTAACCGTTTGGATGAGACGGGCCCCACCTCTAGGGATGAGCAAGTCTACGTACTCAGTCGCCGCCATGAGTTCTTCTGCTACTTCGTGAGAGGTATCTTCAACTAACTGAACGGCATCTGCTGGAATTCCTGCAGTTTCCAAGGCCTTACGGGCTACTGTAACTAGAGCCTTATTCGAATTAATGGCATCACGTCCCCCACGGAGAATGATGGCATTATTGGTCTTGAAGGCTAAGCTAAAAGCATCAATTGAGACATTGGGACGGCTTTCAAAAATCATGGCGATAACTCCCATAGGGACACGCTTTTGTACGATTTTAAGGCCATCGAGATTCGTATAGCCACGCACCACTTGACCGATAGGATCTTGGAGGTCTGCGACCTGACGGACACCTTCTGCTATCCCTGCAATACGATCTTCCGTTAGGAGCAAGCGATCTTGCATGATTTCGGAGATACCATTTTCCTTGGCATTGGCCATATCCTTAGCATTTTCAGTGATAATATAGGCACTTTCAGCTACTAGAGCTTTAGCTACCTGATTTAGAAGGTCGTTTTTGGCTGCTGTTGATAATTTAGCAATCTGACGACCTGCTACTTTGGCCTGTTGGCCAAGTGTATCAATATATGTCATCTTAGTCCTCCTGTTTAAAGAGTGTACCGATTTTAGCTCCTTCAAGGACACGAAGGATGTCACGTGGATTTTCACCGTTCATCAAAACCATTTGGCTATGATTCTCAAAAACCATCTGGGCAGACTTAATCTTACTCATCATACCACCCGTACCAAACTTACTACCAGCACCACCAGCCGAGGCCAGAATTTCCTCTGTAATCTCTGGTACATAGCTACGAAGGGTTGCATCCTCATAGATATTAGGATTCTTATCAAAAAGCCCATCAATATCTGACAACATAATCAGAAGGTCTGCACCTACAATCTTAGCTACGATAGCTGACAAGCGGTCATTATCACCAAACTTAGTCGCATGATCCATCTCATCTACGCTGACAGCGTCATTTTCATTAACGACTGGAACCACTCCCAGTTCAAAAAGGCTGTCAAAAGCGTTAATGGCATTAGAGAGACTCTCAGGATACTCAACCACATCTCGAGTTAAAAGAAGCTGAGAAACCTTAGTCTGGTAATGTGCAAAAACCTGAGAGTAGAGGCTCATCATGGCAACCTGTCCAACACTTGAGACGGCCTGCTGCTTACCGACTTCTACCGGCCGCTTGTCAAGGTCTAGGACATTAAGACCGAAGCCCATAGCACCAGAAGATACCAAGACGACTTCAATCCCCTTATTATGCAGGCTGGAAATCACAAAAGCCAGTTGATCGATTTTTTCAAGATTAATTTTTCCTGATGGCAAAACCAGAGAGCTAGTCCCGATTTTGATAACCAGGCGTTTTACTGAGTCAAAATTTCGTTTCATATTTATGATTATACACTAAATTCAGGTATTTTAACATATTAATGTATAAGTTTGCATATAAGGAATTGTCATAAAAAGAGTCCCTCCTATTTGGAAAAACTCTTTAAACAATTTAGTCTAAGCAAAAAACATAGCTCTAATGCGTTTCCAACGCTTACGGTCTCCAAAAAGGTAAACCATTAGGGCAATTAAGGTTAGAACCACAGCTGTTATCGCATTAACTGCAAAGGCTATCCAAACCTTGCTGACAAAGAAGACAATACCTCCTAGCAAGGCAGCAACGATGAGGGTAAAAATGAAAATTCCCACAAAAAGCCACTGTCCACCACCTCGATTAAAGAGTTGGGTGACTTCCTGCCAATTCAATTCCAACAGTTTAAGGTCCCTCTCGAAGAAATAGCCTCCTAGCAGATAGGTCGAGACAAGGAATCCAAGGATGAAACTAAGGACTAAAACGGGATGAAGGTGAGCAAGGAAAAGCAAGCCAAGTCCTCCTAACAAGAGGGAAATACCAACTTGCAAGCTATAAAATAGCCAAAACTTCTGACGAAGGTAGTCACCCGTATTGATTGGCAAACTACGAATAAAATCAAAGTTTGTCCCCTCCAAGGAAGTCGCCACCCCTAGAAAACTGGTTGGTTGTGCTGAAAAGAAACCAAAGGCCATCCCGATTAAAAGCAGGAGTCCAAAATAATCCGGTCCTAAATCTTTCAAAAAGACTGCTCCACCACCCATCATAACCATATATAAGATTGGCACCATATAGGTATTAATAATAAGGGTTGGATTTCCCAAGGTAGATAAATGGTGACGAACCAGGACCTGTCGCTGGCTACGAGTCACAGTCTTGGTCTTTACCTTACTAGCTTTTTGACTATAGAGGGCCTCGTGGAAATAGCGAGGCATTCTGACCTTATAAAACCAATAGGCTAAGAGGAGCACCAAGGCAAGAGGAAGGTAAAGATTTAGGAGGGCCTCCATAGACAGCGGGGCAGTTACGAGATCATAGTAGCCTCGCAAGTAAGGGGATAAAGGAAAATCGGCATGTCCAACACCCTTAATATAACCATTTATAAAACTAACCAACATAATAGGCAGCATGAGTAATAGGGTTGATAGGGTCATCAGGATAGTCGAATAGAGCTTTTGACGAGAGCTACGAACAATCAAAGTCCCAATGCTGTTGGCGAGAAGGACTGACAGAACGAGATTGACAAAAAGACAAAGGACAAAGGCAAATAGCCCTACAAGTATCCCCAGTGGACCAATAAATTGCCAGTAAGCTAAGATGAGCAAGCTAAGAAGTGGAACCATAAAAGTCATCCCAGTCATAAAACCTGATAAGGTCTTGGCCAAAAAGACTTCCGATGGTTTCAAAGGTAAGGGCAGATAGACCTTGCTATCCTTACTGTCATAAAAGGTGCTATAAAGGGCGGTGAAAGTCTGAACTAGTCCCATAACCGTAAAGGTCAAAAGATACAAGGTTAAGACACCAGGGTTGGCCTTGTAATCAACACCGATAAAAAGGTAGCTATAGAGCACCGTAAAAAGAATTAAAATCAAGAGTTGCTGCCTGAGCATGGCATTTACAATGGAGAAATTAGCTTTTTTCTTTTTCTCCTGACGTTTCTGAAGGCTAGTGACAGCTTGAGGATTCGCATAGAGGAGATTGATTTTAAAAAGCTCCCAAACGTGGTTCCAGTTCATGACTACACCTCCTCGACCTTGCGTCCAACCATTTCTAGATAGATGGATTCTAAATCCTTGTCAGGGTACTTAGCTTTCAGCTCAGCTAAGGAACCTTGGAAGATGAGTTTTCCTTTCTTCAAAATACCAATGCGCTCACAGAGTTGCTCAGCTACACTCAGGACATGGGTTGAGAAAAGGACGCTATTTCCCTCCTTGGCATGATGACGCATGGCTTCTTTCAAATCATAGGATGCCTGTGGGTCCAAACCTGTCAGAGGCTCATCCAAAACCCAAATCTGTGGATTAACCAAAAGAGCACCAATAACAACAACTTTCTGACGCATACCGTGTGAGAAGGAAGAAATGAGATTATAGCGATTTTCAGTCAAATCAAAGGTCGTCATAAGGGCTGTTAAACGTTCCTCAACCTGACTAGCTTCCAAATCATAGATACGTGTCAAAAAGTACCAGTAGTCATTGGCAGTCAAATTTAGAAATAGGTCCGGTGAATCTGGTACATAAGCGATTTTTTTCTTAATAGCATCTCGGTGCTGACTAAGAGCCATATCGTCAACATAAACCTCTCCGTAGCTGGCCTCAATGATAGATGTCAAAATAGAAATGGTCGTGGTCTTTCCAGCACCATTGTGGCCAATCAGGCCAAAAATTTCCCCATCACGAATCTCTAGATTAAGATCTGAGAGGGCATCCTTATCCTCATAACGCTTAGTCACTTGTTCAAATCGAATCATCTTTTATCCTTCCTTGAGCACTTATTTAATCATAATGCCATTTTGTTGTTTTTATTAGGGTTAAAATTAGATTTATAAGCTTATTTTTCATAAACAATAACTTAAAAACCGCTAAATAAAAGATTGGATAGCGTTTTCCACTAATTTCTCATTTATTGTATCATTTCAAAGGTACAATTTCAAGAAAGTCTTTGATATTACTTCCTGTTTTTGCATTCATCCTTTGATAATGATAGACTTATAGTATTTAGTATCAAGAGGGGTAAAGCACTAATGCCAACTGGAATTATCATCAATTCGCTATCTATTATCTTAGGAGGAATCGCTGGAGGGCTCTTCGGGGACTATCTCAGAGACGATTTCAAGGAAAATCTTAACCTTATCTTTGGCCTAGCCTCTATGGTTATGGGGATTAGTGCTATTATGAATATGGTTAACATGCCTGCGGTTATCTTTGCGGTAGTTATCGGTACTATTATTGGACTGGCCCTAAAGTTCGGAAACCTCATCAACAAGGGAGCTGGGCTTATGGAAAAAGGCTTGTCCAAAATTACGCCAAGTAAGCAAACCGGACTGGCTCACGATGAGTTTTATGCGCAACTCTTGACAGTAATCGTCCTCTTTTGTGCAAGTGGGACAGGGATTTACGGGAGCCTTGAGTCTGGGATGACAGGCGATGCTTCTATCTTAATTTCCAAGTCTATCCTAGATTTCTTCACGGCTATGATTTTCTCTTGTAGTCTGGGTTACATTGTTTCCATGATTGCCATTCCACAATTCATCATTTTTTTCCTCCTCTTTGTGAGTGCTGGTTTCATTCTCCCTTTGACGACAAAGGCTATGATTGGAGATTTTAAAGCTTGTGGAGGCTTCCTTATGATTGCGACTGGTTTTCGTATTATGAAACTTCGTCAATTTCCAACCGCCGATATGATTCCAGCCATGATACTGGTCATGCCGATTTCCTGGGCCTGGGTCAATTGGGTAGTGCCTTTGATTAGTTGATGTTACGATTAAAAGGAACAAATACCGTCAGTCTAGTACCGGCGGTTTTTGTCTGTATTTACTGTCATTATGGAGTTCATCTATTAAAAACTAGTAACACTTATGCTGTTTATTTCTAATTTTTCTAACCTTGTTTAGATTAAGATGAGTTTGTTATAATAACCTTCGTAGGTCTAAGCGACCTACAAGATACTTTTTTTCATAACCGTTTCCATCCTCTAATATTTTAATGAACTTACAATACTGATGGAAATTTATCGGAAAGACTGGTGGAGACACCGGTCTTTTTTACTTGGTTTGGGAGACAAAAACCATTCTCTCACTATGAAAGAATGGTTATGCAATAACTTATACTTATACTTCTACTACTTCCAAGTCTTTGCCTCCTAGAAGAATAAGGTATTTATCGACCTTGTCCACCTGGTAGGCTTGACTGAGAGCCTTGGCATAGAGGCTCATTTGGCCTGTGTAGCGCTCTTTAATCTCACTTGGGTGAGTAAAGTAGTCCGTCTTGTAATCAAAGAGGACAATTCGATTTTCAAGAAGGAGGTAGCCATCGATGATACCACGGACAACAAAATCTTCTTTACTAGCGGGATCTTCTGCCAACATGGCAAATGGTGCTTCACGACGCAACTTACCACGGTTAGCTAGAATGAGCTTCCCAAGTTCGGTGTCAAAGAAGCCTAGTAGCTTTTCTAACTGCACACGCGCCTTGACTTGGTCATCAGCAGATACTCGCCCAAGAGCTTGAGTCAAGTCTTGGAGGGTCACAGTATCAGAAAGAATCAAGCGTTGCATGAGTTCATGGGTAGCAGAACCAACCGCAGCTCCTGTAACTTTCGTTTTTTGGCCAAAGTCTGGTAGCTCAAAAGTAGTGGATGTTTCAAGAGGTTGGACTTCCTCTTTCTTGTCCATGATATCTACACCTTCTGTATCCATAACTGTTTCGTAGAAAGTCTTCAGCTGACTTGGAGTACGCACCGATGGTAGGTCAATTGCTGGTGCATAGAGTTGGTTGAGTTTTTCAACGCTTTCTAAGACCGTTAGGGCACGCTTAATGTCTTCCGTCTGGCGATTGTTAGATAAATCATCAGCATTTACTGCTGCTTGAACTTCAACCTGTCCAATAGCTTCTGGGGTCAACTCCTCAGCCTCAACAAAGCTAACAGTAAACTTGAGGTCCTTTCTCATAAAAGCAGTATCCAGGGCCATAATCCAGTCCTGATAAGTAGATAGTTGGTCTCTCAGAACTACTGGTAGGCGATTATTTTCAACATCAGTGCCATATTGCTGGGTTAATTTTTCCTTACTACCCTTCCCAACCAGGTAGAGCTTTTGCTCTGCACGAGTCATTGCAACATAGAGCAGACGCATCTCTTCAGAGATACTTGCTCGGCGCTCTTCCTTACGATTTTCCTGAAAGGTTAGGGTCTCCAGAACAACATTTAACTTGGGCAAATTGGTGTTTATCTGGTCTTTAAGGTCAGCTAGGTACTTAATGCCAAGTCCTTTTTCACGGTTGATAATGTACTTACCACTCAGTCCATCCTTGCTGTGACCGATGAACTTGCGATTCATCTGCAAAACAAAAACATACTTAAACTCCAGTCCCTTAGCCTTGTGAATAGTCATGAGGCTAACGGCATTTTTAGGAACCAAGTCTGTCACTTCTTCTAGGTCGTTACCGCTAGAAATGATCTTATCAATCATACCGATAAAACGAGAAAGTCCCTTAAAGCCGGTCTTTTCATAGGCATTAGCACGCAAGGCAAGGGCGTAGAGATTAGCCTGACGTTGCTCGGCTCGTGGAAGGCTACCAACATAGTCGTAATAGAAACGGTCGTTGTAAATCTTCCAAATGAGGTCATAGAGCGAATGCCACTTACTGTAATCACGCCAATCTGCCAGAGTCTCAGTGAAAAGAGTCAACTTGGCATCAAGTCCTTTCGTCACGACTTCCGGATGAAGCCCTGTTTTAGTGCAAGCTACAAGAAGCTTGTCATAGAATTGTCCTTCGTCAGCCTGGACAGCAATACGAGCCAAATCATCCTCGTTGAAATGAAACATTGGTGAACGAAGGAGGGCAACCAAGGCATAATCGTTAAGAGGATTATTGATAGCACGAAGGGTGTCCAACATAATCATGACTTCTAGTGACTCAAGATAACTTGACTTGTACTCGTCAGGAACCAAGGGAATTCCGTGCTCCTCAAAGCTCGCCATCAAGTCCAGATAGGTGTTACGGGTTGGTGCTAGGAGGGTAATGTCCTCAAAACGGACTCCCTGCTCGTGAAGTTTAATGATTTCTTTGATAACCAAAGAAATCTCACCACTGCTGATAGGTTGATCAGGACCTTCCTCGTCAGGATTTGCACCGGTTTCATCACTATTGTAAATCAGAACCTCAGTCTCATTTTCAGGATGGGGCTCTTTTTGCTTCTCGCTACCCGCTACCAACATATGCGTCTTGTCATAAAGGATATCCCCGATTTCCTGGTCCATGAGGTGTCTGAAAACACCATTGGTCGCATCAAGAACTTCAGATTGGCTACGGAAGTTCTCTTTAAGGAGAATCAGCTTACCAGCATCTGGATTGTCAAGGAAGAGCTGAAACTTGCCATTAAAAATCTGAGGGTCTGCCTGACGGAAACGATAGATGGATTGCTTGATATCTCCCACCATGAATCGGTTGTGACCGTTAGAGAGGAGCCCCAACATGCGCTCTTGGGTATGGCTATTGTCCTGGTACTCATCCACCATCACTTCATGGTAACGGTCACGGTAGCTGGCTGCCACCTCAGGATTTTCCTCCAAAATACGGATGGCGAAGTGGGCAATATCTGAGAATTCAAAGGCATTTTCCTGAATCTTGGCCTGTAAATACTGGTCTGAAAAATCAAGTACAAAGGCCTGAAGCAGCTCTAACAGAGGCAGGATGTCATCATTATGCTTGGTCAAAACCTCGAGGACCGTTAGTTGGGTATCAATCTCACGCAACTGGGCCACAAACTCATTTTTGGTCTTGTTGTAAGCTTCCTTGTAGGCCTTGAGTTCCTCGTCTTTAGGACGGGTCATATTTGTCAAGCCAGTCCCTCCTGACAGAGTCAAGAGTTGTTTGAGCAAGTCCTCCATATCGGTTTGGTCATTGGCCAAGGCTCCCTCCAGAAGGCTAATGGCATCTGATACATTATTCAGATACTTGGCCTTGGCAAATTCACGCTGAGCTAGGCCTAGATGGTCACTCAAAAAAGCTAGAAAATCAGCAATCAAGCCATCTTTGAGACCCTCTAAAAGATCGGCTTTAGCTTGTTCTGGGTTAGCTTCTACTTGTCCTTTCAAGAGATTATGACGTAGCCATTTTTCAGGACCTGCAGTAGCCTGAGAAAAGCTATAGACATCGTAAACTAGCTCACGAAAGGCCTTACTGGTCTTGCCACTTCCAGCAAAGTTACGGACTAATTTTTGGAAAAGCTGGGCATCCTTTCCCTGCATGTAATCGTTGAAGAGATCGGCATAAACTTCATTTTTCATCAGTGTCTGCTCGGCAGGGTCCGTCATGATGCGGAAAATAGGTGACACACCGAGGAGATAGCCAAACTGATTGACCAACTTCTGGGTGAAGGCATCCATGGTTCCAATATCAGCCGTCCCAATCTTGGCAATCTGGTCTGAAAGAAAGGCACGTTCTTCATCTGTCTCTACCTGTCCCAGCTGCTCTGTCAAACGCTTTTCCAGACGCTCTTTCAACTCACCTGCAGCCTTTACCGTAAAGGTTGAGATAAAGAGCTGATCAATACCAACGCCACGTCCAATCATATCAAGGATACGTTCAACCATGACGAAGGTTTTTCCTGACCCAGCCGAAGCTGATACCAAAATATTAGTACCATTACTGTAAATGGCTTCAATCTGCTCAGGTGTTAACTTACGTTCCTTGTCAGAAGCTGCTTCTTGGGCAATACGTTCCTTAATCTCTGCTGGACTTAAAAAAGCTTTAGTCAACATGGTTGTCCTCCTGGTCTTTTTTGTCTGCTTTTACAGCTTTATCAGCGGCTGAAAAAAGGATGGTATTTTCAGCAACTTGCATCTGATTCTTATCCTCAGCTTTTGCCATCAACTCCAAATAGGCTTCCTTCTTACCCTTTTTTGGTAAACGTAAGAGCTTCCTAGCCTGTCCCATGTGGCGGTCAGCCTCAAAATGAGTAATAGCCTTAATCTGATCCCCTTGAACAGACTTGCCATCCTCAGTATAAGGATTGACTGCAAAATTCCCACTTCGGATAATCTTCGCAGCACCTGTAAAGAGTTTAAGATTATAATCCAACAAGGTCTCTAAGTCCTCCTTGTCATAGGTGACAGTCTTTTGTAAATCATAGTTTCCACCAGCCAGATGCTCTGTTTCTGAAGCTACAAAGAGCCCCTTATAGGTCAATTCCTTATGAGCCTGAGCTGCTAGCTTATCCAGACCAAACTGGGCCAGATTAAGCTGTGGATCCTGCATGTGAAGATACATGGCCCCAAAAAGCTGGTCAGCATCAACCTTATAGGTTTGGCGGAGAGCCTCCAGATAGGTCACCAATTGCGGACTAAGGCCATTGTAGAATTTCTGAATGTCAAAGACATTTTTACCTGATTTGTAGTCAACGACACCCAGAGCCCCATCCGTTAAACGGTCCACTCGGTCAATAATCCCTGTAATCTTGATGCTATTTGCTAAAAGCAAGTCAAACTTGGCTTCCTCACGCTCAACCTTAACCGCTGCATTGTCACGCAAAACACTGGCAGTTGAACGGGCGATATCTTCCAAAATCTGACGAGACAAGCGGCTCTCTTGATCCTCCGTATAGAGAATCTCAAAGGGTTGCTCCTGATTGGTCTGACTAATAGCCTTTTCCAGTTTCTCGTCGAAGTTTTCTGACGAAGAATCACCCATCACACGCTCAAAGACACGGTGTAAGTAAGTTCCGTGGTGTCGGGCGTCCGGATGGATAGATTCCAACTCTTCAAGTTCCAAAACATAGCGCAAGAAATAAAGATACTGGTTGTTATAGAAGGTCGTCAGAGCCGAAGCTGACAATTTAAGTGGTTCTTCTCCCGGAAAGACCAGCTGCATGACCTGATCATCGACCTTGGTTGTCGTCACATCGTCAATTACCTTTGGAATCAAAACCTGTTCCTTATCAAGTCGCTTACGGAGATAACGCACGGCAACTGACCAAAACGTCTGCGTTTCCTTGTCCAAATCAGTATCTAAATGACTACTGTTAAGGGCAATAACAGTCGATAGTAGGTCCTTATAGTTCCCAATCTGGTCACCCTTAGCTTCAAAACGGTTGCGTCCCTTCTCAAGCAACGGAAGACCAAGGTCAATGATTTCCTTCAAATAAACCGACATGTCATCCAGCGTCTCATTAAGAATTTGTGGCTGACTGAGCACCAATTGTTCACTAGCGGCATTGAAAAGCGACATGGCCACGAAATGCCCTCTCTGACTGTTGCTCTGCGTGACAATATCCAAACTCCTGTGCTCATCCGTTGCCTCATTGATACGACTGCGTTCCTCATCAGACAAGAGACTCTTATTTTGCCCGACCTTAGGAAAATGTGACTGAGTCATGCCTAAGGCAAAAACATAAGGAGCTGAATGTGGTTGAATCAAATCGTATTTCTTCACATTGACCACATCAACAGTGGCTGGAACCGTACGGTAATCACAGGCCAACATTCCCGAACACAAAATAGACAAAAAGTCGTCCACTGACAGTGTTTCTTCTCCAAAAATGGTCTCAACCTGCTCCAAGAGTTGGGTGAAAGCCTTCCAGACCTGTTCATTCTGTTCTTTTTCAGCCTCACTGGCCTTGGCGGTCAAAGCAGCCATCTGACTTGGCACTTGCACAGTCTCTAAAAAGGCCACAAGTTTCTTGAGTAGACTAGAACCCTTTTGTTTACGACTATTAAGCAACTTGTCCAGAGGCGCTACCAGTTGTGACCGCAAGGCATTGATACGATCCAAATCATACTTATCACGACTATTGGCCGTAAAATCAGACAAGAACTTGTGACGCCCCTTGATATCTGCAAAATTGACATAATATTCAAAAAGGTCCAAGTCCTCCTGAGTAAATCCACCATAAAGACCAGATTTTACAAGGTTAAGCAAATCCTCAGCACGATAATTATAGCGCTTGATACGCTCTAGCGAATCCACAAACTGCACCAAAGGATGGCTGGACATGGTTTCTTCCTTACCAAAATAATAGGGAATGTCAAATTTTCGGAAAATCTGACCCACTTGAAGCTTGTAACTCTCCTCATCACCAAGCAAGACTAAGATATCCTTGTAACGTTTGCCATCCGCTAGTAACTGACGAATACTCTTGGCAACCTGAGCCACTTCTTCCCTTTGATTGACCACTTCCCAAACTTGCAGAGCTTCTTTGTCCTGATCAGTCAGCTGTTCATCTATGGTACTAAAATCATGACGACTCTCCAAAAGGTGACTGATACGTGCAAAAGAAGGATTGCCCTCCTTGTCCGTCGTTACATAATCTGGTGTCACCTTATAGGTCTGAGCTAAAGTCCTCAAAAAATCCACTGAGGCCTGATAAACATTGCCATAGACAAAGTTAGCCTTATAGGCTTTTTGACTGGCATAAGTCCCAATAACAATCTGATGACACTTCTCATTCAAGAGGGCAATCAGAGCTTCCTCCTCAGCTGAGAAACGGGTAAAGCCATCAATGACCAAAACCATATGGCTCAATGCCTTATCTAAATGTCCCGAGTTAATTTCCTCAAAGAAGGAGCTAAGCTTGGATTGATTGTCAAAATCTCCTGCCAACAAAAGGTCTTGAGCCGCACTGAAAATCTTTACCAAATCCTCCTGCTTCTCTGCTTGGTCCAAATACTGCAAATCCAGAATCGTCATATTGGCCTGTTGCAACTCTTTGTAAAGATCCACCAATTGGTTAATAAAATTACTATCCTTACGCAAACGACCATAAACCTTGAGCTCATCATCACCCATGTGCGACAGCACCTTATAAAAAATCATGGCCAGACCGGTATCATCCAACTGGGTTTTAGGATTACTCGTATTGAGAATAAAATACCTAGCCATCTGTGTAAAACGAGTCACCGTAATCTCAAAGGATGCTGATTGAGGCAGGTACTCCAAGACCTTACGCTCCTTCTCAAATGACAGGGCATTAGGAGCAATATAAAAGACTCTCTTTCCCTTTTGAGCATGGCTGGTCGCCTGCTCCGTCAGAATTTCTGTTAAATCCTGAGACATATCCGTATAAAGTAATTTCATAAGACGTCCCTTTCTTATCTATCTGCCAGTCGTTGGGGCTAAGCAAAAATTATCATTTACTTAGCACTAACAACCATTAATCCTTGCTATTATAACACAGAATCAAGCAACAATCAGAACCCTCCCTTGTCACCTTTCTCCTCCAATGTCCTAAGCTTCAGACATAAGCACAAGCACGACAGCAAAGAGCCCTCCTTTATGATCCTATAGCCAAAAAAAGAGCCAAATCCTTTGATTTGACTCAAAATCTTTATTTAAAAATTAATTCCTGTTTAAAGAGGTAATCACCACTACTTGTTACCAAGTTGGCATCCCCATATTTCTTAAGAATATCCTTGGCCGAGTGGAGGTTAAGTCCAGAGGTCTTCTTCTGATTTTCCTCCTGCATAATAGCGTCAAGGTCAACTCTTTCTTCCTGCGTTCGATTTTCCATGACGAAGTGGTAGCTTCCATCCTTATCGTGTTGGTGAAAACTAAAACTGATTTGAGCGGTTGGTACTTGCTTGCTCTCGTCAATCGCATTACTAAAGAAAATAGACACTAGCAAGGTTAAATCAACCACATTCATAGCAAATCCCTTGATTTCCTCAGGAATGTCACAGGTCACTGGAATATTATTACGTTTAGCCTCCATCATACGAGCCGAAAGAAGGCTACGCAGAGGTAGAGAATGAATATTTTCCAGCTTAGGATTCTCAACGACACGGAAACGTTCAAACTCCTTGGCACTCTCTCTTAAAACATTTTGATAAACCTGTTCAGCAAGAGCCTCTTCCTGATCACGTACTTCTTCCGAAAATTGTTCCACAACCGTCTGATAAGACTGCCTGTATTGTAACAACTCATTATAGAGAACATCGATTTTCTGATTAGCCTTGGTCAAACTATTCAAATGCCTTTTTTCCTCCATAGCCAAGCTCTCTTCCAGATATTGCCTAGACAATTGATTGAGGTGGGCAATAAGAAAAATAAAGGCTATTGCTGACAAGAGAACCCAGAACATACGCAGCCGCAATTCCAACTCTGGAGAATAGAACGGAAACCAAACATCCAAATTCATGCAAAGATAGATGCCCAACAAATAAATCGCCATTGCCAAGGCAACACGTCGAGAAATCTGAATATTGTGGAGAGAATCATCGCTATAGACCTTCCAACGTTTCAAATCCAAGCCCAAAAAACGGTTAAAAATGAAATAGAGTGGCAGAATCATACTATAGGTCAAGAGATAAAAGAAAGCATTACTCCCCACCTCAGCTATAGGAATATTCAAGAGAAGCGGGAAAAAGAAAAGTCCCAATAAACGAAAGAGTAAATCCGATGTCACCACCGGAAACAAGGTATGAAAGGCATACTGCGTTAACGACCAGGTCTTCCCCTTGGCAAGAACTGCCAAAATCATCAGAAGAAAGACATCCACAACAGTCGTCAGATTCGTAATATTGTATTGAATAGCCACATCAAGCAGGGCCAAAGTCAAAAATACCGTCCAGGAGATACGAATATCCGTCATCCGCCTGAAAATGATACAGTTAATTGTCAGCGTCAGAATAATCTGGACAGCCAAAAAGGCATCTGTATCATAAAGATTTAAAAAATTAATTCCTAAAAACGATTCAAACATTTAATCTCTTCCCCAAAAAAATTTCCAATGACTCGTTTAGTATTCAAATTGCTGTCTATAAATCAACTTGTCATCCTTAAAACTAAACTTAGATTGAGGATAACGTTCCATAATATCCTCAAGTTGTTCATTCATTGACAAGCCTTCTTCACCTTCCTTATAAGCTCCCCTTGCTTCACCTTGACCAAGAGTCACCTCTACAGAGAGAACCTGCTCCTCACCTTTTTGAAAATACGACAGGCGAACTAAGCACTCTTCTTGACCATGCGCTTTTAGCAAGGCATTGTCCAAGAAAGTTGACAAAACCCCCGATAAATCCACCACATCAATATGAACTGGTGAGATAGGATCCGGAATTTCTAGGATAAACTCAAGTCCCACAGCGTGAAACTCCATATACTTACTCTCAATCACAGACCGTAGCAATTGAGAATGGATATTGGAAATATCTGGTATAACTTTTTTGAAAGGAACTTCCTCCTCAGATAGACTCTGAGAATCCCCTTCTTGACTAGTTGCCAGAACAGTCTTAACCTTTTTAGGCACAGCTACCTTTGGAACACCATCACGGTAAAGTTCCTGATAAAGGTGAAGGATATGCCTACTAGACTCCTGCAAACTTTGGAAATGACGTTCCTGTTCTTCCTTCAACTCTATAAAAAGTTCATCCTTAACCCATTGGTTGGCATAAGACACGACTAGGAAGAAGGCCCCTGTAGCTAATAAAACAACCAGCTTAGCATAATTGTTAACCACTTCCACAGGCCAGATAGTAGCGAAATAAGGCAAAAAATCATTTAAAAGGCCATATGACAGAAAAGCAAAGCTAACCCCGATAACAATCGGAGTAAAGTGCAAACGTAAGCGTTCCTTATCTTCAACTTGCAAATAGTCATAACCAATAAAACGGTGAATCAAAAGATAGAGTGGGTAGGTAGCTACCACACACATGAAAGTCGTTAGAGGCTCTGGAATGCGACTGACCAAATCATCCCCTAAAAGCAGAGGGAGGATAAAAAACGAGAGTCCCCGCATGATGATGTTAGTCGTTCCCCAGGCATAGAAGCTGTTAAATACTGGCTCAATCCACGGCAAATCAGGACGTTTGTAATAACTAAAACAAAATAGAATGAGAGGATTAAGCAAAAATTTGAATCCTATAGGAAGAATTGGTGTTAGAACAACTGAAATAAGGCCACCCACCAAAAGTAGCCGCCAAGAGACCTTAACTCGACCGGCCGCATTGAACATCAGGTAATTCACCAAGAAGATCAAGAGTGTATCAATAACTATCAACCATTGTAAGTCTTTTAAGACAGCAAGCAGCCATTCGACAATAAAAGTCATTCTTTTTCCCCCTCCCTTAACATGAATTAAGAAACTTTCTCAGAAAGCATCTATACAACACTACTCATTATATAGCTTTTTAGAAGTTTTCACAATAATTAATTTTTAAAGAAAGTCTATGAAACGTCTAATAATCCACTTATTCATGTAAGAAGAGCTGACTTATTAAATTAAAGTTACAAATGTAACATAAAAGGTTGAGATAATTTTATCTCAACCTGTTAATTCCTGACATATTCCTTTAGAAACTTTTTTAAATGAGTACGGACGTCTGCGACCTTCTTAGAAGTTCCAAGACTAATTTTTGAGCCTAAGATCTCAATAATTCCGAGTGGCTGAAAAAATCTAATTTCAGCCACTTTACTCACAGCAGAAAGTTTCTTAAAATGCTTGCTTTGCTGGCATAAACCATGATAATTGACTTTTTTTAATCATGTGCCATCGCCAATTGTAATTAATAGACAGTCAGTCTACGTTTTCAATCTTATCTCAAGCTTGTAGCTTTAATAGGCCTAGTCAGCCTTATAGTAGAATTGTTTGGCATCTGATTGTGTCCCTCCTGATTGAGTCACTAGGATACGATCTTTAGTATTATCTGAAGCATCAGGATAATTTCCTGACACATTCGGCAAGGTCGTACCTTTCGGGATGAAAAAGATGATTGCACCATACATTCCTGTTCTTAGACTCGCTCTCAGGTACCCATTTTCAAGACTAGAATTAGCATTTTGAACTTCATAATCTGTCGGTGACGTTACTTGATTCTTAGAAAACGTCAAAGTGTTACCATTCTCATTCTTCCAAGTACCTTCAAGGCTTTGGAAGTTATTGTCCTTAATAGCAGTAACATCCATGCCAGTTTGCTCAGTCTTAGCGTCTGTCTTTGATTCTGTCTTAGCTTCTGAGGAGCTTGACGAAGTTGATGTTGATGATGTTGTTGAACTTTGTGAAGAACTTGATGACTCTGAGCTTTCAGACTTACCAGCGCTAGAATAATGCTTGAGCAACTCTTGGTAGGCCTCTTGCATATCATCTGGTGCTACCTTATAGGTCTGAACAGCCTTCTTATCGTAATTGCCAATCCAGTAATTAGTCACATAATAAACGGTACCATTAGAACCTAGAACAATTTGGTAAGAGTCCTTGTCTTGATCAACCAAATCCTTATAGAGCTTGTTATAGCCGTTATAATTGCCACCCGTCTTGTCATCAGCTGAAAAGTCCTTGAAGAGGGCTTTTTGTTCCGCATCATTGTCCTCATACATGGCATGTTTTTTATCCTTCAAGGTATAGAGACGGAAGGATGACGTTGGGCTATAATCTGCAGTCTTACCACTATTTTCATTAATTCCAAGGGCAAAGGAATCAACCCTATTTTTATAGTCCTTGAAATCATAGTTTGAAGCTTCTTTACCATTGACGATACCACTAGGAACACCTGAGATATTTTCATAACCATCCGCATTAATGAGGTTGGCTAAAATAATGATGTTTTGGCTACTGCCTTCTTCTTTAGGTGCCTTAAACGAAAGGAAGGTCGGGCTACCATCGTTGACCTTGGTGATGCTATCAAAACTGCTTTGAACCAAGACGGCATCTTTAGCATAGTCAGACTGATAAAGCCATTTCCCAAAAGCTTCCGTGATGGACTTAATATCCTCAGTCGAATAGTCCGCAACATAAGTGGTTTCCTTATCACCGTTGACATCAGTCTTGGTCTTGATATCTGCATCTGGCTTGTTGGTATCGTTCGAAGACGTACTTGAGCTGGCATCACTACCTGAAGAGGAACTGCTTGATTCCAAAATATCCTTAATGATACTCTTAACCTCACTACTTGAAGAAGTTGATGAAGCCTCGCTAGACTGAATAACTTCAGAGCCTCCTTCAACCTGAGTATAGGTATCTGAATCGGTCATTTCAACCTTAGCGTCACCCCCAGGCACCATACTTGGTGTGATACGGATAGTGCCGTCTGAGTTTCCGTCATTTCCGGCCAACTTAAAGCTCAAAGAACGGTCTTCGCCAGCTTGGGCATTAGCCTGGTAGGTATCCCCAGTCTCCGTATTTTTGACTTCGTATTTGTCTCCCTTGACCTTGCGAACTTCAAAACGTACCTTATTTCCTGTCTTCTTGTCAACCACGGTTGTGGCATAAACCCTAGAAGAGGACGTAAAAGCCGTGCTCTGAGTGTATTTCCCAAGTACCATGAAGACCAAAAAGACAAGTAAGGCCAAACCGATAAACTTTTTATGTTTAAATTGTTTCATGAGGTCCTCCTAGATAAACAGATAGCCGACAACATAGCCAAAAAGAGCAATACAAATCAAAAGCAAAATTTCTAAAACTAAAAACCAACTAAACTTGAGATCCCCCAAACCAAGCTTAGACAAGACTTGTCTGTATTTGGACTGTTTCTGTCTGCTCAAACCACTAGAGAGGGCAAAGCCAGACTTAGCAGCTTCTGCCACTTCCTTATCACTTGGCTTGCGACCATGCTGCACTTGGAAATCAATCAGCCATTCATCATATTGTTGCATTTATTTCTCCTTCTTCTGAAGTGTGACGAAAAAGAGTAGGGCATAAACCAGACAATGAAGCACCAAGGCCCACCATTGACCCCGGAAATCACCTGTAGACCCTTGAAAGGCCTCTAGCTGACTCTTGGGTACAGGGACACCGTACTTAGCCAAGCTAGATGGTAGGTCTGACAAATCACTAGAAATCCCAAACAGCTTGTGGCCATAACCCAGATAGATAAATTTTTGCACCCAATCAATGGCTTTAGGCAATGATAGGATAGTCCCTGACAATGAAAATTGCATGATACCCACAACAACTGCTAGGATAACAGATGTAATTTCAGATTTTCCAACTAAGGCTGAGATGAAGAGGGCAATAAAGTGCGAGGCCAAGAAAACCAAAAGCACTGTAATGCCAACTTCCCAACGATAGGAAGAAAAGATATGACCAGCATCTGGAAACTCCTTGTCAAAGTACTTACTAAAGATAGAGTAAGAAAGGATAAAGACAATGGTTTCCAAAACAGCAAAGAAAGCGTGAATCCCCATGCTGGCTATGGCAAAGGCCGAACGACTCAGGCCTGAGAAAAAGTCACGGTTGAGAACCGATCGCTCCTTGGAAATATAAATACTGTTTTGAACCACAATCAAAAGACTGGTTGAAAAAAGTAAGAGAAAGAGCGTCATTCGAGTTGTTTCGAAATCTTTCAAGAATCCCTTATCTTGAATGTAGAGGATTAGCCCTTCAAAAGCAATGATGCCTAGAAGAACCTTAACAAAATCCATGTAGTGGTGTTTAAATTTATACCAACTTAATCGTAATGCTGCGTTCATAAGTCTCCCTAAATTTTGTAAATGCGTGTTGAAGCATTGAGCTCTTGATAGACATCTGCGATATTCATGTCCATGTATTTACGAATCATGTAAGGATCGCTGGTCTTATATTCCAAAAGCAACTCTTCATAAGTCCCTGCAAAAGTCGGACGTCCCTTAGACAAGAAAATAATTTTGTCAAAAATAGCCAAATTTTCCGTATTGTGGGTAATAACCACAATAGACTTATGGGCCGACTTAGCCAAGATTTTCAAGGTACGTAAGAGATTACGGTCACTAAGGGCATCCAAGCCGGAAGACGGCTCATCCAGAATAAAGTAAGGACTAGGGCTAAGAAGCTCGATACCAATGGATACACGGCGTTTTTGCCCACCAGAAAGCTCGGAAATTTTCTTGTTGGCAAATTCCGTTAAGCCCAAATCTTCCATGATGCCAGCGATTCGTTGCCTTTTAGTCGATTTACTGCTTCCTTTAAGATGGTGGGCCGCATAAAAATCAAAAGTCTCGGACACCTTAAGATACTCCCGAAGCAGATTCTGTTGGGGCACATAAGACCAGGAACGTGAGCCTGCTGTCACAGGTTTTCCATTTTCCAAGATACGAAATTGTTGACAAGTCGGTTTGAGCTGACCAAGGAGAATCTCCGTTAAGGTTGTCTTCCCAGAACCAGAAGCCCCAAGGATGCCGACAACTTGACCAGTCTCCATCGTAACATCCAAATCTGTAAAGAGCTGGTTATCATTTCCCTTATATTTAAAACAAATATGTTCAAATGTTAATTGATTGGTTTCCATTAAAATCTCCTAAGACATAAGTAACATCAGGGCCACAATAAGGACGGCTCCGATGATAAGAACGATAACATTGATGTTGAAGAAGAGAATCAGGCTTAATAGAATCACAAAAGATAGGGCCGCAAATAGGTAATTGTTTAAAGATGACTCTTTAGCCTGAGTCACCCTAACAGGTGCAAAAGGGATTTCCTTTTTAGCAGACACCTCTACCCTCTTAGGAATCGGCTTTTGCTCAACTTCTAAAACCTTTCTTCTAGCTTGTTTGAGTTTTCGATCGTATTGAAATTTTTCATAATCTGAGAAAAAGAGCTGGCGAATCGTGTAAAGTTCGTTGCGCAGACGTTCTCCTTCTTGGTCCAGGGTTCCATTGGTCCAAAGCTCCTCTAGTTCCTCACGTAGAAAGGATAGGGCCACGAAACAGTCTTGGGCCGACATTTCGGGAGAAATACGATTGCTGACCGCTCTCAAATAGGACAATTCTTGTCCCGTCTCTGTATCAATTGCTTTGTAATAGTCTATCATGAGATGAATTTAGCAAAAATAGCTTGAAGTTCTGACAAGTCTTCCTTAACCACTTCTTGGGTTTGACTGACTTGTGCGTTGACTGAAAAGCGTGCCACAACAGTCTTGCTTCTCGGATCAGACACTGTCACTGTAACAATTTGTTCTGAGTCAAAGGCATAAGTAACTTGAGCCAAGAGCTCACCTTTCTGACGTGGCTGTGCAACCTGGCCTTTCACTTCTCCTAAAATCTTAACGGCAAAAGGATTTTCATAATTACCTTCTGTGATACGTAGCTTGAACTTATTCTGTCCATCTACAACCGCAAAGAGGTCCTTAGTAACGGCCAAAGGCAAGACAGAGTTACGAGGAACCACGACACTATTGTAGTAGTCACCCACAAAGCTATAGTTCCTGTTAGGATTTTTCTTGAAGAGCAGACCGATTCCCTGAGAGGTCACATCCTTGACAACAACCCTATCTGTCTCAGTTGTCTTACCGTCCTGATGCTCAGAGAAACTAACCTCATTGTTGACAATAAGATCGGCTAGAATAGATGCTCCCTGTGCCACGATAGTATCTGGATTAAGGTCAAACTTAGGTTCCAAACCACTCATTAAGCGGATCATTTGACGAATCATTGGCATCCGTGTTGACCCACCCACAAGGAGAATATGGTCAATCTCTTCCCACTTCAAACCGGACGCTTGAAGGGTAGACTGTACCTTAATTTCAGTATCTTTGAGGAGGTCCAAGGTAAGTTCATTGAAAATCGCCTGGGTAATCAAGACACCATAACCTTGACCATTGACATAGTGCTCATAGAGAGCTTGGTCATTAACAGATAGGCTAGTCTTAATTTGCTCAGCCTTATACTGAAGTTGAATTTTTTCCTTCTCAGAAAGGTTGGTCATATTGACCCCTTGTTTTTCCAACTCCTGCATGATGTAGCCAACAAGACGTTTGTCAAAGTCAATCCCACCAAGACGTGAATTCCCGTCAGTTGCCAAAATATCATAAGCATGATCAGCCACGCGCATGGTGGTAACGTCAAAAGTTCCCCCACCAAGGTCGAAGACCAAGACATTTCCTTGAGCATTTTTAGTGTGGGCATAGGCAATAGCCGCAGCCGTAGGCTCATTGATAATACGCAAGACGTTAAATCCTGCAATACGACCAGCATTCTTAGTGGCCGCACGTTGATCTGACGTAAAGTAGGCAGGAACAGTGATGACAGCATCCTTGATGCCGTCTGCTTGACCTATTTCTTGACCAACCACATAAGCACGTTTACGGAATTCATTCAAAACCAAGGCTGAAAGAATAATAGAATTAACACGTGTGTGATCCGGTGTGTCACTGGCAATCGGACGACCAATATCACGTTTGAAGTCAAATTTAAAGTTTTCTGTACTTCCGATTTCTGTTCCACGCTCGATAGCTTCCTTACCAAAGGACACATGGTTTTTACCACCGATATTTGAGAAGTAGACCGCTGAACGCAAGACCTGATCGTCATTCGTTCCCATCGGAATAATCTCTGGTACATCTTCACGAACAACAGCCATGACCGAGTTGGTTGTTCCCAAATCAATACCAATTGCTTTTTTTCTCATAACAATTTCCCTTCTAGTCTCATCTTGAGTTTATCTGACTGTCAGTCTTAGCAGGTATTCGCCTAGATTTTTTAATGTCATTTTCGTCACATAAAACGCCAATAGAGTATAGTCATTCCAGTCTAGTTTTTCACTATACTATATTATCACAAATAAAGAGACTATAAAATAGGAAAAGGGGAGTGAGACCGAACAACTTTTCAAAAATTGTTCCTTGTCCCACTCCCTTGAGTGTCAATTAATCTGATAGACTGGATGAAATTAGAAATATAGGAGATATTATTTCACTAATTGTCTTGCTTTATAGCTCGTACTTGTTTTACTAGTCGTAACTTCTCTCCTAACTTAATCAATCACATTCTCTCCAACATAGATGATTTCTAGATTACCTAAGGAAACATCTCCTTTGATATAGAAATCCTTGCTAGTCAAATTGCTTGGATTTTCCTGGTGTTGAATAGCCGAAAGCGAGTTGTCCACATTAACATGAACTCGCCAATCACTAGGCACATAGAGACTAAGACTTCCCAGAGAAACGTCCACATCAAACTGGGCAGACGGCCCTTCAATACGGCAGTTATCAAAATAGACCGATGCTTCTCCCAGACTTACATCCGCACTTCCATGAGTAAAGTGTTGGTCATTGAGATATTTGGTCACCGTTGAAAAAGTCACATCAATATCATTACCACCATTTTGAGCGTCTGAGCCGGCGGCATAAGAACCAAAACGGTTTTTCGCTTTACCTGAAGGTTTGAAGAGAATATTCAAGCCAATAACTGCAAGGATAGAAGAAAGGATAACGACAGAATTGGATACTGGAAGAAAATGAAACTGTCCATTGAGTGAAAAGAGGGCCAAAACACCATAGATGAAGCCCCAACCAAAGTGGCGTTTCAAAAAACTAGAAAGGGAAAGAACGGCCAACAAGACCACCCAAGCCAGCATCCAAATGCTAATTTCCCATTTTACAAAATAGCCCTGTAAAACTACCAAAGCTGCTAAAAGGATTAAGAAAACCCCAATTAATTTTTTTCTCATCATGTTACCTCATTTCGTTTAATCGTTCTTTTAAGACCGGATAGTAGCGTCTTGATACATGAACCTGCTTATGGGTCTGATAGAAATTAACCGTGCTGGTCCCTGAAAAAGACTTCTCTAAAGAATAAATCTGCTTTACGTTGACAATGGTTGATTTGGAAATCCGACAAAAGGCAATCGGAAGCAGTTCTTCTAGCTCATAGAGCTTCTGCTTGACCTCATAGGCCTCGTCCCTGGTATGCCCATAAATCTTCTCCCCATCTGTTTCAAAAAAGAGAATCGTTTCCAAATCTAGAAAGTACTCACTACGATCCTTGTAAAAAGCTAAAGGGGTCAACTTTTGCTTTAAAATGGACTCCTGGAGCCGCGCTATTTCTTCTGTTAATTGAGGAGCTCGAATCAAGATTTCAGGCTCATCCATGGATGGGTCCAGTTCGATGCTAACTTTCATAATACTCCTTTCCTGTCCTTTTGATGGTTTCATTATAACAGCTGCTTTCAACAAAACAAGGCTTTTTAGGTAAGTGGCTCAGTTTTACCCCTAAGAGGTTAGTTAAGGCAAGCAAAAAGAACTTGGCAATAGCCAAGTTCTCCACTTGTTAGATTGAGGTTCGAACGCCTTAATCATTTTCTAGTTCACGGTTGACTAGTCAACCGCAAAAGAAGTTGCTATTTCACGGTATCTTCACGGCTCACATGTTGTGATTCGCCAGCCTTACCGTTGATACGATAATCACTGTAGTCAGAACTACTGCTGCTAGAATCACTATCATCATCGCCAACGTATTCCACATTACATGTCCAAGAGATTTTATCTTTAATATCTCCTGATGATTTGAATTTAGAATCATAGCCATAATAGAAATCATAGACTGCCGTGAAAGTTACTTTAAAGGTCTTTTCACCAGTCTGAACAACATCGGTCACATCAACATCTGAGAAGGTAATACTATCAGCGGAACGGTTTTTGGCTCCCGTAGTATTTTTATCAATATCAGCGATAACATCCTTATACATGGTATCATCAGTACCATTAAGGAAAATGTCGGAAACACCATCTGGAGTCGTGTTATGGTTTGAGGCATAACTGCCAAATTTACCGTAGGCTGCTGTCAAAAGACGGTCTGCCGTATCACGGTCAAGAACTCCATCAGCATCAAGAGTAACTGTTTGACCTTCAGAGATTTTCTTAATAGACAGTGTCTCAGTCTTGATAGAGCTACCATCGTCGAAATTCTTCTTAACGTAAACAGCTGAAGAGCCAGCTACTGCTACCTTGTTGACATCCAATTTTCCTGAGCTGAGGGTTCCAACCTTGGTACCACCAACATAAAGGTCCCCATCTTTAAGATTAGATTTAACAGTAAAACTGAGATACTTCACTGAAAGGTTAACTTCGGTCCTAGATGTGACATTTTCTTCAGATGACACCGTGATATCCTGATCATTGACCTTACCAGAAGCCACAAAATTGTAAGTTCCTGGATAGAGGTGTTTCAGCTCAGCGGTGTAGTTATTTCCATCTGTAGTACCATAAGAAACACCATTGATTGTCAGATTCAAATCAGCTGTATTAACCGTCAAATCAACTGTTCCAGGATCAACCACGACTCTCCACTTTGGAAAGATAAGGAACTGGCGTCCAACCTTTTGCATACGTTCACCAGACATGAGTTGGCTCTTGCTATAGGTTGTTGTGTTTTTGGTGTCTGTATACTTAACTTCAGATGTTTTAATTTCTTTTTTAGTATCAGACCACACCTGGTATTCCAAACTATCCTTAAAGCTCTTCTTAGCAGCTGTTTCATAACGCTCTGCTACTTGACCTCGTGAGTAATAATAAGATCCAAAGCTGTAGCCAGTAAGGGCCAAGACTGCAACAACAATACCAGCAATCATCAAGATTTTTTTACTCTTAGCCATGGCTGGCTTAGCTGGTTTGGCTGCCTTGCCATCTGAGATGAATTTATGGATGGTTGACACATCATATCCCGAAGACTTACCTAGAAGAAATTCCTCTGGAAGAGGCTGACGACCAACATAGGTCTTAAAAGCCTTCATCCAAATTGCTTGTGCTTCTTTAGAAGCAGACTCTGACTTTTCTTCAGATTGATTCTGACCTACTTGAGATACTGGTGTAAACTCTTCCGTTTCTGAAGGAGACGCTTCCTCTTGATCGTCAAGTGAGACATCATCAAACACTTCCTCAGCAACGTCGAACTCATCAACTTCTTCTGTTGGCTCGGGAGCGGCAACTTCTTGATTTAGACCCATAGCCGCAATGCCTTTAATAGCCTTTAAATCAAAGTCTGCTTTTTGACCTTCTTCAATTTCCAAAACATGAGGCGGACGACCAACTGCCTTTTCAAACAAATTAATCCACTTTTCTTTTGTTGCCATAAGGACTACTCCTATAAAATTGCTTTTTCAAAAAATGCTAAAGGTTTACTTAGAATAGAAGACCTACCGTAAATGAAGACATGATAGTAAATACGATTGCAAACAAGATAGACAAAATGACACCATTCAAAAGTGCTGCCAAGATCATTTGATAGAACTTATCAGCCTTCCACGCAGTTGTTACAGGAACAATTGTAAAGAGGTTAGCAAGTGCAAACAAGAAGTAAACAACATAGAACAAGAAGCCTGGGAAGACAACAAGTCCAATAGCTCCCAACAAGATAGTTACAAGCAATACTGGCAAGGCTAATGATGTCAAACGACCAAAACGGTCAAAGCTATTTAAGAAAGTTGTTGCAGGGTCACGGAAGATGGCCTTACGTGTCACAAATCCTGCCAAGATGAAGGCAAAGATAAAGAGGAAGGCAGCTAAAATACTTGCAAAGAAAGCCGCAAAACCAATACTAGAGGCATGACTTGAAACGGATGATGAGTAATCATTTGATCCGAAAGATCCAAAGACACTACTGAAGGCACTCGCTGTTGACTCTAAAGTGTTGACCACTTTACGTGCCATTGCGCTCAAAATTGCAAAGAATGCAAGTCCAGTCAAGAGTGACAAGAAGATGTAGTTAAGCCAACCATTGTGCTTACCATAATCTGTCATATCTGCTGGACGACGCCATGCATTAAGCAACCATGTCCAATAGTTTTTGAAAGTTGTTCCAAATGCTGATGGTTGGGCTGGAACAACTACTGCTTGACCATTAATGAATTGAACATTTTGACCTGGTTGAAGAGGTTGACCGTTAGCAAAGGCTGCTTGTTGACCAGCTTGCGCATTCGCAAAACCTGCTTGAGGTTGAAATGCTTGATTCGGTACAGCTTGTCCTGGGGTTGCTTGAGCACTTGCAAAACCTGGTTGAGCTGGAGCTCCTTGAACTGGAGCTTCCTGAGTGCCAGCAAATGCTGGTTGTGGTTGCGCTTCTTGAGCTGGAGTCTCTTGAGCAGCTGCAAAGACTGGTTGGGCTGGAGCTCCTTGAACTGGCGCTTCTTGTACATTGGCAAATGCTGGTTGCGCTGGAGCTCCCTGAGCTGGGGCATCGTCTTGGAATTCTCCAGCTGCAAGTGCTGCAGCAATTTCTTCTTCAGTCGCTGAACGACCATTGATGGCTTCAAAAAAATCTAACCAATCTGCTTTAGTCATAATAATCTCCTTAGAAATACATAGAATGATTCTATTTTATCACAAATAGCAACATTATTAAATGCCATTTTCATTAGAAAAAGGTTTGGTACAAGTTGTCCAAACCTTTATTAAATACGATATAAAATTCTTTATGTAACCTTATTAGCACAGGCAAAAATATCTGTAGACCTCTACTAAGACTCAATCATTTTACTTGTTTCTTTGGAGAGATTTTTGAATCTGACGATCCAGCTCCAGTTTAATATGTGGTTCTGGCGCAAAGCGTTCCTCCCAGTCATCTGGTTTCAGAATCTTGTGGGTCACTGGATCAAAATGAGCCTTACCATCTGGGAAAATTTTACCCATATTAGCCTCATGAACCGTATCAAAGAAAGGCTTAGGATCCACACCCATAAGGACAAAGGAGCCATAAGTCAAGTAAAGCAAATCCGTCAAAGCATCGACCTGACCAACCATCGTTGACTCTGAATGTTCTTTAGAGCTAACCTTGAGAGCTGCCTTATCAAGAGCAGCATGTAGGTCCAAAACAGCCTGTCCAAAGACACGCTTGTCCCCACCTGATGAAGCATAAAGGAATTCGACGATTTCTTCCAACTTGAAATCCGAACGATGACTAGCTTCCTCAATACTATAGACACGAGGCATATCATTGGTAGAGCCATCCATCAAGTGATGGAAATCCTTAACCTTGTTAAAGTTGTCATCATCACTGGTAAATGAATTTTCTGTTTCAAAGTGAATCAGGCCATAGTGTGATAGGGCTTTGGCAATCCCATTCTGGTTGTTGGTGTCCGTGACATGGGTCGCCTGATCCTTCAGTTCATCTTCACCATTTCCCATGGCAACACCGATACCGACACCAGACAACATTTCCAGGTCATTTTCCGAATCTCCAAAGGCCATAACCTCGCTGAGCTCGAAACCAAATACCTCACCTAAATGAGCAATCCCTTTGAGCTTAGATTGCCCAGCAGAAATAATATCCGCAGAATAAGGACTTGAGCGAGTAATCTTAACGTGTGGGAATTTCTCCTCAATAGCTTGAGTCTCACCCACTGTCGCTACCATAACTACTTGGTAGACCGGTTCACGCATAATGGTTTTGAGAGCTTCCATGCTCTGTGGTTTAAAACGACGAATGAGAGACTTAAAACTACGTTCCACCATCTTAGCCCAAGATTTGGGCACGATACGACTCACTATTTGACCAAACTTGCTAGTCCCCATACTGATGATGTTAGAACCGACAAGACCCGTACTTGTACCTAGAGAAATTTCTCTACGTTGCTTGGTCGCATAACGAATCAAGTTGTAAATCGTTGATTTAGGGAGTTGATTTTGATAGAGAATCTTGTCATGAGTAAGGATATACTGACCATTATACGTCACCGCAAAATCCAGACCTAGATTATCCATGAAAGGCTGAACAAATCCTGGCCCACGGCCTGTCGCCAAACCAACCAAAATGCCATCTTCCTTCATCTGACTGATAGCCTTTTTGGTTGAAGTTGACACACGTTTTCGGTCATTTAAAAAAGTCCCATCAATATCAAAAAAGACTGCTTTAATCGCCACTTGGCTCCCCCTCCGTCTAACATTTATGCTAAAATAAATTATAACATAAATATGATAGTGAGTAGTATCCAAATGACAAAAAAAATTCTCGTCCTTCATACTGGAGGAACCATTTCCATGTCATCAGATGACGATGGCAAGGTCAGTCAAAACACTGATAATCCCATGAACCATGTTGGACTTGATTTGGACAACCTAGAACTGACCGTTCTGGATTTTCTTAACATTCCTAGTCCACATATCACCCCCTACCACATGCTTGATATTTATAAAAAAATCAAGGAAACAGCTGGACAATATGATGGTGTGGTCATTACCCACGGCACAGACACCCTTGAAGAGACAGCCTATTTTCTAGATACTATGGCTGTTCCTGAGATTCCAGTCGTCCTAACAGGTGCCATGCGTTCATCAAACGAACTGGGAAGCGATGGCGTTTACAACTATCTCTCAGCCCTTCGTGTCGCAAGCAATGACGAGGCTGCCGATAAAGGCGTCCTAGTCGTTATGAACGATGAAATCCATGCAGCCAAGTATGTGACCAAGACACATACCACAAACGTAGCAACCTTTCACACGCCCACTCATGGCCCTCTAGGAATCATCATGAAACACGACATTCTTTGGTTCAAGACGGCTGAACCTCGTGTTCGCTTTGACTTGCAACAAATTTCAGGAACTGTGCCAATCATTAAGGCCTACGCTGGTATGGGAATTGGCGATGGCATCATCAGCCTCCTAGATCCTGAAAAAATTGACGGGGTAGTCATTGAGGCACTAGGCGCCGGAAACCTACCACCACTAGCTGCAAGAGAAATTACGTCACTTATGAACAAGAGAGTGCCAGTTGTACTCGTATCCCGTTGCTTTAACGGTATCGCCGAACCTGTCTATGCCTATGAAGGTGGTGGCGTTAAACTCCAAGAAGCAGGCGTTATGTTTGTTAAGGAACTCAATGCACCAAAGGCTCGCCTCAAACTCCTCATTGCACTTAGTGCAGGACTAGAAGGCCAAGAATTGAAAGATTATATTGAGGGATAAGACATGAAACTTAGCATTGAAGCAACCGATAAATTGGAAAATAAAGATTTCCACTATGAACTAACCGTCTCACAGACACATGTCGCCATGGTCTGTGGTACTGTATTAGCCAGTCTAGCCCTGATTGCATGGATGAAGAAAAAATAAAAAAGCTTGAAGCATGGTCACTAGAAAGGTGATTTAACTGCTTCAGGCTTTTAGTTTTCTTCGTCTGGTCTATATTCAAGAATATCCCCTGGTTGACAATTTAATTCCTTACAAATGGCATCCAGAGTCGTAAAACGGATTGCCTTGGCCTTGCCTGTTTTAAGAACCGAGAGATTGGCTGGGGTAATGCCAATGCGTTCTGCCAGCTCACCCGAGCGCATCTTCTTCTTGGCAAGTTCAACGTCTAAATTGACAATAATCATAAGCCCCTCCTAAATCGTGTACTCATTTTCCTCAGCAACGGCATTAGCCTTAGTCAAAATCATAGCGACAGCATAGAGGACAAAGCTAACTAGCAAATAACTGATGTTAAAGAAACTATAACTCTGGTTGCCAGTTCCAAATGTAAAGATACCATTATTGATAAAAGCCCCAAGAACTAGCAAATGCGCTGACCAACGAACCAACTTAGCATTTTTAGCGATGAAAATATCAGAACGATAAAGGTTAATCAGAAAGGCACGTAGGCACAACAAGAAACCTATGTTGACTACCATACGAAGGAAATCAATGGTTGCTGCAAAAAGCGTCAGACTAGGACCCTTGCTTTTCACGGTAACTCCCGACCCAAGAAGCATACGCAAACCTTGTTGTAAGAGTCCTTCGTGACCAATCAAAATAAAGGCGTCATTAAGAATGGTAATAACAAGACTTAAAAAGCCCGCAAAAAGGAGGACATTAACGAACAGAAGAACACTACGCAGACGTTTTTGTTCTTGCGTCTCCTGACGATTTTTAGCACTTTTAGCCGATTTCCAACCATAATAACTAGAGCCAGCCAAGGCTAGGACGATTAAAAAATAGAATAAGATAGTTGTCATGTGTTACCTCTATTGTAAAGACATTTTGATTTTTTAGGAGCATAGACTATAAAAAGCCAAGGTGCCTCTAGGAGCCCTTGACCTTATACTAAATCAGTAGCTAACTATTAACAGTATCAATTATATCGAATATCAATATAAAATACTAGTTTATAGATAAGATTTTACTACTTTTCAACTAAGATACATTCAATTATTTGACAGCTGTTTGTCCCTTACGAAGACGGATAGCATCACAAGCTAGAGAGACCAAGAAGAGCCAAACTGATGTACTAAAGTCCATTACTAGGTGATCTGTCGTTCCCAACTGCAAGAAGATATTCAAGGCTGATGGCACAAAAGTTAGAAGGGCAGACTTTTTCAAGAAAAGAGAGAAATCTTCTGTCCAAAGTGCCTTCCAAGTAAAGTCTTTAAGCTCTTTACGAAGGAGCCAAATCAAGGCAAGATAGAAGGCAAATTGTAGCTCTGCGACCAGCCAGTAACCCCAGCCAGAAAGGTATTGAACCTCTGCACCTGGGAAAAGATTGGCCACGTTCACAAAAGGAAGGATAAGTAAAGCAAGCATTGCAAGACCGTAGATTGCCATAAGAAGAATAAGAAGAGCGTTGATGATTGGTTTAAGTGTTTTCATGATAAGTATTTCCTTTGTTAAATAGTTTTAGTAAATAATTTCTCTTTTTCGCGAATAAGGTTATCTTTATCGAAAACTTATTATCGTTTTTCGATAATTATATATTACACTCTTTATTTCTCCTTGTCAACACATTTTTATCGTTTTTCGATATTTTTTAACCAAAATCCATAAAAACACTAAAACCAGTTAAGAAAATCTTAACTGGTTGCACTTCTTATTTTAGTCACCTAGACTGGTCGTTCATACGTCTAGGCTTTTTCGTTTTTTAGGAAAAGGGATTCTACGTTTATGAAAAAAGGAAAAAGGGATTTTGGGAAACTGAGGAATGAAAGCCGTAGAATAGTGGAAAATATTGCCTCTTCCTAGCTCAATACTAGTCTTGATAAACCTTAAAGTCTTGAGGATGCTTTTGGAAATTTGGATTGTAGGTTACTTTAATTTTTACTGTCATGATGATGTCCTCCATTTTAGGAATGAGTTGGCTTAGCCAAAACCTTTTATTTTCAAAACCTATCTCGTTTTGATGGTTTTATTATAGGTTCCCTAACTTAAAAAAAGCTTTTAATAAGCTTGAAGGAAACTTAAAACTCTCAGTTGTTTACTGAGAGTTGATATGTCTATAACATCGATAAGATAATGCCCAGCACCAAAGCCACCCAGACAGCATAACGAATTGTCGCATGGTAGCGATAACCTTCGATAACCTTAGGTATTTTTGTAAAGAGGTAGGCAATGTAGGCAACTATGGAAAGAAAATAACCTTTAAAATTCAAAGTGGAACCTAGAAGACTAAATTCTTCAAAGACTGGCACTAGCACTAGGACAGCCGTAAGCATGCACCAAACCGGTAGAAGCGTTTTTTCCCTTTGATGACAAAGATGAATAATGAGTTGAGCTATGAAACCAGCTACATACATAATGAATAGTACTGAACACAGTAGAGAGATCAAAAGTGAATAAAAATATAAGGTATGAAAGTCCATCTTTCCTTGTATCATCTCTACCAATCCAGTAATAAACCAAATCAAGATGAAGGCGAACAAATAAAATAAGAGACCTAACATTATAAGAAACAAGGGATGCAAGATAACAAAAAAATCTAGTTTTAACCGTCTTTTGTTCATTAGTTTTCTCCTCAATCAAACTCTCCTTGGCTTCTCAAATAAGCTCCTAGCACCTGCCATTCAGGATTCTCTCGCCAGTTAGGGTCAGAGACAATTTGACTAGCCACCCGTCTGGCTTCCTCTAAGATATTGTAGTCTTCCACAATATCGGCCACTTGAAATTCAGGAATACCTGACTGACGTGTCCCAAAGATTTCACCTGAGCCACGCATTTTAAGATCCTCCTCAGCTAGAACAAAGCCATCCGTGGTCTCACACATGGCCTGCATGCGTTTTTTACCAGTATCATTTTTAGGATTAGCCACCAAAATACAGTAGGACTGCTTATCGCCACGACCTACACGTCCTCGAAGCTGGTGAAGCTGGCTAAGTCCAAAACGATCCGCATCCATAATAACCATAACTGTAGCATTTGGCACGTTAACACCTACTTCGATAACTGTGGTTGATACTAAAATCTGAGATTTTCTGTCCTTGAAATCTTGCATAATTTGGTCTTTTTCATCATTTTTCATGCGTCCGTGCATCAGAGCTACTGTAGCTGAATCCCCAAAGAACTCTGTGAGTTCCTGGTGAAGAGCAACGGCATTTTTCAAGTCAAGTGCCTCAGACTCTTCAATCAAAGGAGAAATAAAATAGACCTGAGCATCTTTTTCCAACTCACCCTTGATCCAAGTCAGTACGGTGTCCAGCTGCTCATGTTTAACCCAACGAGTAATGATGGGTTTACGACCAGCTGGCATCTGGTCAATGATAGATACATCCATCTCCCCAAAGGCAGTGATAGCCAAGGTCCTAGGGATAGGGGTCGCTGTCATCATGAGAACGTCGGGATTGTCTCCCTTCTCACGGAAAATACGACGTTGATTAACCCCAAAACGGTGTTGCTCATCGGTTATAACCAACCCAAGTTTATGATAAGTCACAGCATCCTGAATCAAGGAGTGAGTCCCTACAATCATCTGAGCCTCTCCAGATTCAATTTTGGAAAGAGCTACTTTCTTATCCGCTGCCTTCATCCCAGAAGTTAGGAGGACCACCTCTAGCTCAGGAAAAAGGCCTTGCAAACTCTGATAATGCTGCTCTGCTAAGATTTCCGTCGGTACCATAAGGGCAGACTGAAATCCTGCCGTGTAAGCCCCATACATGGCAAAGCTAGCGATAACTGTTTTCCCTGAACCCACATCTCCTTGTAAGAGACGGTTCATGTGAGCTCCAGATTGCATATCAGCTAGGATTTCCGATAAACTGCGCTGTTGGGCTTCTGTTAAGGGGAAAGGCAAGGCAGCAATCTTGGCTTTGATTTTACTTTCATCGTAAGCGATTGCTATACCATTAGTCTCCGATTTATTTTCAGCCTTTAACACCTGTAAGTTCATTTGAAAATAAAAGAGTTCCTCAAACTTTGTTCGGCGTAGGGCCTGCTTATATTCAGCTAAATCTTTCGGAAAATGCATGGCACGCACAGCCTCTTGACGTCCCATGAGACGATACTTGTCCATCAGCACCCGAGGAAGACTTTCCTTCAACAACTCAATAGCCCCACTTTCAAAAGCCGCCTTTATAGCCTTTATCAGCTGAGCTTGACTGACACCTTGAGCCACATGGTAAACCGGCTGCATATCGTCCTCAACTTGAGCCAAGACTTTCATACCAGTCACAGCCGACTTCTTCTGGTCCCACTTGCCAAAGATAGCCACTTCTGCCCCCATCTCAATCTTGTCCACAAGATAAGGCTGATTAAAGAAACTAATGGCAATCACAGCCTCACCCTGCTTGATTTTAAAGCTCAGACGATTACGTTTAAAGCCATAATACTGCACATTGGCAGGCGTCACCACTGTTCCCGTAATAACAGCCTTCTCGCCATCCATCAGTTCAAAAATAGATTTACTCTTAAAATCCTCATATCGGAAAGGAAAATAAAGCAAGAGGTCCCCAACCGTGTGCAAATCTAATTTGGTAAATTTTTCAGCGGACTTAGGCCCAAACCCTTTCAAATCCGCAATTGGTGAATCTAATTGAATCATATCCTCTATCATTTCTATCGTGTTCTGTCCCTCGTAAAAGAGGAAGTCTTACCAGCTATTATATCACATGGGATGAGTCTTCACGAAAAGCAAAAAATCCAGCCGAAAGCTGGATTCCTCTTTTTTACTCATAACTGCGAGGGACACGATCACTAAGTAAACAAAGAACTTCGTAGTTGATAGTACCACGTTTTTCAGCCACCTCTGTCGCAGTGATGCTTGCTCTCCCATTTTCGCCAATAAGCGTAACAGGAGTACCTAGGGGATAGACTTTAGGCAAGCGAATGGTAATTTGGTCCATAGACACGCGCCCAACAATCGGGCAAAATTGACCATCCACAATAACGTGAAAACCTTGTAAATCTCTAGTCCAACCATCCGCATATCCGATTGGAATCGTTCCAATAACCTCGTCAGTCGTCGTTGTGTAAGTGGCACCATAACCGACATCTTGACCTGCTGGTAAGGTTTTAACATGAACAAGAGCTGTTTCCAAACTTAGGGCAGGACGAATCTTATAAGGAAGATTCAAAGCACTACCACTAGGATTGAGACCATAGATGACAACACCCAAACGTACCGCATTAAAGACGGTTTCGGCATGCCAGATACTTGTCGCTGAGTTGCTTGCGTGTACCAGACGAGGACGGTCAGCCAAATTTTCCACCAAATTTGTGAAGAAGGCCAATTGGCACTTGAATTTACTATCGTCCGCCTCATCAGCCGTTGCAAAATGGGTAAAAATACCTTCAACATCGGCACCAAGTGATTTCAGACCAGCAATCAAGTTATCTGCGTCTTCTAGGCTACGTACCCCAATGCGACCCATACCTGAATCAACCTTAATATGGCAGGTCAAGCCTGTCAAATCAAGTCCTTGTTCCTTGGCTATTTCCAACCAATCAAGTGAAGCCACCGTTAGAGTAATATTTTCTTGAATAGCCAAGGGAACACCATCCGGCAAAACCACTCCCAAAATGAGTATTGGCTGCTCTAAGCCAGCTTGACGGAGTTCAAGCGCTTCGTCCAGATTGGACACACAAAAACCATCTACCTGTTCAGACACCTGCTTAGCCACTGCGACTGCTCCATGACCGTAAGCATTTGCCTTAACCACTGCAAAAGTCTTCACCTTTTTAGGAATATGACTAACCACTTGTTCAATATTTTCTGAAATTGCTGATAGATCAACCTTTGCCAAGGTTGGTCGATGTAAACTTGAAATCATAAGCTATCCTCTTACAACACCTATCTTTTAATTTTCTTCTAAAATGACACTTGCCTGAACAAAATCACCACTATGGGAAATCGAGATAAAGACTTTCCCCTCAAAAGGTGACTGGGTTACCACAGGAGCTCCTTTGTCATTGTTCAAAATTTCAATATCCTTAAAACCGACCGCTCCAATTCCAGTTCCCCAAGCTTTTGAAAAAGCTTCCTTACCGGCCCAACGTCCTGCTAAATAGGACATCTGACGACTCCCAGAAAGAGACTCAAAGCGCTCCCATTCTTTTGACGTCAAGACCTTCTTTGCAAAACGTGGATTGCGATCATAAGCCCTTTTCACAGCTGAAATTTCCTGCAAGTCTATACCATGTCCAATAATCATAGCTGCTTACTATAGTCGGTCGTGAATTTCACGAATAAGACTGTCTGTCTTAGCCCAACCAAGACACGGATCTGTGATTGATTTTCCGTAAATTTCAGGCGTATCTTGACGACCATCCTCAAGATAAGACTCAATCATGAAGCCACGCACAGTATCTGCAATACGCTCATCCCACTCACGGTTAAGAAGGACTTCACGCACAATTCGAACCTGCTCAATAAAGTTTTTACCAGAGTTATCATGGTTGGTATCAACAAGAATAAATGGATTTTCCAAACCAAAGGTACTGTATTTATCCAAAGCCTTAACCAAGTCCTCATAGTGGTAATTGACAAGATTCTGACCATTTTCATTGTTAGCCCCACGCAAAATAGCATGCGCCAATGGGTTCCCATCTGTCTTGACTTCAGCTCCATTAAAAATGAAATGCTGTTGGTTCTGCGCAGCATAGATACCATTAAACATCACATTCAAATTACCTGATGTTGGATTCTTAAAGCCGGTTGGTACGTCAATACCAGAAGCCACGAAACGGTGTTCTTGGTCTTCAACCGAACGTGCGCCAATAGCATGGTAGCTAAGTAAATCCTCAAAAAAGTCAAGGTTTGATGGGTAAAGCATCTCGTCTGCAATAGGCAAACCTGTTTCAATAATAATACGTGATTGCAGGTGACGAACAGCCTTAACTCCTGCAAGAAGGTCAACGTCACCTTCTGCATCTGGTTGGTGAATAAGACCTTTATAACCATCTCCATTAGTACGTGGTTTAGCTGTATAAACACGCATAACGATGAAAATCTTGTCTTTCACTTCTTCCTGAAGCTGAGCCAGACGATGGGCATAATCAAGAACAGCCTCTTCATTATCAGATGAACATGGACCGATAACCAAGAGGAGACGTTTGTCCTCCCCCTTGATAATTTTTGCCAAAGCCTCATCATTAGCTTGTTTGGCTGCTAAGGCATCTCCTGTAAGGGCATGCAATTTTCTAACTTCCGCCGCATCAATAAGCGGACTATTTTGGTGAATTCCCATTTAATTCCCTCTCTTTGCGAAAAGAGAGCGAACCGTTTGGTCACCCAAACGGCTCACTCCCCACATATGGTTTCTGTTATCTTATTTTTTTGACAAAGTGTCGTGAATTTCACGAACCAATTCTTCTGTCTTAGCCCAACCAAGACATGGGTCTGTAATTGATTTACCATAAACATCTGGTGCATCTTGACGACCATCTTCAAGGTAAGATTCAATCATGAAGCCACGTGCAACTTTGTTGATTTTTTCATTCCAATCACGGTTAATCAAGGTTTGACGAACGATACGGATTTGCTCCAAGTAACGTTTACCTGAATTATCATGGTTTGTGTCAATAACGATGAACGGATTTTCAAGACCCATTTTTTCATAATGTTCAATTGTATCAAGAACATCATCATAGTAGAAGTTAGGCACGTTTTTACCATATTCGTTCGTTGAACCACGAAGGATAACGTGTGCCAATGGGTTACCTGAAGTTTGCACTTCTTCACCGTTAAAGAGGAAATCTTGTTTGTTTTGTGCAGCATAAATACCGTTAAACATCACGTTAAGGTTACCTGATGTTGGATTCTTCATACCAGTTGGAACATCAATACCTGAAGCCACAAAACGGTGTTGTTGGTCTTCTACAGAACGTGCACCAACGGCAATGTAAGATACAAGATCATCTACCAATGTAAGGTTTTCTGGATAAAGCATTTCATCGGCAGTCGTAATGCCAGTTTCAGTGATAACACGGTAGTGAAGGTTACGCACAGCTTTAATTCCGTTAATAAGGTTTGGTTTTCCTTCAGCATCAGGTTGGTGCACAAGCCCTTTATAACCATCACCATTTGTACGAGGTTTAGCTGTATAAACACGCATCACCATAAAGACCTTGTCTTTAACTTCTTCTTGAAGTTTAGCCAAACGGTGAGCATAATCAAGAACGGCTTCTTCATTATCAGATGAACATGGACCGATAACCACTAGCGTACGATCATCTTCACCCTTAATGATTGCTTCAAGTTCTTTATCACGTGCTTGTTTCTTGGCAAGAGCTTCACCTGTCAATGTAGTTGATTCTTTAACTGCATCAAAATCAATTTTTTTACTTACTGCTTTAAAAACCATAATAATTACCTACTTCTTTTTTCCTAAAATTGCTTACGACCGTGACAATTTTTAAATTTCTTACCTGAGCCACATGGACAGAAATCATTACGACCAACTTTACTAAAGTCAATATCCTGACCATTCGCATCTGTCTGTTGTGCTTGGATATTACCTGTTGCTGTTGTTGAAACACGTTCATTCACATTTTCACGAGATTGTTCGTGGATTTGTGCTTTCATCATGGTACGTGTCACATCATATTCAATCGCTCCAACCATGTCTTGGAACATCTTGAACCCTTCAGATTGATACTCAACAATTGGATTGTTTTGCGCATAACCACGCAAACCAACAGCGTTACGTAATTGGTCAAGGGCATCAATGTGATCTGTCCACTTGTTATCAACAACCATCAAAATCAAAACTTTTTGGAACTCACGGATAGCTTCCTCTGAACGTAATTTCTTGATTTGGCGATCATAAACATCATCTGCTAATTCATTCAAGTAAACTTTAATAGCTTCATAATTAACACTACGTTTAGTGACTTCACCCACTTCTTTCAAGTCTTTAAGTGAGATGGCATTTTCAGGAACCAAGGCCTGACGGGCAAACGTCAAGATTGCCCTAAGAGCTTCATCTTGATCATTGCGACTGTGACCTTCAACCGTACGATTAATTGTACGCTTAATCATAGCCTTAATTTCAGGTTCAAGATCACGCTCTGCTGTGATAACATCATAACGCTCAGCGTAAATGATTTCACGTTGTTCACGCATAACGTCATCGTATTGAAGGACTTGTTTACGTGTATCGTAGTTATTCCCTTCAACACGTTTTTGAGCTGATTCCACTTGACGAGTCAACATACGTGATTTGATGACAATATCTTCATCATCAGCATTAAAGCGTTCCAAGACATGCTTGACACGATCAGAACCAAAACGACGCATCAATTCATCTTCAAGTGAGAGGTAGAATTGAGATTCACCTGGGTCCCCTTGACGTCCCGCACGACCACGCAACTGGTTATCAATACGGCGGCTTTCGTGACGCTCTGTACCAATGACACAAAGTCCACCAAGATCCAGAACACCTTCACCAAGTTTGATATCGGTACCACGACCGGCCATGTTGGTCGCAATCGTAACGGCACCACGTTGACCCGCATTCATGATGATATGGGCTTCTTTTTCGTGGTTCTTGGCATTAAGCACCTCGTGAGGAATACCTGCTTCAACCAACATTTTAGAAATCAAGTCAGATGTTTCAACGGCAACGGTACCAACAAGAACTGGTTGACCCTTTTCATAACGACGTTTGACATCTTGCACTACCGCACGGAATTTGGCATCCAAGGTTGGGTAAAGAAGGTCATCATGGTCAATACGTTGAATTGGACGGTTGGTTGGAATCGGAATGATTCGCATGTTATAGATTTCACGGAACTCATCTTCCTCAGTCTTACCTGTACCAGTCATACCTGACAATTTCTTGTACATACGGAACATATTTTGGTAAGTGATTGAGGCAGATGTCTTGGTTTCCTCTTGAACTGGTACGCCTTCTTTAGCTTCAATAGCTTGGTGAAGTCCATCAGAGAAACGACGACCTTCCATAGTACGACCAGTAAATTGGTCAACGATAAGGATTTCTTGCTCCGGACTTACCACATAGTCAATATCATGCAACATGATATAGTTGGCACGAAGAGCATTATCAATATAGTGAGTCAAGGCTACATGGTCAATATCGTACAAGTTGTCCAAGTTGAAGAATTCTTCGGCCTTATCAATACCAGAGTCATTCAAACCAATGGTTTTGGTTGGAACATCAATAGCATAATCATCTTCAGTCAATGTCTTAACAAAAGCATCTGAACGATGATACAACTGGTTAGTCTCTGAACTTACAGGACCTGATACAATCAATGGTGTACGAGCTTCATCAATAAGAACTGAGTCAACCTCATCGACCAAGGCATAGTTCAAAGGACGTTGTACCATGTTTTCCTTACGAACAACCATGTTATCACGGAGGTAGTCGAAACCGACCTCTGAGTTGGTTGAGTAAGTGATATCACAGTTATAGGCTTCACGCTTTTCAGCTGGTGATTTGGCAGAAAGGTTAATCCCTACTGACAAGCCAAGCCAACTATAAAGCTCACCCATTTCAGTTGCGTCACGCTCTGAAAGGTATTCGTTAACGGTAATAACGTGTACACCTTCACCTGAAATAGCGTTAAGGTAAACAGGCATTGTCGCCGTCAAGGTTTTCCCTTCCCCTGTACGCATTTCTGGTACGTCACCATGGTGAAGAACAATACCACCCATGATTTGCACACGGTATGGGAAAAGTCCAAGGACACGTTTTGCCCCTTCACGAACAACCGCAAATGCCTCTGGCAAGAGTTGGTCTAGGCTTTCTCCGTTTTGATATCGTTTTTTAAATTCATCTGTTTTTGCCTTAAGTTCTTCATCTGAAAGGGCTGCCATTGCATCTGCATAGCCCTCAACTTTCTTGGCAGTTTTTTCTAGTTTCTTAATTTCGCCTTTATCATTTTCAATGATTTTGCGTAATATATTTGCCATCTTATTTCCTTTCGACAGTCTTTATCTCCATATTTTACCACAAAAACACCCTTTAAACAAGAAATCACACAAGGATTGACAAAAGAAAAAAGCCCTAGTTTAAAGCCTTTCACAACGGATTGACAAATAAACTAAAACTTTTTTATTAGATTCACTGAAAATAACGACAATATCACTTTAGAATTTTTCCTCAGATAGTTCTTGCTTCTCTTGGATTTTCTGAAAATCCTGCAAGAGCTTATCAAAGGCTCGATCAAAGAAAGCTCGGTCAGAACTGCTATAAGCCGTCATAAGCATTGGACTAGCTTCAAAATCCACATAAAATTGATAGTCCAAAGCCCCATTTTCCCAGTGAAATTTAAGGCTGGGAGAGGCCGTCTTTTCACCACACATGCCTGGAACCGCTCGTTGCAAGCCATAAATGTGGTCGCCATAATCTTTCAAACGGTAATAAGCTCCTTCAAAATAATAGGTCTCTCCAACTTCGATGCCTTTAAAAAGGTCTGCTAAAACTTGTTCTCTACTCATATTTAAGCCTCTTTAGATGGATTGACAGCACCCTCCATTTGACCATCAATTCTCCAAACTGCAACATCATTATTAACCGATATAATCACTTAAAATATCATATACCACGGCCGTCTTCAGACGACCCTACCTAGATTTTCTAAACCCGGGCAAGTGTCAAACCACCGACCTTATAACTCTTCCTGAATAGCACAAAACGCCTTAAGATTATCTCTTAAAGCGATTCGACAATTCTTACTTGTTTGCTTGTTTATCAACCACATCTTTGGCAAGGGCAAAGTTACCAAGTGTCGCAGAGCCATTACCTGAAACAGCAGGGGTAACAATATACTCAGTCACATCTGGTACTGGGAGGTATCCATTCAAAAGAACTGTGAATTTTTCACGAACACGACGAAGCATATGCTCTTGACCCATTACCCCACCACCAAAGACGATAACTTCAGGACGGTAGAGAACAGTTGCCTGAACAGCAGCTTGAGCAATATAGTAAGCTTGAATATCCCACACTTCAGAATTTTGCTCAATCAATTCTCCACGAATACCTGTACGAGCTTCAAGCGATGGACCAGCAGCCAATCCTTCCAAACAACCACGGTGGAAAGGACAAGTTCCGTTAAATTCATTAGTAACATCATTAGGGTGAAGAGGCACATAAACGTGACCTGCTTCCGTGTGACCTACACCACCAATGAATTCACCATTTTGAATGGCACCAGCACCGATACCAGTTCCGATAGTGTAATAAACAAGACTCTTAACACCTTTACGAACAAGTGTCTCACCATAGGCAGATGAGTTAACATCCGTCGTAAAATAGAAAGGAATATTAAACTCTTTTGCAATCAAACCAAGAAGGTCAACGTTTGACCAGTGTGGTTTTGGCGTTGAGGTAACATAACCGTATGTTTCTGAGTTAGGATCAACATCAATGGGACCGAATGAACCAATGGCGATTCCAGCTAATTGGTCTTCATAACGTTTGAAGAAGGCAACGGTACGATCGATTGTTTCGTATGGTGTAGTGGTTGGGAATTGGGTCTTTTCAACGACTTGGAAATTTTCATCACCAACAGCACAAACGAATTTTGTACCACCAGCTTCCAAGCTTCCGTAAAGTTTAGCCATATGCAAGCTATCTCCTTTTGTGATCTATAAATTACTATCCTAATATAAAGAAAAGTGGCGCAAAAGACAATCTATATTCCGTTCGATTCACCAGTCTTAGACACCCGAACTTATCTCTTTTCTTTATCTGATATTTAACTAAAAAAGCCGAAATAGCTTCGACTTTTCTAGATTATTATTTAACTGCGATGAAGTCTGCACCTTCAGCAACTGATCCAGTTGCTACTGATGAAACATCTTCGAAGTCTGCAGTATTTGTAACGATTACCATAGTTGTATCGTCAAGTCCTGCACCTGTGATAACTGAGCTATCGAAGGTAGCCAAGACATCACCTTTTTTAACACGTTGATTTGCTTGAACTTTAGCATCAAATCCTTTACCGTCAAGTGAGACAGTGTCGATACCGATGTGGATAAGCACTTCAGCACCTTTATCAGATTTAAGACCGTATGCGTGACCTGTTGGGAAGGCGATTTGCACTTCACCATCAAATGGTGCGACTACTTGGTTTCCTGAAGGTTTAATAGCGGCACCTTTACCCATAGCTCCTGATGAGAAGACTGGGTCATTAACATTTTCCAAAGCTACAACTTCACCTTTAAGTGGTGCAGCGATTGTTTCGGCTTGCAATGCAACTGGAGCTGATTCTGCAGATGCAATATCTTCAGCAACAACTTCTTTTTGAGCTTCAACTTCTTCCTCTTTGTAACCGAAGATCCAAGTAAGAGCAAAACCAAGAGCAAGTGTTACAAGTACCATGATCACATACTTAAGCACTTGACCGTTAAGGTAAAGAAGAGTACCAGGAACGATTGTTACACCAAATCCTGTACCAGCGAGGTTAAGGATTGAGGCCAACCAACCACCAGCAGCACCAGCGATAAGACCCATGATAAATGGTTTACCGAAACGAAGGTTAACCCCGAAGATAGCTGGTTCAGTGATACCAAGTACCGCTGAAAGAGTTGCAGGGAAAGCAAGTGCTTTCAATTTAGCATCTTTAGTTTTAACACCCACTGCAAGTGTCGCACCAGCTTGGGCAGTCATAGCAGCTGTGATGATAGCGTTAAGTGGGTCTTTACCAGTATTAGCAATGAGGTTAGCTTCAAGCAAGTTAAAGACGTGGTGAACCCCTGTAACGACGATAACTTGGTGAACTCCACCAAGAACAAGACCTGCAAGACCAAATGGCAAGTTAAGAATCCACTCTGTACCAGCAAGAACATAGCTTTCAACAGTATGGAAGACAGGACCAATGATAAAGAGGGCCAAAGCTGACATTACTGCGAAGACGATAAGTGGACGCAAGAGAAGGTCAAGAACGTCTGGAACCCATTTACGAACCCATTGCTCGAACTTAGCACCAAGCAAACCTACGAAGAAGGCTGGAAGCACTGAGTTTTGGTAACCTACTACTGGAATAAAATCAAAGAAGTAAATTGGTTTAGCAGCACCTGATGCAACATCCCAAGCGTTAGGAAGGGCGTTGTTAACCATCATCAAACCAAGAACCAAACCAAGAAGTGGTGAACCACCAAATACGTTAAAGGCTGACCAACAAATCAAGGCTGGGAAGAAGGCGAAGGCTGTATCTGTCAATACAACTGTGTAAGTATAGAAATCAGTAGCAGCAAAAGCTTTTGATGTTGTACCGAACAAACCAAGAACTGTATCGTTATTGATTGCTCCACGGATACCCATGAAAAGACCAGTCGCTACGATTGCTGGAAGCAATGGAACGAAAACGTCACCGAATGAACGGATAGCACGTTGGAACCAGTTCCCTTGTTTAGCAGCTTCTGCTTTTTGTTCGTCTTTAGATGCTGTTGGAAGACCTTGAGCAACGACTTCGTCGTAAATCTTGTTAACAGTACCTGTACCAAAAATCATTTGGTATTGACCTGAGTTAAAGAAAGCACCTTGAACTTTTTCAATGTTCTCAGCCTTTTCTTTATTGATTTTGTTTTCATCTTTGACCATCACACGTAGACGAGTCGCACAGTGAGCAACACTGTTGACGTTTTCACGTCCACCGAGGGCATCGATGACTTCTTTTGCAATTTGTTTGTTATCCATTTGCAAAATTCTCCTTAATAAAATTTGGTATGAAAGCGTTTAGCTTTTCTTTACGATAACTATTTTAGCATCTTTCTGCCATATGTCAACCGTTTAGCATATTTTTTTATTTTTTGTTATAAATCGTTGATTTTTATAGGTAAAACGTTTACTATATTATTAACAAATAGATTAGGAGATTACTAAATATGAATCTACCAACAGAAGTTCGTTACCGTCCATACGCAGATTGGACAGACGAAGAAAAAACAAAGATTAGAGAAAATGTCGCTAAATCACCTTGGCGTGCAAGTTACCATATCGAACCAGAAACAGGGCTTCTTAATGATCCAAACGGTTTTTCTTACTTTAATGGTAAGTTCCAACTTTTCTACCAAAGTTGGCCATTTGGAGCTGCTCATGGTTTGAAACAATGGGTGCATACTGAAACTGAAGATTTGGTTCACTTTACAGAAACTGGTGTCAAACTCTTGCCAGACCATGAAAATGATAGCCACGGTGCCTACTCAGGTTCTGCTTATCAAATCGGTGATAAACTCTTTATCTTCTATACTGGGAACGTTCGTGATGAAAACTGGATTCGTGACCCACGTCAAATCGGCGCTTGGATGGATAAAGACGGCAAAATCGAAAAATTCGACAAGGTTCTTATCAAACAACCTGCTGACGCTACTGGGCACTTCCGTGACCCTCAAATCTTCGATTACAAGGGACAATTCTACGCTATCGTAGGTGCTCAAAACCACGATAAACAAGGTTATATCAAACTTTACAAGGCAGTAGACAATGATGTCGAAAACTGGGTTGAGGTTGGTAATCTTGACTTTGGTGGCACTGGGTCAGAGTACATGATTGAGTGTCCTAACCTTGTCTTTGTAGATGGCAAACCTGTTCTTCTTTATAGCCCACAAGGTCTTGATAAAGAAGAACTTGACTATGGCAATATTTACCCTAATACTTATAAGATTTTCCAAGATTTCGACCCTGAGAAACCTGCCCTTGTTGATGGTACGTCAATTATTAACTTGGACTACGGGTTCGAAGCTTATGCTACTCAAGGATTTAACACTCCTGATGGTCGTGCCCTTATTGTTAGCTGGATTGGTCTCCCAGACGTGGACTATCCAACTGACAAATACGACTACCAAGGTGCTATGAGCTTGGTTAAAGAGTTGTCTATTAAAGATGGCAAACTTTACCAATACCCAGTAGAAGCTATTACAAGCTTACGTGCTAACCAAGAAGATTTCGCTGAAAAAACAGCTACAACTAATACTTACGAGCTTGAACTTAACTTCCAAGCTAATAGTCAAACCGAGCTTGTTCTTTTCGCAGACCAAGAAGGAAATGGCTTGTCACTTATCGTTGATACTGAAAACGGAAAAGTTATTCTTGACCGTTCTAAAGCTGGTGAACAGTATGCTACAGACTTTGGCACAAGCCGTGAATGTACTCTTGAGGCCGGTCAAGCTGCTACAGCTAACATCTTTGTAGATAATTCAATCATTGAAATCTTCTTTAACAAAGGTGAAAAGGTCTTCACCAGCCGTGTCTTCCCAAGTGCAGAACAAACTGGTATCAAAGTGGTATCAGGAAAGGTTTCTGGTCACTACTTCGATTTAAAATACTAAGGTGATTTATGGTCGCAAAGCTTACTGACGTTGCCGAACTTGCTGGTGTAAGCCCAACCACAGTTTCCCGCGTCATAAACAAAAAGGGCTACCTCTCACAAAAGACCATTGACAAGGTTCACGCTGCTATGCAAGAACTCAACTATAAACCTAACAACCTGGCTCGAGGTCTTCAAGGAAAATCGGCCAAACTCGTTGGCTTGATTTTTCCAAATATTTCCAACATTTTTTACGCTGAGCTTATCGAACGCCTTGAGGACGAACTCTTTAAACAAGGTTACAAAACAATCATCTGTAACAGTGAGCATGATCCTAACAAGGAAAAGGACTATTTGGAGATGCTTGCCGCCAACCAATGTGATGGCATCATCTCGTCCAGTCACAATCTTGGTATCGAAGATTATGAGAAGGTTGAAGCTCCTATTGTCGCCTTCGACCGTAATCTGGCTCCAAAGATCCCCATTATCTCATCCGATAACTTTGAAGGGGGAAAATTAGCCGCAAGAGCTCTGCTAAAGGCTGGCTGTCAGCGTATTGTCATGATTACAGGCTATGATAATTCTGACTCTCCAACGGGACTTCGACAGCTTGGTTTTAATTATAAATTGGACAAACAAGGTATTATCTGTCCTGTTCCAAATGATTTGTCGCTCATGCGTCGTGAGATGGAAATCAAATCGATTATTTCTCGTGAAAAACCAGATGGCATCTTTGTTTCTGATGATTTAACAGCTATCCTAGTTATGAAGGTGGCGAAGCATCTAGGACTTTCTATTCCAGATGATTTAAAAATCATTGGTTATGACGGTACTGCCTTTATCCGTCACTTCCACTCCGAACTGGCCACTATCCAGCAACCCTTGGAAGAAATCGCCAAGTTGTGTGTGGAAATTCTCCTAAAGAAAATTAAAGGCGAACCCGTTAATCGTGATTATGTACTACCAGTAAACCTCATTTCTGGTGGTAGTATATAAAGAAAAAATCGCAAGAAATCTCCACTTGCGATTTTTTTCTTGTCTAATTTGTAGAAAAAAGAAGTTGAAACAGTGCTTCAACTTCCTTGTCTTAGGCTTCATCTGTCACAAACTGGCTAAGCACACCGTTAATGAACTTAGCAGATGTTTCATCAGAGTATTTTTTAGCAATTTCAATAATTTCATTAATAGCCACACGTCCTGGTGTTTCTTCAAAAGACGTGATTTCATAGAGTCCCAAACGAAGAAGGGTACGGTCAGTCACAATCAGACGTGAGAGACTCCAACCTTCTTTCAATTTTGCTTCAATCTGACTGTCAAGTTGAGCCAAATCTCCTCGAACACCAGTAACCAAGTTAAGAAGAAAAGCTGGTACATCAACTTCAGTTTCTTCCCCAATTGGTTTGTCAAAGGTATAAGCAAAATGCGCTTGTTCTAGGACTTCACCACCAAATTCCAGAGCAAAGAGCGTTTGAAAAGCACGCTCACGAAGGTCACGACGTGAATCTTTAAAGATATTAGTCATTCAAAAAATCCTCGTTAAACAATTCAGCCAAGTCTGGTTTTTGTGATTTCTCAGTGACAATAGACTCAACGTGGACGTTAACATCTGAAATTGCCACTTCGGCCATATCATAGACAGCGGCTTTGACTGCTTTTTGAATCTCAATCGAAACCGCAGGAACATTAACGCCATACTGAAGAGAAACGTAGATATCAGCGTTTACTGTACCATCTTCCTCCGTTTGGAGGTAAACACCACGGCCCAAGCTTGTTTTGCTAAGACTGTCAGTGACATTTTTGTTTTGAAGGGCGTAAACACCTTCCACTTTAGTTGCAGCGATACCTGTAATCACTTCAAGCACACGAGGGGCAATAACGATTTCACCGATATTTTCTGTAGTCATCCCATGTTTCCTTTCCGTTAGTTTGGAAAATAAGGCCTTCAAACCAGTGATTTGAAAGACTTAGTTAGGCTTAGGCACGTGATACGTAAGTACCTTCAGCTGTGTTGATAACCAATTTTTGACCAGCTTCGATAAAGTCTGGAACGTTAACCACAAGACCAGTTTCAAGTGTTGCAGGTTTACCTGAACCTGTAACTGTCGCACCTTTGATTGAAGGTTGTGTTTCAGTAACAGTCAATTCAACAGTTGTTGGTACTTGAACACCGATAACTTCTGTTCCGTAGAATTGAATTTTGACGTCTGAGTTTTCAAGGACGTATTTCAATTCTTCTTGAACGTTAGCTACTGGAATTTCATATTGGTCATATGTTTCAGTATTCATGAAGTATGCAGTATCATCCATTTGGTACAAGTATTGTGCTGGTACTGTTTCGATGATTGCTTGTTCAAATTTTTCTTCTGGACGGTAGCTAGTGTCAAATGTTGACCCAGAACGCACATCACGCAATTTCATACGCATGATAGTATTACCTTTACCAGGTTTGTGGTGGCTAGCTTCAAGAACTTTGATCAATTTGCCATCATTAGTTACGAAAGTCATACCCGCACGGAGTTTACTTGCTTCAATCATTATTAAATACCTCTTTGTAAAAATTATTATCAGTTTATTCTACCATAAATGACAGTAGGGCTCAAATGTTTTATAGAATCAGGCCCTAGCCCTAAGCTCTTTACAAAGAAAAGAACTAGTCATCCATTCCCAAACGAACCTCTGGAACATCATGTTGGACATAAGAAACACCCTTTTGCTGCATCAGTTCCATAGCAAAGCCATGAGGACGATAGTTGGCCTTATAAGTAATCTTAACGATACCAGCCTGCAAGAGAGCTTTAGTACAGTTTATACAAGGAAAATGCGTCACATAAATCTCTGTATTTTTAGTTGAAATACCTTCTTTAGCGCACTGAATGAGGGCATTCATCTCTGCGTGAACCGTTCTGATACAGTGGCCATCTTCCATATAGTGACCTACTTCGTTACAGTTATCAGTCTCAGAAACCCCACCGTTATAACCAGTAGCAATAATACGATTATCCTTGACCAAAACAGCCCCAACATAAGCACGATCACAGGTAGAACGTTTAGAAATTAGCTCAGCATTAGCCATAAAATAGTCTTGCCAAGAAAGACGGTTTGGCATAAATCTTTCCTCCAAATCTTAGAGCACAATCAATTCCTTAGGTGCAAGTGTAATCAACTCACAACCATTCTCAGTGATAATAATGTCATCTTCAATACGAACACCATATTTATCAGCCAAATAGACACCTGGTTCATCCGTCAAGACCATACCAGCCTTAATGGTCTCATCAGAATTTCCAAAGTAAGGAATTTCGTGAATGTCAAGGCCAATACCGTGTCCGATACCATGTGTAAAGTGGGCACCATAGCCCGCTTCAACAATAACGTCACGCGCAACCTTATCATAGTCACGACGTGTCATACCAGCCTTAGCAGCATCAATCAAAGCCTGATTAGAACGTAAAACAATATCGTAAATCTCACGCTCCTCATCAGTCGTGTCCCCAATATGGATGGTACGAGTCATGTCACTAACATAGTGATTGTAGTAACAACCAAAGTCCATCGTCAAGGTCTCACCTGACTGAATAACCTTTTCTGAAGCTACACCGTGAGGCATGGCTGAACGATAGCCTGAAGCAATGATAGACTCAAAGGAAGTTCCAGAAGCCCCATACTCACGCATACGAAAATCAAGGAAGTTAGCCACTTGGAGTTCAGTCGTTTGACCCGGCTTAATAAAATCAAGAACATCTGTGAAAGCACGGTCTGAAATAGAACAAGCCTTACGTATAGTCGCCAATTCTTTATCATCCTTAATCATACGTAACTCTTCCATAAAGTTATTTTGTGGTGACAAAGTGTAACCTTCAAAAATAGCTTGGAGCCCTTGATAATAAGCGAATGACACCTGATTATCAAAACCGATTGTTTCAAGTTTGTCAGCTTCAATCAGTTTAACAATATCTTTAAGGGGGTCTTTACTTTCAATAATATCAAAACCATGCACAGATTGTTTAGCAATAAGCGTATAACGTGAATCTGTTAAAAAGAGACGACGATTTTTCGTAATGAAAACAGTCGCATTTGTTCCCCAGAAATTCGTCAAATAGTAAATATTATTTTGTCCTGTCACAAGCAAGGCATCAAGCCCTGATTGGGCAAGTTTAGCATCAAATCGTTCAAGTCTACGTTGCATTATGAATTACTCCTTTGGTATTTTAGGTTAATTATACCAAATTTTCAGATTTTAAAGGATTAAATTGACATTTTAGCTTGTTTTTTTGAGGTCATAAAGAAAAAGCCAGATCAAACTCTGACTTTATAAGCATTACACATAGGCTCGCTTTTTGTAAATGATCGATAATCTTATTTAAGAAATCGATTGATTTCTTAATAAAAACACATTAGATTAGAATATTTTCCCTAGAAAATTTTTAAGAAGAGTTGTCAGGCTCCAAAATACCTGTTTAAGTTGAGACATCACGCTAGTAACTGATGGCTCAGAAATACTGTTTAAAGACTTATCAGCTTCTTTAATCGGACTTTCGGGTGATGGCTCGGGTAATGGATTTTCAGATTTTGCTGCCTCTTCCCTTACCTCTGACAACTCAGTTTTATCATTTTCGCCAGCAAAAACGGCCTGATAAATAGCTTGAGCATCTGGTGCACTACCCAAGTAACCAGAAACCAATTGACCATTTTTTAGGTGAATCACACTCGGAGTACCCGGAATTCCCAACTTATCAAACAAAACCTTACGAGAATCACGATCCAAATGATCCGAATCCGTGTTGTAATAAAGGAGTTGACCATTGATTAAAGCATTAAAATCCTTTAAAACGGGAGAATTTTGGCGACAATAATAACAGCTTGGCCGACCAATATACAGAATATGATCACCACCATCTTCAGTTAGCATATTGGTGACGTCGCTGTAAGAGATTTGTGTCACATTTTCAAGATTCTTTTCATAAGTTTCGACCGAAATCTCTTCGGAGCTAACTTTCTCCTCAATCACTTCTGTCTGTTCTGAGTGAGAGAGTGAATTTTCCTTGCTTTCACTACTAGAATCAACCTTCTCAGACACTTGCTCGGAAGCTTTCTCAGAAGAAACCTCTACATTGCCCGCTTCACCATTCTCAACAGAACCACTGGCTAGTTCGGTAGTCGCCTCCTTAGCATTTAGCTCATCTGCTGATCCACTAATTACCGCTAGTTGACAAGCTCCCAAAACGAAGCTTGACATCAAAACAAATTGTATTTTTTTCATCTATTCTCCTTTTTTAAGACTGTATTAAACCTTTCTATCTACCCAAAAACAATAACAAGGGAACCATTACACTGATAACCATATCCGTCTCCTTTCGTTATTAAAGAATCAAGGCCTTTACAACCTTGTTTAAGCTATGAATTCATTATATAAGCGAATCCAAAGAAAAAATAGTGACATAAATGTCACCATCCCACTAGAATAATGCAAGACACAAAAAAACTGAGCCAATGAGCTCAGTCTAAGCTTATAGAGGTAACTAGCGAAAATCATCTTTCTTTGTCCTTACTAGCTAGTCTAAGTGCAAACAAAGAGACAGCCAATGAAAGAGTTGCCCAGACAAGGCTATGGTCAATAAAAGCGATGCCTTCTGTAAAACTTAAAGTAGCGTTCATCATTACAATAAATAGCCATACAATCACAATAACAAGGGTCAACCCATTAATAAGATTTGCTTTTTGTTTATCCATATTTTTCTTCTCCATATCTGGTCCTTTCAAAGCTGGTCATTCTAACCCCTAATAACTCTAAAAACAGCTGTTCTTGAGCAATTTTTTAGATAAGATTTGAGGCCGAAAGATACGGCTACTCTCTTAATTTTCTAACCTTTAGTAGTTAGCTTTACAGGGCTTGCCTCTATTATAGAATCTCCTGTCTCAAAAAAATAGTGACATAAATGTCACCATAATCAGACATGATAAGGACCAGTCGCTATAAGACTTGTCCTAAAATGTGTTTACTTTTACGGTATCTCATAATAAGAAACAAAATCATCTCAAAAAGGAGGAAACTAACATAAATACCTATAACATAAAGTAAGGTTTCCCATTTATCCGTAGTTGATTGAAAATGACCATGATGATCCACTGTGCGAATACTGATTAAAAGACAAATATCTAGAAATAAGGCTAGAAGAATACTATTAAATCCTATAAAAAAACGCTTTTTAACCATAGTCTGACTCCTGTATCTTTTTTCTTAACCATAGAATAGCAAACTCAACTTAAACCAGCCTAAAGCAAAAAAAGACTCAGAGAGCCCTTTTTCCTTTATGTCAATTTTTCTTTCAAATATTGTCCTGTGTAGCTTTTTGAAACAGCTGCTACTTCCTCTGGAGTCCCTGTAGCTACGATGGTACCTCCACCGACACCACCTTCAGGACCCAAATCAATGATGTGGTCTGCGGTCTTGATAACATCTAGATTGTGCTCAATCACGAGAACTGTGTTACCATCGTCCGCAAAACGCTCAAGCACCTTCAAAAGACGTGCGATGTCATCGGTATGAAGACCAGTCGTAGGTTCATCTAAAATGTAGAAAGACTTCCCAGTAGAACGCTTGTGCAACTCACTAGCCAGCTTCATACGTTGGGCTTCACCACCTGATAGGGTTGTTGCGGGTTGTCCCAAGGTCACATAGCCAAGTCCCACGTCCTTGATAGTCTGCACCTTACGAGCAATCTTAGGAATAGCCGCAAAGAAATCAACCGCATCATCAACTGTCATATCCAGAATTTCAGCAATATTTTTTCCCTTATAACGAACCTCTAAAGTCTCAGAATTATAGCGTGTGCCATGACAAACCTCACAAGGCACATAAACATCGGGCAAGAAATGCATCTCAATCTTGATAATACCATCACCAGAGCAGGCTTCACAACGGCCACCCTTGACATTGAAAGAGAAACGCCCCTTCTTGTAACCACGAATCTTGGCCTCATTGGTTTGAGCAAAAAGGTCACGGATATCGTCAAAAACACCTGTATAAGTGGCTGGATTAGAACGAGGTGTACGGCCAATTGGACTTTGGTCAATGTCAATCAAGCGCTCGATATGCTCGATGCCAGTCACGGATTTGTGTTTTCCAGGTTTCTCACTATTTCGATTCAGCTCTTGGGCAATTTTTTTCTTGAGAATACCATTAACCAAAGTCGATTTTCCTGAACCAGAGACACCTGTCACTGAGATTAATTTCCCAAGTGGGAATTTGACCGACACATTTTTAAGGTTATTTTCACTGGCACCCTTAACTTCGATAAAACGACCATTCCCTACACGGCGTTCCGTCGGTACAGGAATTGATTTAGCACCTGACAGGTATTGACCAGTAATTGATTTTTTGTTTTTAGCCACTTCCTCTGGGGTTCCCGAGGCCATGATTTGCCCACCAAAGGCACCAGCACCAGGTCCCACGTCAATGAGCCAGTCAGCTTCACGCATGGTATCTTCATCGTGCTCTACCACAATCAAGGTATTGCCCAAGTCACGCATTTTCTTAAGACTTGAAATCAAGCGGTCATTATCACGCTGATGAAGCCCGATAGAAGGCTCATCCAAAACATATAGGACTCCAGAAAGGTTAGAACCAATCTGTGTCGCCAAACGGATACGTTGGCTCTCACCACCTGAGAGGGTACCAGCCATACGAGAAAGGGTCAAGTAATTAAGGCCGACATTATTTAGGAAGGTCAAACGATCCTTGATTTCCTTGATAATTGGACGGGCAATCATTCCTTCATTTTCACCCAATTCCAAGCTATCGATTTCCTCAAGATGATCTGAAATAGACAAATCAGAGATTTGACCAATATTTAGGCCATTCTCACCACCAACACGAACCGAGAGAGCCGCTTCGTTGAGACGATAGCCATGACAAGTTGGACATGACAACTCATTCATATAACCACGCATAACATTGCGAGTGAAATCACTATTGGTCTCGTGGTAACGGCGATTGATATTGGTCACAACCCCTTCAAAAGGAATGTCAATATCACGCACCCCACCAAAATCATTAACATAATGGAAATGGAATTCACGATCTCCAGACCCATAAAGAATCAAATCCTGCTCTTCTTTTTTCAGGTTTTCAAATGGCGTATCCATATCCACGCCAAACTGCTCCATGGCTTGCTCAAGCATGGCTGGATAGTAGTTGGATGAAATCGGATTCCAAGGTGCTAGTGCACCCTCACGCAAGGTCTTACTAGCATCAGGAACGACCAAATCCATATCAACTTCCAGTTTATTACCTAAACCATCACAGGTCGGACAAGAGCCAAATGGCGCATTAAATGAAAAGAGACGAGGCTCCAACTCAGGAACTGTAAAGCCACAAACCGGACAAGAATAATGCTCTGAGTAGAGCAATTCGTTATCATCCATAGTGTCCACAATCAAGTAGCCATCCGCTAATCGCAGCGCTGCTTCTACTGAATCAAAGAGTCGGCTACGGATACCATCCTTATTCACCAAGCGGTCTACAACCACCTCGATGTTGTGCATCTTAGACTTAGATAATTCAGGGACTTCCGTCACGTCATATATCTCACCGTCCACACGAACACGAACATACCCATCCTTTTGCACGCGCTCAAAAATAGACTTGTGTTGCCCCTTTCGGCGACGAACAATCGGCGCCAAAATCTGCATACGTGTCCGTTCAGGAAGGGCTAAAACCTCATCTACAATCTGTTCCACAGAGGATGACTGAATAGCTCCGTGTCCATTAGGACAATAGGGAACACCCACACGAGCATAAAGAAGACGAAGATAATCATTAATCTCCGTTGCTGTCCCTACAGTTGATCGAGGGTTCTTACTCGTTGTTTTCTGGTCAATGGAGATGGCAGGACTAAGACCGTCAATCGAATCCACATCAGGTTTCTCCATATTTCCCAAAAACTGACGGGCATAAGCTGAAAGACTCTCCACATAACGGCGTTGACCCTCTGCATAAATGGTATCAAAAGCCAAAGAAGACTTACCAGACCCCGACAACCCCGTTACGACGACGAGCTTGTCACGAGGAATCTCCACATCAATATTTTTTAAATTGTGAGCTCTTGCTCCATGAATCACTAACTTATCTTGCATATTTTTCAAGAGGCCCCAGCCCTAAAGCCACTGCCACTCCTTTCTACAGACGGATGGAAACGCCATCCCGACTTTCTCTCATATTATAACAAAATTTCAATTTATCCAGCCCAAAAATGTTTCAAATGTAGTATAATGGTTGAGTATGTAAAATAGGCAAAGAACATCGTCTCTAGGCCTCAATTGACATCACTAAAAAGCTAAGTGCTGCTGATTTATCTGACTTTTTCTGGTCCAAGAACGGACAAGACATTTTGAGATAAACATGCCAACACTTAACGAATGACAAAGGAGGGGTTCCCATTGAAACAAATGTTCTTATCCACTGGAAAAGAATTCAAAGAAATTGAGACATTCGAGCCGGGTGCTTGGATTCATTTGGTAAACCCTTCTCAGGAAGAGGCCATGAAGGTCGCTGAACGTTTTGACATTGATATCCAAGACCTCCGCGCCCCTCTAGACGTGGAAGAAACATCACGTATTGATGTCGAAGACGACTATACCTTGATTCTGGTCGACGTTCCAACCCAAGAAGAGCGTAATAACAAAAGCTACTACGTCACCATTCCCTTGGGTATCATCGTTACGGATGAAGTTGTTGTTACCACCTGTCTCGAGGACATCAGTCTCATGGATAATTTCCTCAATCACCGTGTGCGCAACTTCTACACCTTCATGAAGACACGCTTCGTCTTTCAGATTCTTTACCGCAATGCCCAACTTTACCTAACTGCCCTACGTTCTATCGACCGTCAGAGCGATAAATTGGAAGCTCAATTGGAAAATGCGACAAAGAACGAGCATCTGATTGACATGATGGAATTGGAAAAATCCATTGTCTATCTAAAAGCCTCACTTAAGATGAATGAACGAATTGTCAAAAAGCTAACAGGTAACGCCTCTAGCTTGAAAAAATACATCGAAGACGAAGACCTCTTGGAAGACACCTTGGTCGAAACCCAACAGGCCATTGAGATGGCAGGCATCTATGAAAATGTCTTGAACGCCATGGCTGAAACGTCTGCCTCTATCATCGGTAATAACCAGAACACTATCATGAAAACACTGGCTCTTATGACTATGGCTCTGGACATCCCAACCGTTATCTTCTCCGCTTACGGTATGAACTTTAAAAACAATTCTATGCCCCTAAACGATTTAGATAACGCCTTTTGGGTCATCTTCTTCATGGCAGCCCTCGGGTCATCCTGCGTTGTTATCTACTTTATCAGGAAAAAATGGTTCTAACATAGAACCTCTTCTTTTCCCTAAACTGCTAAACTAAAAAATTAATACTATTTATCGAAAGGTCATCTCATGGACATCCAAAAACTCACCAAGAAAAACCAAGAATTCATCCACATCGCAACCAATCAGCTTATCAAAGACGGTAAGTCAGACCAAGAAATCAAAGACATCCTTGGCAATGTCATTCCTGAACTCCTTGAAAATCAGAAAAAAGGAATCACAGGACGCAGTCTCCTTGGTGCTCCAACGGTCTGGGCAGCTAGTTTCTCTCCTGAAAAACATCCACAACCTAACTCAGACAAGACCAGCAAAGAAGTCCCAGAAACAGACAAAACACCTTGGAAGATGTGGCTTGATACCTCACTTTTCCTTCTCGCCATTGTTGCCATCATGAATGCAGTCTTTGGTTTTTCTGGTACGCAAACAAGCTACGGCCTCACAACTCTTCTATCCGTATCATTCATTGGTGGTCTTGCTATGTATACCCCTTACCACTATATTTACCGCCACAGTAACAAACCAAAAGAAGAACGTCCAAAATGGTGGTTCAGCATGACCATCATCACACTTTCTTTCATCGCATGGTTTGCTCTCTTCAGCCTTACGGCACTTCTTCCTAGCTATCTCAATCCAGGACTGTCACCAATTGTCGTTCTCATCATTGGTATTGTCGCGGGTGTTGCTAAATATTTCTTCAAACGTCGCTACAACGTACAAAGCACTTACGCACCTGCATCTTAAGCAGTATTTAAGCACCCTGAGGGGTGTCTTTTTGTACCAGAAATCTTGACACAGTTGGCTCTTCTATACTAAAATATTAAAGCTAACAGACAAAAGAAAGAACCCCAATAAATGCGTATCAAATTCCCCCTACTTATCATCGCTTGTTGCCTATTACTGATGGCTTGCAGCCACAAGCATAAGACTACTCTAAAAAACTATCAAGCTTACTATAGCTTCAATAACGTAACTACTTCATCTCAGGAAAAGCAACTAGCCAAAGACTTAAGAAGCAAAGGTATTCCCACAAAAAACTGGGATACTCTAGAACCTTATATCAGCCACTACAACCAGGAAAACACAGGCATTCAACCAGTTGTCAAAAAATGGACGCAAAGTAAAATTGGCAAGGATAAGAATCAGTTTGTCACCTCCCTAGATGAGAAAATAGTTGAAGATAATAAGTCTCACTTCACCGATGACTTAAACTACCGACAAGCATCCTTTCTTCTCCTCCATAGCCTCCTGACTAGCTCAAGCGATCTTACTAAACGAGATCTCCCCCTGCAAAATGAGTACCTGAATTTAAAATCTCACCACAAGGAGTTAACTGCCAAGGACCAAGCCCTCTATAGTCTCCTATTTGGGGATAACCCCAACTACCAATCTACAGATGAACTCCTCAAAGCCTGGAAAAAAGCTGGACTCAAGTTTCCAGAAAAAGTTAAACTCCTATCAGTCTTTCAAAATAGCTCCGATAATGTTAGCAATATCTATACTGCTATAGCTTATGAGAAAGACGGTAGCGTTTATGTCTTTGAAAAACAAGATCCCACACTTCCTTACCGCTGGAGTCGCTTCAACACCTGGGCAGACATCAAAACACACTGGTTGTCTAACCGTTTCAAGGTCTTCAAAGATAACCTTGATATCCTCGTTAACGACCAGAAATTCGATGATTTCTTAAAAGACTCTATCCTCATACCCAAAAACAACCAACTAGCTTTTCAAGAGTAATTGAAAAGACCAGTTGGTTTTTCTTTATTTCCATACAGCTAAGAAGGCTTAAAAATTGAATAAAATGAAACTTTTCGAGCCATAACATCTCGAAATCATGAGGTGATTACCTAAATTCAGCCATAAAAAAATGCTCTCAAGCGAGAGCATTATGTTTAGTCTTCGTTTACGAAAGGCATAAGTGCCATAACACGAGCGCGTTTAATCGCTGTTGTTACTTTACGTTGGTTTTTAGCTGAAGTTCCTGTTACACGACGTGGAAGAATTTTACCACGTTCTGAAACGAAACGGCTAAGAAGCTCAGTATCTTTGTAATCAACATATTCGATTTTGTTAGCTGCGATGTAATCAACTTTTTTACGGCGTTTGAATCCGCCACGACGTTGTTGAGCCATGTTTATTTCTCCTTTATATATTTAATTCGTTTTGTCCATCCTTAGAATGGAAGATCGTCATCTGAAATATCCATAGGATTTGAGTTTCCAAATGGACTTTCATCACGACCGAAGTTTGGTGTAGATTGTGCAGGTTGTGATCCACCAAATGAACCACCAGCTGAAGCTCCACCACCGAATGAGTTTGAATTATCAAACCCTCCAGCGTTGTATGAACCACCACTGTGACCTTCACGTGTCGCACGGCTTTCCAACATTTGGAAATTGTCAGCGACTACTTCTGTTACGTAAACACGTTGACCTTGTTGATTTTCATAGTTACGAGTCTGAATACGACCTGTAATGCCAATCAATGCGCCTTTCTTAGCCCAGTTAGCCAAATTTTCAGCTTGCTGGCGCCAGATAACACAGTTAATAAAGTCTGTTTCACGTTCACCATTAGCACCCTTGAAGTTACGGTTAACTGCAAGGCTAAAAGTTGCTACTGCAACATTACTTGGTGTATAACGAAGTTCCGCATCACGGGTCATGCGACCAACGAGTACGACATTATTAATCATAATCTACCTTCATCTACCTTCTTAAGCGTCAAGTTTAACGATCATGTGACGAAGAATGTCACCGTTGATTTTTGAAAGACGGTCAAACTCATTAAGAGCAAAATCGTTATCAGATTCAACGTTAACAACGTGGTAAAGTCCTTCACGGAAATCTTGGATTTCGTATGCAAGACGACGTTTTTCCCAATCTTTTGATTCAACAACAGTTGCACCGTTGTCAGTCAAGATAGAATCGAAACGTGCTACCAAAGCGTTTTTAGCTTCTTCTTCAATGTTTGGACGAATGATATAAAGAATTTCGTATTTAGCCATTGATATTTTCCTCCTCTTTTGGTCTAATGACTCATGGTCTTTCGCCACGAGTAAGTGAGGTGCACTCACAGGATATAATTCTACCAAAGATTAAAGGATAATGCAAGGAAAAAAGAGTAAGTAGTATGTGTCCTTTTTTGGGAGAAACTAAAATCACCAAGAGAGTAGGAACACAGCCCCCTTACCTTTCTATCGTATGGCACCTCAAATAACGTTAAAAACTTCCAACAAGCGTCATAAAAAACTGAAATGAGAGCTAACAAAAAGCTCATCCTTACACGCTAGAATGAGCTTTTTAAGAATCTTCTATTGTCATCAGACTATTCCTTTTAGAATTTTTGTAAAAATATTTTTTCATAAGGAGGTGTCACTGTGTGTCACCATTTTTCAATCTAGCAATCATAGATTACCTCCATTAACTTAAAAAAGAATTGTAACTAAGTCACGATTTTCTATTACATTGGTATCACTCCTTAAGCTATTTTGTGCAATAACCTGAAGAGTCTCCATTTTTATAACGTCCTAGATTCATCATCATAGCAATCACCTCTGATTCTTATCATCTGGGACCCATCTTCCTATTGACCACTCAATGAGACTTATTTATCGCCGTTCTTATAACGACTCACATCAAACATCAACATAAGCGTCACCTCGGTACTTTGTAACAAGATTTAAGTATTAAATGCTTCCGATAAATTATTCTACTCGCATGGATATCACTTCTTAAGCCATCTTAAACAACAACTTAAGTATCTCCATTTTTATATCTACTAACATTTCTCATGAGCTTTACCTCACTTTTTGACGTTAATCTTTTAAAATTTAGCTTGCGATTTCTGGTGGTATCACTCCCTTGTAGCTATTTTATGCGACTCTCTTAATCTCCGTTCTTGTAACGCCCTACTGTCATACTGCTACACTCCTTAGAGACCAATTGTAAAGTTTTTGTTTTGCCTACTGTTTTATTAGAGAGCTCAGTCTCCATTTTTATACCTTGAAATATTGATCGTCACCATGGCTACTACCTCCTTGATGAATCCTTATCTTCTTTACAGTTTTATTATAATGTAAACGCTTACTTTTGTCAATCTTTTAACTCGAAAACGCAAGATTTTTTGAAAAAAGATTTCTTTGCTACAATAGAGACATGTTAGATTTAAAAGATTACGGCATCATCATGTGGGATGCTGAGAAGATTGCTTCCTTCCGTCGCACGCTCCTCGACTGGTACGATCGTGAAAAACGTGATTTACCTTGGCGTAGGACCAAAAATCCTTATTATATCTGGGTCAGTGAAATCATGCTACAACAAACCCAGGTACAGACTGTCATTCCTTATTACGAGCGCTTCTTAGACTGGTTCCCTTCCGTTAGGGATCTGGCTGAAGCTCCAGAAGAAAAACTCCTCAAGGCCTGGGAAGGATTGGGTTACTATTCACGTGTCCGAAACATGCAAAAGGCTGCCCAGCAAATCATGGATGACTTTGATGGTCAGTTTCCAGATACATATGAAAACATTGCCAAACTCAAGGGCATCGGACCCTATACTGCTGGTGCTATTTCTAGCATCGCTTTTGGACTCCCAGAGCCCGCTGTTGATGGTAATGTTATGCGGGTTATGGCCCGTCTCTTTGAGGTTAACTACGATATCGGAGACCCCAAAAATCGTAAAATTTTCCAAGCAATCATGGAGATTCTAATTGACCCTAACCGACCCGGCGACTTTAATCAGGCCCTTATGGACCTCGGGACCGATATTGAATCTGCCAAAAATCCAAGACCAGACGAAAGCCCTATTCGCTTTTTCTGTGCAGCCTATCTCAACGGAACCTATGACAAATACCCCATCAAATTACCTAAGAAAAAGCCCAAGCCAATGCAAATTCAGGCTTTTGTTATCAGAAATATGAAGGGTGAATTTCTGCTCGAAAAAAATATCGAAGGGCGTCTGCTAGGTGGTTTCTGGTCCTTCCCTATCGTGGAAACAGACTTTATTGGCCAACAACTCAGCCTTTTTGAAAAGGATGATTGTATTCTCGAGACAGTCTCTCAAAAAGCTATTTTTGAGAAAGATTATTCCCTCAAACCAGAGTGGTCTAGCAATAATTTTGCACCCGTAAAGCATACCTTCAGCCATCAAAAATGGACCATCGAAATGGTGGAAGGCAACGTTAAGAACGGTAAACCTACTTCCGATAAGGAGCTACGCTGGGTGGCTAGTCAAGACTTTGACCAGTTCCCAATGGCCACACCACAGAAGAAGATGATTAAAACTTATGAAGACAGTAAAAAAGGATAGCATTGTGTGCTACCCTTTTTCTTATACATCAAGTTTATCGTGCTTACGGCCTCGCAAAGCAAGGTATACTTTTGAAAGAACTACTCCCAAAAAGATATAAAACAATTCCAAATAAGTCACATTTTTTGACATCAAAAATTCAATCATACCCAACACAACGCTCCGTAACTTACTGCTCCTCCAGCTAATCCCAATAAAGCTCCTCCTGGGCCACTAGTGATAAGACCCGTGATACTTGTTCCGAGGGCTGCCTTAGCTGCATTGTTCCAACTACATCCACCACCTACAACCACTGATAATTCCTGATGTGTCAATACTTGTTGTGTCATTTCTGATGTTTTCAATATATTTTCTCCTTATTAATACTAATTTTTCTATTTATGGTAATTGTGAGTTGCAAATCTCTTAGTGTCCTCACTAATCACTAAGAGATATCCTAAAATTAACTGTCTATTCTATCTCCTTTCATTTTAAAGACAACTGTCGCTAGCTCTCAGTTATATCCTTAAGTTATGCTTTTATTATAGGTAAGATGGCCAATAAAAAATAGTGACATAAATGTCACTATGGAGGACAAAAAAGCCGAAACGTTTAAGTTTCGGCTTGAAAATTATTAATCGACTTTATAGAAGAAGTAACTGTCGTCAGTGGTTCCATAAATTGACTGACCACTCCAGATGCGGTCCTTACTTTTATCTGACTGATCATCAGCTTTCTCATTTGGTGATGATGTTACAGAACCGGTCAAGGCTACTCCTTTGGGTAAGAATGCAATCATTCCACCACCAGGACCAACTTCTTTTGGCACAAGTCCTGCTTTAAAAAAGCCATCAGCAATTTTACCATATTCAATTGCTACTTTCTCAGTATCACTCACTAACCCATTTTTATCAAAGGTCATCGTATAGCCTTTGCCATTCTTCCAAGTTCCAGCGATACTTGAGAAATCACCATTCTGAATAGCATTGATGTCCATACCAGTCTCTTTATTTGATTTGCTGTCGCTACTGCTTGCTTCTGTCTCGTCACTACTTGAGTCGTCAAAGTCATACCAATCCTCGACAGACAAATCAAGAGTCTGAGCGTCACCGAGACCAACCTTACTTGCACCGTCTGTTGTCTCAGACATACTGAAATCAACCGATTGAAGTTGGTTAAAGGCGCCATCCTTGATTTCATAGGTCTCAGCCTTGGCCTCAGGTCTCATACGCTGGAATTGTTGGCAGTAAATCGTACCATCTTTATAAAATTTCATGGTACTCAAGTAACCACCCTTGGCAAAGGTTCCAGCACTTTTTGCAAATACAGGCTTATCATCATTATCAAGATAATATAGCGCGTGAACACTGTCAGGGGTACCAATCAAAAGCTCAGCTGAACCATCATCGTTGATGTCTACATAGCTATATTGCACGTTTTCTCCTGCTCTTTTAGCATCAAAAATAGTGCTAGTCGCATAAGCTTCGTCAGACGAAAGATCACCTGGAACAGCTGATGTATCGCCGTTCAAAGCAATGGGACGATAGAGGTCCAAGACCGAAGCGTAGAGTTCATCGTAGCTCACTTCCCCAGTCTCAGATGAATCACTACTCACTTGCTCAGACTTAGAAGTACTGTCGCCTGAACCTGGAACGTCCGTATTTGTTGCGTTACAAGCTGTCAACAAGAACAAACTTGATAAGAGCGCAAATCCTGTTAATTTCTTTTTCATAACTATCCTTTCATAAGAAACGACCTAATATAAATATTAAATCATTTAAATCTCTCTGACATTATGTTAACAATTGTATGGTTGATAAGTCAAGTATTTTTTGAAAAATTAATTTATATTTATTTATCAAGAACACTTATATAATCATAGCTTTCACTATAATCCAACAATTCCATCCTCAATTAAATTAGAGTTTTGATTAAAATGTCTAGATATTGATTAGTGATTATTTTTACAATTACAAATATCTGCATCAAAAAAAGCCGAACCTCAGTCCAGCTTTCATCTGTCTATTTCTACTTGGTCATAAAGTAGGTGATAATCACCAATACTGCTACAATACCTAGGATAACAGCCAGAAATCCTAGCATGTAACGCAAGAGAAAATAGGTAAATGGAAAATTTTCTTTCATGTTTTACTTTGCCTCATACCATGTACGGCCGTCATTCTCATCTGCAATGAGTGGGACAGCGAGTTCGACTGCAGCTTCCATGGTTTCTTTAACCAAGGCTTTCATCGCTACAAGTTCATCGTTTGGCACCTCAAGGACGATTTCATCGTGCACTTGGAGGAGCATCTTAGTTTTATAGCCACCTTCTACCAAAGCCTTGTCTAAGTTAATCATAGCAATCTTGAGGACATCAGCAGCACTTCCCTGAATAGGCGAGTTGATGGCTGTACGCTCTGCGAAGTTGCGAACATTAAAGTTACGAGAATTGATATCTGGCAACTCACGACGGCGGTGGAAGAGGGTTTCTACATAACCCTTATCCTTGGCCTCACGAACCACATTTTCCATATAGGCCTTAATACCTGGATAGCGCTCAAAGTAGGTGTTGATATACTCCTTAGCCTTTTTACGGCTAATGCCAAGGTTATTAGAAAGTCCGAAGTCAGAAATGCCATAAACGATACCAAAGTTAACAGCCTTGGCGTTACGACGGTCGTTAGGTGTGACATCCTCTGGTTTTTCAATGCCAAAAACACGCATGGCTGTAGAGGTATGGATATCTGCCCCCTCTTTAAAGGCAGCAATCAAATGCTCATCTCCCGAAATGTGAGCAAGCACGCGCAACTCAATCTGTGAGTAATCCGAGCTGAGAAGCACTGCATCCTCAGTCGATGGGACAAAGGCCTTACGGATGAGACGCCCTTGCTCCAAGCGAACGGGGATATTCTGCAAGTTGGGGTCCACTGATGAGAGGCGACCTGTCTGTGTTAAATCTTGCACATAACGGGTATGGATCTTGCCATCCTCAAGAATATAGTCCTGAAGCCCCAAGACATAGGTAGACTGAAGCTTGGTGATTTGGCGGTACTCCAAAATCTTAGCTACGATTGGAGCAATTGGCGCTAATCGTTCAAGGACATCCACAGCTGTCGAGTAACCGGTCTTGGTTTTCTTAGTGTATTCCAAAGGTAGCCCCATCTTTTCAAAGAGGATAACACCCAACTGTTTAGGCGAGTTGATATTGAACTCTTCGCCCGCCATTTCGTAGATTTCTTGGGTCAATTTATCGATAACCACTTGGTTTTCCACTGCCATCTCATTAAGGGTTTGTCCCTTAACCTTAATACCGGCAATTTCCATCTTAGCTAGCACATTTGCCAGTGGTAATTCCATGTCAAAAAGAAGCTCTGATTGACTGTGTTCAGCTAGTTTTTCTAGCATGACCGGTTTAGCAACCTGAAGGACCTTGACTTTTTTAGCTAGGTGGCTGAGCAAGACCTCTTTTTCAGGTACGGCACGCTTAGCTCCCTTACCATAGACCACTTCATCTGTTTCTAACGGTAGGTCCGTATAGAGACGGGCAATGGTTGACAATTCATTGTCCTCAACGGTTGAGAGGAGATACTTGGCCAGACGGGCATCAAAATTGGCCGTCGGCAAGTCAATACCTAGATGGCTCAAGAGCACCTTACTACGCTTGAAATCGTAGATATTAACAGCTTTAGAAAGAGCTGCTTGGAAGGCTTCTGATTTGAGTAGGTCAGTATCTGTAGACGCATAAATCTGCTTGTCATTTCCCCAAGCAAAACCGATGATAGGCTCCGTGTGATAATTCTCACCAAGAATTTCAAAATAAAAGAAATCATCAGGGCTAAAGTGATCTTCTGTCACTTGGCTAGGCTCGGTATAGGCCACATCAAAATCTTGTGGCACAGCCTCCCCACCAAGGGCATTTTTGAACTGAACAAAGCCCATTTCATCATAAAAGGCTGACAATTTTTCAAGGTCAGGTCCCGTAAAGGCCGTATCATCTAAGCAAATTTCAATTGGAGACTGGGTATCAATGGTCGCCAAGGTCTTAGAAAGGAAGGCTTGATCTTTATCATTGATGAGATTTTCCTTCATCTTGGACTTCTTCATCTCATCAATGTGGTCATAGATACCTTCAAGGGAACCGTGTTCCAAGAGGAGCTTGAGACCAGTCTTTTCACCAATCTTAGTAACCCCTGGAATATTATCGGACTTATCACCCATGAGGGCCTTGAGGTCGATGAATTGCTTTGGAGTAATCCCCATTTTCTCCATGAGATAGTCAGGGGTGAAGGCTTCAAACTCTGCCACACCCTTTTTAGAAATCTCAACGACTGTATTTTCGTCAGTCAGCTGAATCAAATCTTTATCCCCAGAAACAACTGTGATTTGGTAGTCCTCACTGGTATTTTCAGCCATCTTAGCTAAGGTACCGATAATGTCATCTGCTTCGTACTGAGCCAAGTCATAATAGGCGATGCCACGTGCAGCCAACATCTCACGGATATAAGGGAACTGCTCACGGAATTCCTCTGGAGTCTTGGCACGACCAGCCTTATAGTCCGCAAACATCTCTGTACGGAAAGTTGTTTTACCAGCATCAAAGGCTACCAAAACATGGGTCGGTTGGATACGCTCAAGCAGGTTGTCCAACATGAGGTGGAAACCGTAGATAGCATTGGTATGAAGTCCGTTATTGTTACGAAAACGGTCAATTTGATTATAAAGTGCGAAAAAGGCACGAAAGGCAACGGATGAACCGTCGATTAGGAGTAATTTTTTCTGATTAGTCATAGGTTTATTATAGCATAGATGGGAGCATTGGTTTTAATTGAAAATCTCTTATTTTAGGGAGACTCTTTTGTAAAATAGTCGTTCAAAAATAAAAAACTTCAAGGAAAATTGTTCAGAGATAAACTTTAGAAATAATCAGTCAGCAATATTGTTACAAGTATTTCCAAGCTCCACTCCCCCATATCCAAATATGCTATAATAGAAGCTATGAACACAAAGATTTTAGACCAATTAGAATTTAACAAGGTCAAGGACCAGTTCACAGAATACCTGCAGACTGAACAGGCTCAGGCAGAGTTGCGTGACTTGGTGCCTATGACCAATCCAGAAAGAATTCAAAATCAATTTACAGAAATTCAAGAAATGGCTGAGATTTTCGTAGAGCACCATGGCTTTGCCATTGGTAGCTTGCGAGATATTTCTGAGCCCTTGCGTCGCTTAGAGCTAGATGCTGACCTCAACATTCAGGAGCTCATTGCTATCAAGAGGGTGCTACAAGCTTCAGCTGACCTAGGTCGTTTCTACGCTGACCTTGAAAATGTAGAGCTCATCGCCCTTAAACGTCTTTTTGATAAGATTGAAGCCTTCCCAAGTCTACAAGGCAGTCTTCAGAGCATCAATGACGGTGGTTTTATTGAGCATTTTGCTAGCCCAGAGTTGCAAAATATTCGTCGCCAACTTAAATCTTGTGATGATGCCATTCGCCAGACCTTGCAAGACATTCTCAAGAAATCTGGCCACATGTTGGCTGAGAGTTTGATTGCTAGTCGTAACGGTCGTTCGGTGCTTCCTGTCAAAAACACCTACCGTAACCGTATTGCTGGAGTTGTGCATGACATCTCAAGCTCTGGAAACACAGTATATATCGAGCCACGCGCCGTTATCCAGCTTAACGAAGAAATTACACAATTACGTGCAGACGAACGCCACGAGATGGCCCGCATCCTGCATGAACTGTCTGACCAACTCCGTCCACAAGCGACTGCTATCGCCAACAACGCTTGGATTTTGGGCCACATGGATTTCATTCGAGGAAAATACCTCTATCTCCATGATAAAAAAGCGGTTATTCCAAAGATTAGTGACAACCAAACACTACAACTACTTAACGTTCGTCACCCTCTTTTGGTCAATCCTGTAGCCAACGATTTGCACTTTGATGAGGACCTTACGGCCATTGTCATCACAGGTCCCAATACTGGTGGTAAAACGGTCATGCTTAAAACGCTAGGACTAGCACAACTAATGGCTCAATCTGGTCTACCAATTTTAGCTGATAAGGGCAGCCGTGTCGCCATTTTCCAAGAGATTTTTGCGGATATCGGAGATGAACAGTCTATCGAACAGAGTTTGTCAACATTCTCTAGTCACATGACCCACATTGTTGAGATTCTGAATGCTGCCAACAGTAACAGTCTGGTCTTGGTCGATGAGCTTGGGGCTGGTACCGACCCTCAGGAAGGGGCTAGTCTAGCCATGGCAATCCTAGAGCACCTCCGTTTGAGCCAGATTAAGACCATGGCTACTACTCACTATCCTGAGCTTAAGGCCTATGGGATTGAGACGCAACATGTGGAAAATGCCAGCATGGAGTTTGACACAGCGACTTTAAGTCCTACCTATCGTTTTATGCAAGGGGTTCCTGGTCGTTCTAATGCCTTTGAAATTGCTCGACGCCTCGGTTTGAATGAGATTATTGTCAAGGAGGCAGAAAACCTCACGGATACTGATAGTGATGTCAACCGTATCATCGAGCAACTTGAGGCCCAAACTGTGGAAACACAAAAACGTCTGGAACACATCAAGGACGTTGAGCAAGAGAACCTTAAATTCAACCGTGCGGTTAAGAAACTCTATAATGAATTCTCCCATGAGTACGACAAGGAACTCGAAAAAGCTCAAAAAGAAATTCAGGATATGGTTGATACAGCTTTGGCTGAGAGCGATAGTATTCTCAAAAATCTCCATGATAAGAGTCAACTCAAGCCTCATGAAGTTATCGATGCCAAAGGAAAACTCAAGAAACTTGCCCCACAAGTGGACCTCTCTAAGAATAAGGTCCTTCGTAAGGCTAAGAAAGAAAAGGCTGCGCGTGCCCCTCGTGTTGGAGATGATATCATCGTTACCGCCTATGGTCAACGTGGTACTCTTACCAGTCAGACCAAAAATGGTAACTGGGAAGCTCAAGTAGGTCTCATCAAGATGACACTCAAAGCGGATGAATTCACTCTGGTTCGTGCCCAAGCTGAAGCCCAACAACCTAAGAAGAAACAGATTAACGTGGTTAAAAAAGCCAAGAAGGCATCTGGTGGTCCTCGTGCCCGTCTAGACCTTCGTGGGAAACGTTACGAAGAAGCTATGCAAGAGCTTGATGCCTTTATTGACCAAGCCCTACTTAATAACATGAGTCAGGTGGACATCATCCACGGTATTGGTACAGGTGTTATCCGTGATGCTGTTACCAAATATCTCCGCCGTCATCGCCATGTTAAAAGTTTTGAATATGCCCCACAAAGTGCCGGTGGTTCTGGATGTACCATTGCAACTCTAGGGTAAGCAATATAAGAAAGACTGAGACACTATGTCCAGTCTTTTTCATACGCTCCAAATCCAGTAACAAAAAAAAGGCTCCCTCAATCAAGGAAGACTTCTTTTTTCTATATCACACTGGTCCACAAGTGCTGGATGATTTGACTCACTGGAAAATAGTAATTAATCAAAAAACGTAATACCCAACTTGATGACAGGAGTGTTTGGATGTTGTTCATAGGCACAGTTGCAAGAATGTTACCTAACATGGTCACGGGAACAAGGCTCACCAATGAAGCCAAGACACCACCTACCACTTGGTAACGTCTCTGGTCAAGTCGCTCAATTCTCACAAAATGAAAGAAAATCCCAAGAAAACGCAAACCATAATAAGCCACACAGTAGATGGCGAAATAAGCGACACCAGCATAGTAGACACGGTCAAGTGAAAAAATATTCTGGTCTGTAAAGAAAGCTATGCTAGCATCCCTAGTCGGATTGGTATAAGGTACCCAAAGATTAATAGCCTCGCCTAGCGGTTGATAAAAATAAGCAGCCACACCCATGGCGATAATGACTGAAACCACATAATAGGCTTGCATAAAGAGACCACGACGGTAGCCAATGTAAAAATTCCAAGCTACAATGGCTAAGACAAGAAGCCCAATCATGCGTCATCCCCATTACGCTTAGCCGTTGCTTTGCCTTTTAGTTGTTCGAGTTGCTTAGCTCTTAGGATTTCCAACTCTTTTTCCATATCTTCCACTTGGATTTCACGTTCTAATTGCGTTGACAATGAATTAATAGCCATTAAAATAGCGATGGTTTCATTGTCAGCCTTTTTCATCTGCTCCTTGATAATATTATATTTTTCATGAGCAACACGCTCTACTTCTTCCATGAATAGATTATCCTTGTCAGTCGTTAGCGTCAGTTTTTTCTCTCCAAAATGAAATTTGTAACGGTTTTTACTTGCCATTTGCTTATTAACTGCCTAATTAATGGTGGTCATAGATTGTCCACCGCAGCTTCTCCTTACTTATTAGTGTAGTAGATTTCCTTCTTACCGAACAAGATTTATACACTTGCCTTGGGGCGTATTTGATACTCAAATGCCAGACACTCTTTTACAATTTAGAAAAAAAGGCAAAAATCGGCATTCTCTTTTTAATCATTATATCCTAAATTTTAACTTTCGTAAATTTTAGACTTTGCACTTCCCCAGAAAAATCATTTTTCAAGACTTAGTCCCTGTAAAATATCTGCCAATTCTCCTTTTTTGTGCTAAAATAGATTCCATGGGCACAATCGTATTAAAAATGACAGCAAAGCAGATTTCAACACTTCAGAAAGACCTGGCAAGCTATGCGACTGCGACTAACAATCCCTATGCTAGTTTTTCAGCCAAGGTCAATGGCACAAGTGTTATTGCCTATACTTCAGGTAAGGTAACCTTCCAGGGTGCTAAACCAGAGGTTCTAGCTAGCCGTTTTGGCTACCAAGCTGAGCCTAAGCAGTCACCTGAAGGGCAAAATCTAGCCCTAATTGGATCAGACGAAGTGGGAAATGGCTCCTATTTTGGTGGACTAGCGGTCGTAGCTAGTCTAGTGACACCAGCCGACCATGCTTTATTGAAGTCCTTGGGGGTCGATGATTCTAAAAATCTCAATGATAGCAAGATTCGTCAGCTTGCCCCGCTCTTGGAGGAGAAGATTCCTCACAAGGCACTACTACTTTCACCCCAGAAGTACAATGAAGTGGTAGGAGACGGCAAGGCACACAATGCTGTATCAGTCAAAGTAGCCCTCCACAATCAAGCTATTTTCCTACTGTTACAAGCAGGAGCGAAACCAGATAAGATTGTCATCGATGCTTTTACCAGTGAGAAAAATTATCAAAAATACCTTAAGAAGGAGCGCAATCGCTTTGACAATCCCATCACCTTAGAAGAGAAAGCTGAAGGCAAATACCTAGCTGTGGCGGTAAGTTCTATCATCGCTCGCAATCTCTTCCTGGAAAATCTGGATAAACTCAGCCAAGAAGTGGGCTATACCCTGCCTTCGGGAGCAGGAACCAAGTCCGATCAGGTCGCTGCCAAGCTCCTACAAGCATATGGAGATCAGGCTCTCCAAGCAACTGCTAAATATCATTTCGCCAATACTAAAAAAGCCTACCAACGCTTAAAATAATCCTGAAAGGCCTTAACTATGCAAAACAAATGGACCCAATTATTCCTCAAATTCCTTCGTGAATGGGGAGTTTTCATCCTCTTTATCACCTTCTTCCTCTTGACACGTCTTTTCCTCTGGCTCCCTGTCCAAGTTGACGGCCACTCAATGGATCCAACCCTAGCAGATAGACAGCGTGTTATCGTTTTGAAGCACACGTCTATTGAACGTTTTGACATTGTCGTTGCCAAGGAAGTTGAAGAAGGTAAGACCAAACAAATTGTAAAACGTGTCATTGGGATGCCAGGTGATACCATTACCTATCAAAATGATAAACTTACCGTCAATGGCAAGGAAGTTAAAGAGAAATATCTCAAGGAATTTCAGGCTGCCTTTGCTAAGGACAAATTACAAAAAGAATATGACTACCGCGATTACTTCCAACAGTTAGCCAAGGATGCCAAGGCCTTCACAGTCAATGCTGAGGGCAATACGACCTTCACGGTTACTGTTCCAGAAGGCAAATATTTCCTACTTGGAGACAACCGTATCGTTTCTAAAGATAGCCGTGCAGTTGGTTACTTTGATGAAAGTGCTCTTGTAGGAGAAGTCAAATTCCGCTTCTGGCCACTTAATAAAATCGGTGGCGTTGAGGACAACTAATCACACTAAATAAGATAAGGTTGGGGAAACCCAGCCTTATTATGTATCTAGGAAAACACACATGCAAGAATATTATTTTTCAGGAACTATTCAACGTGTCATTTTTGAAAATGCCAGTAATTTCTTTCGTATCCTACTCTTAGAGATTGACGAAACTGACAGTGACTTTGAAGACTTTGAAATCATTGTCACGGGAACCATGGGAGATGTCATGGAGGGGGAAGATTATACCTTCTGGGGGCAGCTAACCAACCACCCAAAATATGGCGAACAGCTACAAATGACTCGCTACGAACGTTCAAAACCTTCTGCCAGTGGCCTTATCAAGTATTTCTCTAGCGACAATTTTAAGGGAATTGGTAAGAAAACAGCTGAGCGCATTGTCGATCTTTATGGAGAAGATCCTATTGACAAAATTCTCGAGGGCCCGAACAAGTTAGAACAGATTCCTAACCTTTCAAAGGTTAACCGAGAAGCCTTCGTTGCAAAGTTAAAAATCAACTATGGAACCGAGCAAATCTTGTCCAAGCTTTCCAGCTATGGACTGACACCAAAGGCTGCTTCACAAATTTTCAATCAATACAAGGAAGAATCGCTCAGCCTCATCGAAGAACATCCCTATCTCTTAGTAGAGGAAGTTCAGGGTATTGGCTTTAAAATGGCCGATCAGTTGGCTGAACGTCTGGGGATTGCTAGCGATGCCCCTGAACGTCTACGAGCCGCCCTAATACATTGCCTGCTAGAGGCCTGTATGGAAGAGGGGGACACCTACATCGAAGCCAAGGCTTTGCTTGAAAGGACGATTACCCTTTTGGAGGGTGCCCGCCAGATTGAGCTTGACCCTGCCTTGGTTGCTCACCAATTAACCAACCTCATCCAAGAAGACAAGGTTCAAAATATAGAGACTAAAATCTTTGATAATACCCTATATTTTGCGGAACAGGGCATTTATACCCACCTGAGTCGTATCATAAAAGACCAGCCTAACATCAGTACTGAAGACAAAATCCTTGCAAGCCTTGAAGAAGTGGAAGAGGACCTTGGTATTACTTATGACAAGGTTCAGAAAGATGCCATTATTAAAGCACTACAAAGCAAGGTCTTCATCCTGACGGGTGGTCCTGGAACAGGAAAAACAACTGTCATCAACGGAATTATTAAAACCTATGCTGACCTTCATGGTTTAGATCTCAAAAAAACTGATTTACCCATTATTTTAGCAGCACCAACGGGACGGGCTGCGCGTCGGATGAAGGAACTAACCAATCTTCCTAGCGCCACTATCCATAGACATTTAGGCCTCAATAGCGAGGATGATTTCAAGACCTTAGAGGACTACCTTGATTGCGATTTGATTATTATTGACGAGTTCTCTATGGTTGATACTTGGTTGGCCAATCAACTCTTTGAGAGCATTGCGGACTCTACTCAGGTTATCATTGTGGGTGACCAAGACCAGCTACCTTCCGTAGGCCCTGGTCAGGTCTTGGCTAATCTCTTACAAATTAATGAGATTCCTAAGGTTTCGCTGACCAAAATTTTCAGGCAATCCGAAGATTCCACCATCGTTACCTTGGCTAGTCAAATGCGTCAAGGCCAACTACCTGCTGATTTCACAGAGAAAAAGGCAGATCGCTCTTACTTTGAAGCCAATGCCAATCATATTCCACAGATGGTTCCTAAAATTGTCTCAGCCGCTATAAAGAGCGGGATTGCTGCTCAGGATGTGCAGATTCTAGCCCCCATGTACCGAGGACAGGCTGGTATCAACAATCTCAATACCATTATGCAGGACCTACTCAACCCCCAAGAAAAGGCCAATCAATTTGCCTTTAATGACATATTCTTCCGTAAGAATGACAAGATTCTCCATCTGGTTAATGATACAGAACTCAATGTCTTCAATGGTGATATCGGTATCATTACCGACCTGATTCCCGGTAAATACACTGAAAGCAAGCAGGACGAAATTTACATGTCCTTTGATGGTAATGAGGTTATCTATCCTCGCAACGAGTGGCATAAAATTACCCTGGCCTATGCCATGTCAATCCATAAATCCCAAGGAAGTGAGTTCCCTGTCGTTATCCTTCCCATCACACGCCAAAGTGGACGTATGCTACAGCGTAACCTCATCTACACCGCTATCACACGCGCCAAGAGTAAGCTAGTCATGTTAGGGGAAATTGCAGCCTTCGATTATGCCGTTCACAACGAAGACGCCAAACGCAATACCTACCTCATCCAACGATTTGAACAAACTTATACACAAGTTGTGGATAAGTCTGTCGAAAAGATTGTTAAAAACGAGGCAAAAGACGCCTCCAATCAAACAAAAACGAAAAAGGCTGACCCCTCAGAAACCCTTGAAAATAAAGGATTCTCAGAAGATGTCAATACAGATACAACTCTTATCAACACTTATTCACAAGCTGTGGATAAGTCTGTTAACAAACCTGTGCAAATAGTAGAAAACTATCGTTTAACTGAAGACAATTGGGCCACTATTGACCCAATGATTGGTCTCAGCGAAGATGATATTGCAGCCTTTTTTAACAGCAACTAAAGAAAAAGACTTGGAAAGCGTCTCACTGAGAGCAACTCCAAGTCTTTTCATTTATTAAAATACTAATCGAATCAGGGCCATGGACACAATACCAACGATCACAGCATAGAGGAGATTCTTACTCTTAAATGCTACAATTACCGTTGGCACCGTAGCCAGTATTTCCATCCACTTAAACTGCGGCAAGTGACCGATTTTCTCAGTCATGAGGCTTGAGAGAATCAGGGCAAAGAGAATAGAAACTGGTAGATAGTGCAAAAATCGAACAATAATATCTGGTAAGCCCTTGTATTTAACCAAGACAAAGGGAAGAACACGAGGAACCCAGCTGACCACAAACCCAAGTAGAATAGCAATGAGAATAAACTTATTGACGGCCATCACACATCACCCCCACACTACATCCAATCAAAGTTGCCACTAGAACTGCCAAAGATTCTGATAAGATGATACTAAAGCTCAGATAAGTCACCGCAATAGATAGTAGAATCAAGAGTAGCTTACGCACACCTTCCCCTAACAAGGCATCAATCTGGCTACTTAACAAGCCGATAAACATAGCAATTAAGGCAAAATCCAAGCCAAAAAGCTCAGGATTAGGAATCATTGAACCAATCAAGCAACCAATTACTGATAATACAATCCAAACCAGATAACTGAAAATATTGTTACCATGCATCCAGTTAGCGGAAATATCTTTATGATGCACATATTCTCCCAACAAGACTCCGTAACTTTCATCCGTAATCAGACTACCAATTCCCAGCTGATTCCAGAGACTTGTTTTTGTAAAAATCGTCGTTGCATGTAAACTCATCAACATGTTACGCAAATTAACCAAGAAAACAGTCAAGGTTAACTCACCCAGGCTGGCCCCTGCAACCACTAAGGCACACATGGCAAATTGAGCCGAACCACCGTAAACCAAGGCACACATAAGACCAACTTCAAGAGCTGATAGTCCCGAAGCCGCTGCTACCACACCAAAGGCAAGGCCAATAGCCACATAACCTAGAGCTGTGGGTACTGCGGCTTTCACACCCAAACGAAAGTCAGACACACACAATCCTTTCTAAAGGAACCTCTTACCAGACTAGTAAGAGGTTCTTCTTATTCTTCAAATCCTTCAAAAGCTAGACTTGGCTTAGCATTCAAGTCCAAATCAGAAAAATGTTTCTTATCACATTCAATAGCTGCTGCTAAGGCAATCATGCCAGCATTATCACCACAGAGACGTAAAGGTGGGATGACTACATCCACATCTGTGATTTCTTCAGCCAAACGTTCACGTAATCCCTGATTAGCTGCTACGCCACCAGCCACAACAAATGTCTTGACAGAATAACGGTCCAAGGCTTTCTTGGTCTTAGCTAGGAGAATATCCAAAACAGCTGCTTGGAAGGAAGCACAAAGGTCTTCTTTGACTAGAACTTCTCCCTTTTGCTCTGCATTGTGATGTAAATTGATAAAGGCTGACTTCAAACCTGAAAATGAAAATTCCAAGTTTTCTTCTTTAATCATAGCACGTGGAAAATCATAAACATCTTTCCCTTTATGAGCCAATTCATCAATTTCACGTCCGGCTGGATAGGTCAAGCCCATCACACGCCCGACCTTGTCATAGGCCTCACCAACTGCATCATCACGTGTCTCACCAACAATCTTGTAATTTCCCGGTTCTGACACATAAACCAACTCTGTATGTCCCCCAGACACCAAAAGTGCTAAGAGGGGATATTCTAACTCTTGAACCTCACGCGCCGCCATCAGATGCCCAGCCATATGATTAACTGGAATCAAAGGCAAACCATGAGCCCAAGCAAAGGCCTTAGCCGCTGCCATGCCAACTAAAAGTGCCCCGACCAAACCTGGACCATAGGTTACCGCTACAGCATCTAGTTGTTCAGCACTAATGCCCGCATCTGAAAGGGCATCCTTAATACAAAGAGTCACCACTTCCACATGGTGACGACTAGCCACCTCAGGAACAACACCACCAAAACGTTTATGGCTTTCCACCTGACTGGCAATAATATTACTTAAAAGTTCCTTTTCATTTTTCAAAACGGCAACTGAAGTCTCGTCACACGAGCTCTCCACTGCCAAAATATATCTATCTGCCATTAGACTTCCTCTCGCCTCATGATAACCGCATCCTCTTGAGGCTCATGATAATAATTTTTTCGAATTCCTAGATTTTCAAAACCAAATTTTCTATAAAGTGCCTGAGCGACTTGATTTGAAGCCCTAACTTCAAGAAAGATTGGCTCACTACGATCTTCCAAATGCTTCATCAACTGACTAGCATAACCACGCCCTTGATAAGCTTTTAAAACGGCGATATTGGTCACCTCAAGCTCACCCACCAAATTTTGAAGAGCTAAAAAACCAACAACTTCTTCCTGATCATACACATAGAAATATTCCGTAGTATCTAAAGCCAAGTCTGCTGCCACTTGTTCTATCGTCCAAGGAGACTTGTCATAAACATCCGACAAAATCTGATAAATCAGTTGAGCTTGCTCTTGGCTACTCAATCTAGACGCGCTTGATGTAGTTGTCACGATTAGTCTCCTCATGCGTCTTGAGCCAATTCTCCTCTGCCTCAACCCGCTTCAAGTAATGTGGAACAAAAGCATCCACATCAACAGAAGGCAAATACAAACCTAAACGACCAATTAACTGAGCTGATGGAAGGCTTGACAAAACAGTTGCATTTGGAAGATTTTCCTTAATCTGATCCACAAAATTAGCCACTTCACCGACAAATGTTACCTTCTCATAAGCTTTAGCCTGCTCTAAAACATCTGCAAAAGCGGCATGATGGTCAGAAACGATGGCTTGACCATTTTCATAAAAGCCAACGTAGACATTGTTACGACGGGCATCCATAATAGGAATCACAATGCCATCAGCCGTAAGGTCCGTCAGGGCCTGTAGACTTGAAACTCCCACCAAATCAATACCAAGAGCATAGGCCAAAGTCTTGGCAGTTGCGACAGCCACACGAAGCCCTGTATAGGATCCAGGACCCTGGGCAACTACTATACGTTCTAAATCAGCTGGCTGCCATCCTGCCTGAGCAACCAAAAAATCAATAGTCGGCATCAAACTAATGCTGTGGTTCTTTTTTACCGTCACAGTTGACTCTGCCACTAGGTTCTCATCTTCCAACAAAGCTACTGACAAAGCCGTACTAGAAGTATCAAATGCTAATATTTTCATCTTTTTTCCTTGCTTCCTTTTATGCTTCTCTATTATAACACAAGTCTCTACTTCCCATAAACGAACATTTTCCAACTTTTTCCGCCATTTTCTTTATCTAGCCCCTATCTTATGGTACAATAATAGTAATTGCAAACGAATCAAGGCTACTAGCTATTACTCATAAAAGTGAATATCATAACGTCAAGTGAATCCCTGAATGATTGACTTGACCGGTTTTTTTATAGAATGGCAGAGCCTTTTGTAAAGAAAGGAAAACCATGATTTATAAAGTTTTTTACCAAGAAACTAAAGAGCGTAACCCACGCCGTGAACAGACAAAATCACTCTACTTAGATATTGATGCAGAAAATGAGCTTGCAGGCCGTATCCAAGCTCGTCAAATTATTGAAAATAACACCGCCTACAACATCGAATACATCGAGCTTCTTTCAGAAAAAGCTCTTGAATACGAAAAGGAAACAGGCGTGTTTGAAGTAACGGAGTTCTAAGACCATGACATCAAAAATCAATCTAAAACCTGAAGAAGTTGGGGTTTATGCGATTGGTGGTTTGGGAGAAATCGGTAAGAACACCTACGGTATTGAATACCAAGATGAGATTATCATCGTCGATGCAGGTATTAAATTCCCTGAGGATGATCTTCTCGGTATTGACTATGTCATCCCAGACTATTCTTACATCGTTGAAAACGTTGACCGTGTCAAGGCTCTTGTCATTACTCACGGTCACGAAGACCATATCGGTGGTATCCCCTTCCTTCTTAAGCAGGCAAATATCCCAATCTACGCAGGGCCGCTTGCCCTCGCCCTCATCAAAGGAAAATTGGAAGAACACGGACTACTTCGTGACGCACAACTCTACGAAATTAATGCTAATACAGAGCTTACTTTCAAAAATCTTAGCGTAACTTTCTTCCGTACGACTCACTCTATTCCAGAGCCGCTCGGAATTGTCATCCATACACCTCAAGGTAAAGTCGTTTGTACCGGTGACTTTAAGTTCGACTTCACTCCAGTTGGTGAACCAGCAGACCTTCATCGCATGGCTGCTCTTGGTGAAGAAGGCGTCCTTTGCCTCCTCTCCGACTCAACCAATGCCGAAGTACCAACTTTCACTAATTCTGAGAAGGTGGTTGGCCAATCCATCATGAAAATCATTGAAGGCATTCATGGACGTATTATCTTCGCTTCATTTGCCTCTAACATTTTCCGTCTTCAACAAGCTGCTGAGGCCGCTGTAAAAACCGGTCGTAAGATTGTTGTCTTTGGACGCTCTATGGAAAAAGCCATTGTTAATGGTGTAGAGCTAGGTTATATCAAGGTTCCAAAAGGAACTATCATCGATCCTAGTGAGATGAAGAATTATCATGCTAGTGAGATTCTTATCATGTGTACCGGTTCTCAAGGAGAACCTATGGCAGCCCTAGCACGTATCGCTAATGGTATGCACCGACAAGTGACACTACAACCTGGTGATACTGTCATCTTCTCATCTAGCCCTATTCCAGGAAACACAACCAGCGTTAACCGTTTGATTAATACTATCCAAGAAGCTGGTGTAGATGTCATCCATGGTAAGATTAACAACATCCATACCTCTGGACACGGTGGTCAACAAGAGCAAAAACTGATGCTTCGTTTGATCAAACCAAAATTCTTTATGCCTGTTCACGGTGAATACCGTATGCAGAAAGTCCACGCAGGACTTGCAATTGACTGTGATATTCCTAAAGATAATATCTTTATCATGGAAAACGGTGATGTTCTTGCCCTAACTAAAGACTCTGCTCGTCGTGCAGGTCACTTCAATGCCCAAGACATCTATGTAGATGGTAATGGTGTCGGTGATATTGGAGCTGCAGTCCTACGTGACCGCCGAGATCTTTCAGAAGATGGGGTTGTCCTTGCCGTAGCAACTGTTGATTTCAAATCTAAGATGATTTTGGCTGGTCCAGACATCCTTAGCCGTGGTTTTATCTACATGCGTGAATCAGGCGATCTCATTCGTGAAAGCCAACGTATTCTATTTAATGCTATTCGTATCGCCCTTAAAAATAAGGATGCTAGCATACAATCCGTTAACGGAGCTATCGTCAATGCGTTACGACCATTCCTATACGAAAAAACAGAGCGTGAGCCTATCATCATCCCAATGATTCTCACTCCTGATAAATAAAAAAATATGGTAGCTTTGTCGCTACCATATTTTTTCGGCTCTAATTTCACCCAGTGTACAACTCTTCTCAAGTAAAAAAGCGCCGCAATGAGCGCTTCTTCTTATGCACCTGGATAAATGTAAGATACTGAACCTGGTGTTGTTGAATTTTGTGGGTCAAACCAACCACGATAGTTATCGATGTGTTGCTGATTGTTATAGTTAGATTCCAAGATTTGAATTTGTCCATCTTGACCGACTTGTGTGACATATCCAACGTGTCCATAGCCACCATCAGTCCAACATACAATTGATCCAGCAGCAGGTGTCGAACCTACAGCATAACCTTGGCTAGCAGCGCTTCCTGCCCAATCACCACCATTACCCCACCAGTTACTTGCCCATGGAGCAACTTCTTTAACACCCCATGTACATTGACCAACTGGATAACGATTCCAGGTAGCGTCTGAATCAGAAGCTGTAACCTCTGAAGAAGTTTCAGTTGCCTCTGTATCTGCTACAGTAGCAGTTGCCCCAGAAACGTCCAGAGTTTCACCAGGAACAATAGTTGACCAGATAGTCATACCGTTCTCAGCTGCTAATTGATAAGGGTCTACCCCATACTGACTGGCAATTCCAAAGAACGAATCTCCATTTTGAATTGTATAAGCATCAGCCTTGGCTGTTTGTGCGACTGTAAGACCTAGTAATAATGCACTTGAAGCTGCTGCCAGAGCAGCTTTTTTTGTAGTTTTCATAATTCCCCCTGAATAAGATTAATATGGAATAAGTGTAACACTCTCATATTTTAATGCGATTAAGGAAGAGTAAAGAAATATAACAAAAATAAACAAGTCTGTTAAAAGTACGTAATTTGTCCAAGAACTTAATTAATCAAAAAGAAAACCAGGAAAACCTGGTTTTCAAAGAAATATTATTAGTAAATATCCAAATAATTATCAATTTCCCATTGTGAAACGAAGGTTGCGTAACTTGCCCATTCCATACGTTTCGCGTCAAGGAAGTTTGTATAGATATGATTACCCAAAGCTTGACGAACCACTTCATCTGTTTCCAAGGCTTTAAGAGCGTTGCGAAGTGTTGATGGCAAATCAATGATACCAGCTTCTTTACGTTCTTCAGGAGACATTGAATAAATGTTTGTTTCAACTGGCTCTGGTGCTTCAATCTTGTTAATAATACCATCAAGACCTGCTTCCAAAAGAACAGCAAGTGCCAAGTATGGGTTTGCCATTGGGTCTACTGAGCGCAATTCCAAACGTGTACCCATACCACGAGAAGCAGGAACGCGGATTAATGGTGAACGGTTGCTACCTGCCCATGCAATATATACAGGAGCTTCGTAACCTGGAACCAAACGTTTATAAGAGTTAACCGTTGGGTTAATAATGGCAGTATAGTTATAGGCGTGTTTCATCAATCCACCAAGGAAGTAATAGGCATCTTGAGATAATTGCATACCACGTGGATCTTCTGGATCGAAGAAAGCATTTCCTTCATCAGTGAAGAGAGACATATTACAGTGCATACCACTACCAGCAATACCGTATTTAGGTTTCGCCATAAATGTAGCATAGAGACCATGTTTACGAGCAATTGTCTTAACAACTAGCTTAAACATTTGAATATTATCACATGCTTTCAAAACATCAGCATATTTGAAATCAATTTCATGTTGACCAACTGCTACTTCATGGTGAGAAGCTTCAACTTCAAAGCCCATTTCTGTCAAAACGTTAACAATTTCACGGCGTGTATTATCTGCAAGGTCAGTTGGAGCAAGGTCGAAATAACCACCTTTATCGTTTACTTCAAGTGTAGGATTGCCTAGTTCATCCAATTTGAAAAGGAAGAATTCTGGTTCTGGTCCAAGGTTAAATGATTTGTAACCCACTTCTTCCATATGACGCAATGCCTTTTTCAAGTTACCACGTGGATCACCTGCAAATGGTTCTCCTGCAGAAGTATAAATATCACAAATAAGACCTGCCACTGCACCATTTTCATCACCCCAAGGGAAAACTGTCCAAGTATCAAGATCTGGGTAAAGATACATATCAGATTCATTGATACGAACGAATCCCTCAATTGATGAACCATCAAACATTGCTTTATTTGAAAGTACCTTATCCAACTGTTCATCTGTCGCAGGAATTTCAACATTCTTCATAACTCCAAGGATATCAGAGAACATTAAACGCAAGAAAGTAACATTCTTTTCTTTGACTTCGCGACGAATATCAGCTGCTGTGATTGCCATAATAGGGGTCTCCTTTATAAAAAACCAAAAAATAAAAGTTCAAGGCGTAATTAGATACGCAAGTTACCAAATTGTTGTGACGGGGTCGTAAAACGGCCTTGCTGGAGGAGTTCATCATGCAAAATACGTCGAACATCTGCATCCGTTAAGGTCACTTGTTTTTGTTGTGCACGAACTTCACGTTCTTCGTATTCACGTTTAATCGCTGCAATATTATAACCATCATCTAAAAAATCTTTGATTTCCAACAAACGGTCCATATCATTCAGTGAGTACATACGACGATTTCCTGCTGTACGCTCAGGTTGAATCAACCCTTGATCTTCATAGTAACGAATTTGACGAGCAGTTAAATCTGTCAACTTCATAACTGTTCCAATCGGAAAAACAGCCAAGGAACGTCTCAGTTCTTTTTCTCTTGCCATGATTATCCTCCTTTCCTAACAATTATATTCTGAATATTTCTACATGTCAACCGTTTATGTTACTTTTTCTAACATAATGAGTAATTCCCGAACATTTCGTCATTTATTTACTTAAATTGTGGAGTTTTGTCATTGAAAACAGAAAAATAGAGCCCCTGAGAACTCTATTATTCTTATTTTAGGTATTTAATCAGCCAATTATAATCATAGTTCACGAGGATAGCAATAAAAACACCACAAAAGGTCTCAAAAACCCGGGCAATAACATAAACAAAAGTATCATTAGGTGGGATAGATAAGGTAATAATTAGCAGTGCCGCAACTCCTCCAATAACACCAGAGGAATTATTGAAAGACACATTAATCACAATAGTTAACATGGTTAAAATTGGAATCAATATCAATGTCACCCAAACCGAATGATCAAACAACATATTCACAAAATAAAATAAAAGAGACAGCAGACCTCCAACCGTGTTTGCAAAAATACGTGACTTCCCAAATTGAATACTTCTATCAAAGTTTTCACGAAGGCTGAAGACAGCAGTTAAACAACCAATCTGAAGCCCTTCCCATCCTAAAGCAGAAAACAAGCCTAAAACAAGAAAGACAGCAATCCCCGTCTTCAGTGTACGCATACCAAATTTAAATTTTTTCGGTTCAAATTTCAATCCCATTCAACTATTTTAACATGATTATGAAACTTTTGGCTATTCTAAATGATTTTGATTACATATTCTTCACTAAATATTTTTAAAATGACAACGTAAAAAGAGTTGGTTACCCAACTCTTTTCATTCTAATTAGATTATTTATCAGTAAGAGCAGCCAATCCTGGAAGTTCTTTACCTTCAAGGAGTTCCATAGATGCACCACCACCAGTAGAGATCCATGAGAATTTATCTGCACGTCCAAGGTTGATGGCAGCTGCTGCTGAGTCACCACCACCGATGATTGATTTAACACCTGGTTGTTTCACAATAGCATCCATCACACCGATTGTACCAGCTTGGAAGTCAGGGTTTTCAAATACACCCATAGGACCGTTCCATACAACTGTTTTCGCACCAGTCAAGGCTTTATCGAATTCAGCAATTGATTTAGGACCGATATCAAGTCCAAGGAATCCTGGATCTACTGCTTCACCTTCAGTGTCTTTCACTTCAGTGTAGTCAGCAAATGCATTAGCTTCTTTTGAGTCAACTGGCAATATCAATTTACCATTTGATTTTTCAAGAAGAGCTTTAGCAACATCAAGTTTGTCTTCTTCTACAAGTGAGTTACCAATTTCGATACCTTGTGCTTTATAGAATGTGTAAGTCATACCACCACCGATAAGGACTTTATCAGCTTTAGCAAGAAGGTTTTCGATAACACCAATCTTGTCAGATACTTTAGATCCACCAAGGATTGCTACGAATGGACGTTCTGGAGTTTCAACTGCTTCTTTGATGTAAGCAATTTCGTTTTCAAGAAGGAAACCAGCAACAGCTTTATCAACGTTTGCTGAAATACCAACGTTTGATGCGTGTGCACGGTGAGCTGTACCGAATGCATCGTTTACGAAGATGCCATCCCCAAGTGATGCCCAGTATTTACCAAGTTCAGGATCGTTTTTAGATTCTTTCTTGCCATCAACATCTTCGAAACGAGTGTTTTCAACCAAGAGAACTTGTCCATCTTCAAGAGCGTTAACAGCTGCTTCCAATTCAGCACCACGTGTAACACCTGGGATAAATTTCACTTCTTGACCCAATTTAGCAGCCAAGTCAGCAGCTACAGGAGCAAGTGATTTACCTTCTTTATCAGCTTCTTCTTTTACACGTCCAAGGTGAGAGAAGAGGATTGCACGCCCACCTTGTTCAAGGATATACTTGATTGTTGGAAGAGCAGCAGTGATACGGTTATCATTAGTGATCACACCGTCTTTTACAGGAACGTTGAAGTCAACACGAACGAGAACTTTTTTCCCTTTCAAGTCAACATCTTTAACAGTCAATTTAGCCATTTGATCAGACTCCTTAATTTTTTAATACGTTTTCATTATATCACAAAATACCTAAAAGAGATAGCAAAATCAGAAGGATTTCTAGCTTATTACTAGTACAAGTACATCTATCATATAATCAAAATAGAAAGGTAGAATAGTAATGAAAAAACTACTAAATAAAATTCAGAAAGAAGCTAATCACGATTTTAATATAATCCTCAAACTTACACTTAATCCTCTTTTCTTCTTTCTTACTTTTAAACAAACACTATTTTCCTACATTAACCAAACCTCAGTCTCACTATGGACACGTTTAATCCTATTAGCCAGTTTGCAATTTGCCATTGCAGTTTTTGAAACGCTTTTTAACTTGCTTCAAAAGAGCCATTATTTTCTGTACAAAAAAGAAGAGCCTAAGCCCTTCTTAATATACTATTGAATTATTTAGCAATTTTTGCGAAGTATTCAAGAGTACGTACAAGTTGTGAAGTGTATGACATTTCATTGTCGTACCATGACACAGTTTTAACCAATTGATGTCCATCAACAGTTTGAACTTTAGTTTGAGTTGCGTCAAACAATGAACCGAATGACATACCAACAACGTCAGAAGATACGATTGGATCTTCAGTGTAACCGTAAGATTCGTTAGCAGCTGCTTTCATTGCTGCGTTAACTTCATCAACAGTTACTTCTTTGTTAAGGACTGAAACCAATTCAGTTACAGAACCTGTTGGAACTGGAACACGTTGAGCAGCACCGTCAAGTTTACCGTTCAATTCAGGGATAACCAAACCGATAGCTTTAGCAGCACCAGTTGAGTTAGGAACGATGTTAGCAGCACCAGCACGAGCACGACGCAAATCACCTTTACGGTGTGGTCCATCAAGAATCATTTGGTCTCCAGTGTAAGCGTGGATAGTAGTCATCAAACCTTGTTTAATACCAAAGTTATCTTGCAATGCTTTAGCCATTGGTGCCAAACAGTTAGTTGTACATGAAGCACCTGAAATAACTGTTTCAGTACCATCAAGTGTATCGTGGTTAGTGTTGAATACGATTGTTTTAACATCGCTTCCACCAGGAGCAGTGATAACAACTTTCTTAGCACCACCGTTAGCGTGCAAGTGTTTTTCAGCAGCTGCTTTAGTTGCAAAGAAACCAGTTGCTTCAAGAACGATTTCTACACCGTCACTAGCCCAGTCAATTTGTTCTGGATCACGTTCAGCAGAAACTTTAACGAATTTACCGTTAACTTCAAATCCACCTTCTTTTACTTCAACAGTTCCGTTGAAACGACCTTGAGTTGTGTCATATTTCAACAAATGTGCAAGCATTGTAGGATCTGTAAGGTCATTGATGCGAGTAACTTCAACACCTTCTACGTTTTGGATACGACGGAAAGCAAGACGACCAATACGACCGAAACCGTTAATACCAACTTTAACTACCATTAGTGATTTCCTCCTTATGAAAATCAAATAAATATAATTTTGAGAGCAAGCTCTCCCTATTGTGAAAAGATTAACTTGAGCGCTTTCAATCTAACCTTTCAACAGTCATATTATATAATTTTTTTCAAAAAATTGCAAATAGAAAAGGCACTTACTTTCATAAGTACCTTAACTTTTATATGTGCTAATTAAGCTTCACCAGAGTTTTTCTTGATGATTTCTTCTTGAACTGATTTAGGAACATCTTCATAGTGGTCAAATACCATCATGAATGTACCACGTCCTTGAGTTGCAGAACGAAGTGTTGTTGCATAACCGAACATTTCAGCAAGTGGAACATATGCACGAACGATTTGGCTATTACCGTGTGCTTCCATACCATCAACACGTCCACGACGAGCTGTAACGTGACCCATAACATCACCAAGGTTTTCTTCAGGAACTGTGATTGTTACAAGCATCATTGGTTCAAGGATAGTTGGTTGTGCAGTCTTAGCAGCTTCTTTAAGTGCGAGAGATGCAGCGATCTTGAAGGCAGTTTCAGATGAATCGACATCGTGGTATGAACCATCGTAAAGCTTAGCTTTGATGTCAACCATTGGGTATCCAGCAAGGACACCGTTAGCCATAGATTCTTCCAATCCTTTTTCTACTGCAGGGATGAATTCACGTGGAACCACACCACCGACAATAGCATTTTCGAATTCGAAACCTTTACCTTCTTCGTTTGGAGTAAATTCAATCCAAACGTCACCAAATTGACCTTTACCACCTGATTGGCGTTTGAAGAATCCACGTGCTTGTGTAGCTGCACGGAATGTTTCACGGTATGATACCTGTGGAGCACCAACATTGGCTTCAACTTTGTGTTCACGTTTCAAACGGTCAACAAGGACGTCAAGGTGAAGTTCACCCATACCAGAGATAACTGTTTCACCTGTTTCAGGGTTTGTTTCAACACGGAATGTTGGATCTTCTTCAGCAAGTTTTTGAAGACCGATACCCATCTTATCTTGGTCAGCTTTAGTCTTAGGTTCAACCATCAATTGGATAACTGGTTCTGGAACTTCGATTGATTCAAGAATGATTTTTGCTTTTTCATCAGTCAATGAGTCACCAGTTGTTGTATCTTTCAAACCGATAGCTGCGGCGATATCACCAGCATAAACTTGTTCAATTTCGTGACGGCTGTTAGCGTGCATTTGAAGGATACGTCCGATACGTTCACGTTTACCCTTAGAAGTGTTCATTACATATGAACCAGATTGAAGGACACCTGAGTAAACACGGATGAATGTCAAACGACCTACGAATGGGTCAGTCATAATCTTGAAGGCAAGAGCTGCAAATGGCTCATCATCAGATGCTGGACGAGTTTCTTCTTCGTCAGTATCTGGGTTAACACCTTTGATTGCTGGAATATCAAGTGGGCTTGGAAGGTAATCAATAACTGCATCAAGCATCAATTGAACACCTTTGTTCTTGAAGGCAGAACCACAAAGAACTGGGAAGAATTCAACATTGATTGTTGCACGACGGATAGCTGCTTTCAATTCTTCATTTGTGATTTCTTCACCTTCAAGGTATTTCATCATCAAATCTTCGTCAGTTTCAGCTACAGCTTCAATCAATTTTTCACGGTATTCGTTAGCTTGATCAACGTATTCAGCTGGGATATCTTCTTCAAGAATATCTGTACCAAGGTCGTTAGTATAGATTTCAGCCTTCATCTTAATCAAGTCAATGATACCACGGAAATCATCTTCAGCACCGATTGGCAATTGAATTGGGTGAGCGTTCGCTTGAAGACGATCGTGAAGTGTGCTTACTGAGTAAAGGAAGTCAGCACCGATTTTATCCATCTTGTTGGCAAATACGATACGTGGAACACCATACTCAGTTGCTTGACGCCAAACTGTTTCAGTTTGAGGTTCTACACCTGATTGTGAGTCAAGAACGGTTACGGCACCATCCAATACACGGAGTGAACGTTGTACTTCGATAGTGAAGTCCACGTGTCCTGGTGTATCGATGATATTAACACGGTGACCATCCCATTGCGCTGTTGTAGCGGCAGAAGTGATTGTGATACCACGTTCTTGTTCTTGCTCCATCCAGTCCATTTGTGATGCACCTTCGTGAGTTTCACCGATTTTGTGAATTTTACCAGTGTAGTAAAGGATACGCTCTGTTGTAGTTGTTTTACCGGCATCGACGTGGGCCATGATACCGATATTACGAGTTTTTGCAAGTGAAAATTCGCGTGCCATTAGGTTTATTCTCCTATAAAAATTTTAGTTTACTTATTTATTATAACATTATTGTCAAAAAACGGATAGGCAGGACCTACCCGTTCTCATTGGTCTTTGATTTGTTGCTTTCAACTCGCAGATGAGTTGAAAAAGAACTCAAGAGCTACCCGAGCTCAATTGAACCCAGGCTAAAAGCTTGGAAAATAGATAAGCTTTCCTAGAATCTTTGATTCTACGTCAAGCTTCCTAATTTTCAATCGCTTTTTTAACGCCCTCAGTATCTTATTCTTACCAGCGGAAGTGAGCAAAGGCACGGTTAGCTTCAGCCATTTTGTGAGTATCTTCACGTTTCTTAACTGATGCACCAGTGTTGTTTGCAGCATCCATAATTTCTTTAGCAAGGCGGTCTTTCATAGTGTGTTCACCACGCGCACGTGATGCGTTAACCAACCAACGTAGGCCAAGTGTTGTACGACGTTCTGGACGAACTTCAACTGGGACTTGGTAGTTTGAACCACCGACACGACGTGCACGTACTTCAAGTACAGGCATGATGTTGTCCATAGCTGTTTCAAATACTTCAAGAGCATCGTTTCCAGTTGCTTCTTTGATTTGTTCGAAAGCATCGTATACGATTGTTGCAGCAGTACCACGTTTACCGTCAAGCATTACACGGTTGATAAGACGTGTAACGATTTTTGAATTGTACAATGGATCTGCCAATACTTCGCGTTTAGGCGCTCTATTTTTACGACTCATTTTATCTTATCTCCCTTCTTATCCTTTAGGACGTTTAGCACCGTATTTAGAACGGCTTTGTTTACGATCAGCTACACCTGCAGTATCAAGTGCACCACGGACGATGTGGTAACGTACCCCTGGAAGGTCTTTTACACGTCCACCACGGATAAGAACAACGCTGTGTTCTTGGAGGTTGTGTCCAATACCTGGGATGTAAGCAGTAACTTCGATAAGGTTGCTCAAACGTACACGAGCGAATTTACGAAGGGCTGAGTTAGGTTTTTTAGGTGTCATTGTTCCAACACGTGTTGCAACACCACGTTTTTGTGGTGAAGATACATTAGTTTGAACTTTTTTGTGGCTATTGTAACCAACGTTCAAAGCTGGTGATTTAGATTTAACAACTTTTGATTGACGTGGTTTACGAACCAATTGGTTAATTGTAGGCATCTACATTCTCCTGTGTTTTTTATTTTTGGTTGATATGGCACTTGGTGACAGCCCATATCTGGGTGTACTTTTGCAACTTATGTCAGCACGTCTCTGTACACTTTTGAGAGACCAAAAGTAAAAAGTACCGTCTAATATAATACCATTTTTTGAGGAACCTTGTCAAGAATTTCTTGCCAAAAAGAAAATTCCTAAGCATTAGATTAGGAATTACCTTTTAAGTTTTTTATTTATCGAAAATATTACCTACTTCAACTTCTACTTTTTGCGATTTTACATCGATATCAGATACAGTAAGCAATGATTTGTATTCATGAATATCTCGGTCGCCTTTGGCATTCTCTGCAAATACAGCTACACCCACTAATTCACTATCAAATTCTGAAAGTAAGCTAATCATACCGGTAATGGTGCCGCCACCCTTAAGAAAATCGTCAACAATAAGCACACGACTATTGGGTTTCAAGCTACGTTTTGATAGAAACATTTTTTCAATACGGTCACTTGATCCGCTGACATAGTTCACTGAGACGGTAGAGCCTTCTGTGATTTTCAAATCACGACGTACAATAACAAAGGGAATGTTTAGGACATCTGCTACTGCATTTGCCAAAGGAACACCTTTTGTTGCAACAGTCATAACAGCATCAATCTTTTGACCCTTAAATGCGCTAGCAATAATACGTCCAACATTCTTCAAAATAGAAGGCGTACTCAATAAATCAGACAAATAGAGATACCCACCCGGTAGGATACGATCACTCTCAGAAAGTCTCTCACAGAGACCTTCGACTAAACTTCTTGCATCTTCATCGGAAATGGTTGGTGTAAACATAACACCACCAGAGGCCCCTGTTACTGTTTCAATTTCACCTATCTGACTCTCTTCAAAAGCTTTCTTAATGATTGCAATATCTTCTGAGATTGAAGATTTTGCAGCTTCATAACGCTCTGCAAAGGTATTAAGACTTGTCAACTGATAGGGATTATTAATCAGGTAGTTTGAAATCACTACCATGCGCTCACTTCGTTTTAATTTCATAAATCACCTATAATTTCTGTACTTTTTTACTATTATACCATAACACATTAAAAAACGAACATTTTTGCCTTAATGCTCGTTTACTTTCGATTTTAATCAAATTTTGGTTTATAGAAGGAACGATTGTCCATAGCAAAGAGACGATTAGTCATTTCTCCAGGTCCAACTAGGTTAAGAGCTGTCATCATCATCATCATACTAGCATCAAGATTATCAATCATATGGATAACCTCCGCTTCCATGATACGAGGACGAACTGGGCTTCCGTATTCTAATTGTCCGTGGTGACTTAAAATGACATGACGTAAAACAACAACATCCTCACGTGTATCATCAATGTTAAGTTCCATGAGAACCTTGGTAATTTCTTCATCAATCAAGGCGATATGCCCAATCAAGTTACCTCGAACAGTATACTCTGTATTTTCCGGACCAGTCAATTCAATAACTTTAGCCAAATCATGGAGCATGATTCCCGCAAAGAGCAGACTCTTATTTAGTTCCGGATAAACATCCCCAATACTGTCTGCTAAACGAACCATTGTAGCTGTATGATAGGCCAACCCACTTTCAAAAGCATGGTGATTTGTTTTAGCAGCAGGAAAACTAAAAAACTCCTTGTTATACTTTCGATAAAGAGCACGGACCACACGTTGCCATGTAGCTTCCTCTATTTTGAAAATCATCTGTTCAAGATACTCACGCACTTCAGACGGATTTACCGGTGGTTTTTCCTTAAAATCAGCTGGATCATTTGGTTCTCCAAATGCAGGCAAACGTAAAGTAATTTGATTTACCTGAGGAGTATTATTATAAACCTCTCGACGTCCTTCCATATGAACTACCTTACCAGCTGTAAATTCCTCAACATTATAAGGCTGAGCATCCCAAAGATTTCCCGAAATTTCACCAGAATCATCTTGGAAGGTAAAGGCAATATAGTCTTTACCAGCCCTTGTCTTACGTACTTCTGCACGCTTAATCAGATAAAAGCCTTCAAAATACTCGTCTTTTTTCATTTGATTAATTTTCATGCTTGTCCTCATTTTCTAATTGTGGTAGATCTAACAAACTTTGTGTCGCACTATCTTGGTAGGTTTCAATGGTATCAAGAGCTCTAACAATAGCCCTGCTTCTTGTATTGAGCAGACTATCAACAGTTTTACTGGCTGTATTTAATTGTTTTTGAGCCTTGGCAAGCATATCTCCAAACTTACCGAACTCCAGTTTGACGTTGCCTAAAATCTTACTGATATCATCCGCATTTTTTTGAATGTTCAAGGTCCTGAATCCTACTGACAATGAATTCAATAGTGCAGACAATGTTGATGGCCCGGCAATAACAATATTCTCCTCACGACGAAGAGCGTCAAAGAATGAGGGTTGACGTACGACCTCAGCATAAAGCCCTTCCGTCGGCAAAAATAATATACCAAAATTTGTGGTTTCAGGTGGATTAAGATACTTCTTGTTAATATCCTTAGCAAATCGCTTAATGCTAGCCAAAAGTGATTTACGATGATTCTCGATTTGCTCTTTATTTCCGGACTCATAAGCATCTTCCAAGCGATAGTAGTCTTCAAGAGGAAACTTAGAGTCAATAGGCAGATAGATATATTCGTCCTTGTGGTTTCCTGGCATCTTAACCGCATATTCAACTCGCTCAGTTGAACCCGACACTGTCGGAAACTCTCTCTCGTATTGATTAGCAGTCAATATATCTTCAATAATTTGTCCTAATTGAAGTTCTCCCATAATACCACGTGTTTTTGTATTTGAAAGGACCTTATTGAGACTTCCAACATCCCTAGCAACATTTTTCATTTCCCCCAGACCTTGGTTAACAGACTCCAGCTGTCTTGACACCGTCTCAAAGGAAGCTTGTAATCGTGTCTGTAATGTTTGCTCAAGTTTCTCTTCAACTGTCTGACGCATTTGTTCCAAACGTTTCTCATTGGAATCCTGCATTTCTTTAACGGCCTTCGTCAAGCTCTGGTTTATTTGCTCTAGGCGCTGGTCAGAGCGATCTCGATTATCAGACAAGTTTTGGTGTAAAACTTCTCTGATATCCGTTAATTGTCGATAGAGTTCTTTCTGCAATTGATTCAATTGCCTTGTTGTTTCAAGTTGGTTTGCCTTGGCAAAGCTTTCTAACTGAAAAGACAGTTGATCTGAAAGATTATCTGCATTTCCCTCCAGACTCTTATTAATCTGACCCTTTAACTCCGCATTTTTCAATAAAAGAACAACAAGAATTCCTAAACTTAACAAGGTCAAAAGTGTAAGCAGGTAAATCATACTAACTCCTATCTTTAGTCTGAATGACAATCACGTATCCATTTGGAACTACAACATGAATGGGGCCATCAAGGAATTCATTACTAGAATAGTTTTTCTTTTGAAAATAATTCCTATCAGTTAATTCGTACTTTGCGCCCAAAATCGTCAATTCCCCAGTTCCTTCTTGTAAGAAAGAAACGTAAGTCATCCCTGGTTCAGGAAAAATATCATGTTTTCCTTCTGGACAATAAGTAACCTTATTTTGCTTATCTCTCAAACAGATACGACTCATAAAGGGAGCTAGTTCAGGATCACTAGCCAGAAATACATTTGACAACATATGGTCCAATCTACCACCAAATGCACCAAAAATAGTTACTTCAGCTTCAGGGAAAGCTTGAAAAATCAATTTTAAAGCTAACTCAGTGTCCGTGTCATCCTTCTCAGCGGGAGCCTTCTTACAAGATTTAGCTATCGATTGAATGACGTTTAATTCTGACTCGGAGACAGAATCAAAATCCCCTACAGCCAAGTCAAGAGGTAACCCCCACTCCAATAAGTACAAACAAGCACGGTCCACTCCAACAAAATAATCAAAATCGGTAGTGAACCAATCTAGCTCACCACCGACAAACAAAGCTACTTTAGGCATCGATAGCATCACGAAGTGTTTGAACTTGAGCAGTTAAATCAGGATTCTTAAAGAGATAAGAACCTGCTACAAATACGTTAGCTCCTGCCTTGGCACATGCAGCAATCGTCTTATTATCTACACCACCATCAACCTCAATATCAAATGAATAGCCACCTTTTTGGCGAAGTTCGACAACACGTTCCACTTTAGACATCATTTCTGGAATGAAAGCTTGACCGCCAAAGCCTGGATTTACAGTCATGATGAGCACTTGATCCACTAAATCAAGCACAGGAATAAGTGCCTCAACTGGGGTTCCTGGATTAATCACAGCACCTGCTTTCATACCAGCAGCCTTTATCTTCTGAAGAGCACCATGAATATGTTTAGTCGCTTCAACATGAATCGTCATGATATCTGCACCAGCTTGTGCATAGGCATCCACATAACGCTCAGGATCAACAACCATAAGGTGACAATCAAAAACTAACTTGCTGTGTTTACGCATACTAGCAACCACATCTGCTCCCCAACTAATATTAGGAACAAACTGACCGTCCATAATATCAATGTGAACATATTCTGCACCCGATGCATCAACACGAGCCAATTCTGAAGCAAAATTAGCGTAATCAGCAGCTAGGATAGAAGGAGCAATTTTATATGACATGAGAGACCTACTTTCTTTTGATAGTTTTTTTATATGTTTCGCGACGGTTTTCAATTTCACTCAAAAATTGAAGGTAATTATCATAACGCACTTGCCAGATTCGTCCATTCTCCACCTCATCTTTAACAGCGCAAGAAGGCTCGTGCGTATGGGTACAAGATCGAAACTTACAACCATGACTGGCTTGACGAATTTCTGGAAAAGATTCACTCAAATCTTCTGCATTATCCACTTCATAATCTAAGGAAGAAAATCCAGGTGTATCTGCAATTTTCCCACCATGCACATCATAAAGACTCACAGCTCTTGTTGTGTGACGTCCACGCCCCAGACTGTCGGAAATTTCACCCGTTTCTAGCTTCAACTCAGGAGCAATACGGTTCAATAAAGTTGATTTACCCACACCTGTCTGCCCCATAAATACGGTAACTTTATGGGCCAAGAGAGGTAAGAGTTCTTCCAAAGTGAAAACGAAATCAAAACCAATTTTTTGGTACTTTTTTTGAATCTCCTTCATTTCCGAATCATCTTCAATCAAATCCATTTTAGAAATATAGATTACAGGTTTTATATGTTTGTGTTCTAATAAGACCAAAAAACGGTCCAAAAGATTACTATTAAAATCTGGTTCCTTAGCAGACATAATAACCACAGCCTGATCAATATTGACAATAGGTGGACGCACTAAACTATTAATGCGTTGCCCAATTTTAAGAATATAGCCTTCTGAATTTTCCTCCGCTGAAAATTCAACAAAATCTCCAACGTAAGGCGTCTGCCCTTTTTTTCTAAAATTTCCTCGTGCACGCGTCTGGTATACAACACCATCATGCTCTACATAATAGAAACCTGCCAGCGCTTTGATAATTCTTCCTTGCAAGTGAACTCCTCATTCGTTTAATAGCCTTATTATACCACAAAACTGCAAGCATATCTGACCCAAAACAAGTAAGGAGCTCAATTCCTTTGGGCTCCTTGCATTTTTACTAATTTGCAGTATAATAAGCATAACATCTGCGGAGGTGGTGGAATGGCAGACACGCATGCTTCAGGCGCATGTGCTCTTACGAGCGTGAGGGTTCAAATCCCTTTCTCCGCATCATTGTACAGAAAATTCCGCTGACATTTATGTTCAGTGGGATTTTTAAGCTATAAACCTGCTTCGCTCAAAGCATCAGATAAACGGGCAAAATCAGGTATAGATAGAGCCTCTCCACGAATAGAAGGCTTTATATTTGCATTTCCCAAAGCCTGCTCAAGTTTAGTTTTGACTTCTTCAGATTTACCAAAATGACTTGTCAAATTATTCCAAAGTGTCTTACGACGATGCACAAAGCTAATCTTCGATACACGGAAAAAGAAATCTTCGTCTTTAACTTCAACCAGAGGTTGCTCACGACGCGTCATCTTCAAAATAGCCGAGTCAACATTAGGTGCTGGTACAAAAACTGTACGTGGGACAACAAATGCCACCTTAGCAGTCATATAATACTGAACAGCGATTGATAACGAACCATAGGCCTTGGTATTGGGCTCTGCAGAAATACGGTCAGCAACCTCTTTTTGCATCATAACAACAAATTCTGCAAAAGGAATCTTACTCTCAATCAAATGCATTAAAATTGGTGTCGTAATATAGTATGGTAGGTTGGCTACGACCTTAATTGGTAGGTTTGGATTTTTAAATTCTTTGACACGTGTCTGTAAATCTGCCTTGAGAACATCTTCGTTAATCACTTTAATATTATCATGGTCACGTAGTGTATCTTCCAAAATTGGAACCAAACGCTCATCGATTTCAAAAGCCATAACCTCTGCAGCATTTTCAGCCAAAAACTCAGTTAATGCTCCGATACCAGGTCCAATTTCGATAACATTGACATTTTTATCAATCTCTGCCGTATCTACTATCTTTTGTAAAATATTTGTATCTGTTAAAAAGTTCTGTCCAAAAGACTTCTTAAAGGTAAAGCCGTGACGCTCAAGAACAGCCTTGGTCACGCTATAATCTGCAATTCTCATTTCTTCTCTCTTCTTATTGTTATATTACGATTCTGCTTACTCGAGCCAAAAAATAAGGTTGATACTTTTACAGTTCATTAACTGGAATAACTATTTCAAATTCAACCTCAGCAGTCACCTGCCTAATCAGAACACCGATATATTCTAGTAACGGGCCATAGCCTCTTCAAGCTCCTCTAATGTAATTCCAAATAATTCCAAACGTTTTAAAAGCTGCTTTCCATTGCAATAACCAATACGAAGCGTTTCTCCCAAATATTCTCGACGTTTTCGACTGTCTGCTCCCATTACTAGTCCTAAACGCATAAGATCTGATTTCCTAATATCAAACTGATTATCATCATCATAACTACCTAGGACTCCTGCCAAAGCTTTTTGAAGATCCTCGAAACTAGCATGCTCAACCCCTAGAGAACGCCCCTTTGTCTTGGATTTGGGAACAGCTTCACCACGATTTAAAAAAGCATGCTTGGCCGTTGGGACAGCTCCCATAATGATTTTACGGATACGTTCTCCATTATAATCCGGATCAGTAAAAACAATAACACCACGTAAGTCATTAAGCTTATCAATACGCTCTAAGTCATCTTCATTAATAGCAGAACCTCTAGTTTCATAGGTGTCCACCTCATAAAAACGTCTCAAGTTTGCCGTATCATCCTTACCCTCTACAACGATGACTTCTTGAATTTTTATTTTAGTCATTAAGCCCAAAAATCCTCATTGCATTGTCATAAGTAGCTCTTGCAACTTCTTCACTTGTTAATCCACGAAGCTCAGCAATCTTGTCTACTACGTAACGTGTATAGCCGGTACGATTCTCACGACCACGTTTCGGAACAGGTGCCAAATAAGGTGCATCCGTTTCAACCAGAATCCTATCTAAAGGCAATTTCTGAGCAGCTTCTTGGACATCCAATGCTTTTTTAAAGGTAACAACACCTGAAAAGGAAATCATCATTCCAAGATCAACAAATTTTTGAGCCATTTCTAAGGATCCTGAGTACGAGTGCATAATACCACCACGGGGACCAACTCCAACTTCTTTAATGACATCGTAAGTATCTTCAAGTGCATCTCGTGTATGGACAACAAAAGGTAAATTATATTTCTTTGATAAGCCTATTTGACGCTTAAAGACCTCAATCTGAACCTCTTTAGGATCTTCCATCCAATAGTAGTCCAATCCAATTTCACCAAGTGCCACTACTTTCGGATTATCCAATTGTGATACAATCATATCCTCAATTTCCTGAGAATAGGACCCCGCTTCTGTAGGATGCCATCCAATCGTACTATAGAGTTGATCATATTGCTCTGAAAGTTCTAAAGACTTATCAATTGTCGGTTTATCAAAACCAACAATATTCATTTTAGTAACACCAAGTTCCGCTGCAAAATCTATTTCTTCTTGTTCTTTTCCTGCAAAATTATCCACATTAAGATGGGTATGCGTATCAAAAATTTTAATCATAGGTCTATTATAACAAAAAGGAGCGAGCTTAGCTCACTCATCCTTTCATTTATTAAACAAAGAGTCGCATATATTCTATCTTTGTACAGCGATTCATTACAATATCCTGGTGTCCTGCCTGACGTAGCATGATTTCAGCTTCTTCATTTTCAATACCAATCTGACTCCAAAAAACTTTGGCATCCGCTTCAAGGAAATCAGAGGCAACATCTGGCAAAAACTCACTACGTCGAAAAACATCAACAATATCGACCGAAAACGGAATATCCTTTAGTTGACCATAGACATGCTCTCCAAGAATTTCTTGCCCCTCAAGCTTCGGATTAACCGGTACAATACGATAGCCGGCAGTTTTTAAAAAATGCGCAACTTGGTAGGCTGCTGTTTCTTTTCTATGAGACAAACCAACAATGGCAATCGTTTTGGCCGATTTCAAATAAGAATCGATAACCTCTTCACTAGGATTTTGAAATGTGTAAGTCATAAGAATCTCCTCCTATTTCAATTAACTAAAATAAAAATCCCTGAACGGGATTTCGTCGATTACTTAACCAAGCTCAGCAACGATGGCCTTAATTTGATCTTTCGTATGTACACCTGCAACCTGCTTAACAACTTCACCATCTTTTTTGAAGAGCAAAGTTGGAATAGACATAATTCCAAACTTTTGAGCTGTTTCTGGATTCTCATCAACATCAATTTTGACAATCTTGAGTTCGTCCTCTGAAACCTCTTCAGAAAGCTGTTCAAGAATAGGGGCCTGCATCAAACAAGGCCCACACCAAGTTGCCCAGAAATCAATCAAAACCAGACCCTCAGCTGTCTCTTTTTCAAAGGTAGCATCTGTTACTACTTGCGTCATTTCATTATCCTCCTAGATATAGTAAACATTTGTAGACCTATTCTATATGATTCTACAGAGCATTGCAAGAATTTGATACAGACATAAAAAATTCATATCAAATATTAGTCATTGCCTATCATAGACATCGCTTGCCCACAACATAGCTTGGATGTATAATAATAAAAACACTATAAAAAATAGAAAAGAGTACATATGGATAAAGATGCAATGATTACCTATCTCATAGGTGAACTCAAAAAAGAAAATCTAGAATTACATGATTTGATTGTTCCAGAAGAGCTCGAGAAAAAGCAAAGACTTCTAAGAGCACTCTTTAATACACGTAAACCAATGGCAGCGTCAACACAATTCTTGACCATCCAAGACCTTTACCTACAAGTTAGAAAAGGAGAACGTGGAATTGTACAACTCAACACACTCCGTCCAATTCCTCAAGATGACCAAATTTACATCTGGAAAGGTGATATCACAAAACTCGAAGTAGATGCTATCGTAAATGCTGCAAATAAGACCTTACTGGGTTGCATGAAGCCACTTCATGATTGTGTTGATAATGCTATCCACACTTATGCAGGAGTACAGCTTCGCCAATCTTGTTACGAACTCATTTTAGAGCAAGGATATGAGGAACCAGTAGGAATGGCTAAAATTACGCCAGCTTACAATCTTCCTTCTGCATTCGTTATACACACAGTAGGCCCAAAGATAGAAAACCAACCAACACAAATTGATGAAGATCTTTTAGCTAAATGCTATCTATCTGTATTGGCACTAGCTGAAAAAAATAACATTGAGTCCATCGCAATTCCATGCATCTCAACAGGAGACTTTAATTTTCCAAAACAAAAGGCTGCGACAATTGCAATTCAGACTGTTAAAGACTTTATAAAAGACTCTACAACCGTTAAAAAAGTTATTTTTAATGTATTTGATGATGATAATTTAAGTATTTATCAAGAACTCCTTACAAAATAAAAAGGTTAGAATAAAAATTCTAACCTTAAGTATTAAACAGGTAAACTTAAAACAGCCAGTGAGGCAAGACAATCATTTAAAACAATTGTCTTACTTCACTTTTTTATTTTAACTCAGACTGTTCTTTTAACAAATCAAAGAATATTGGATAATCTCGTTTTAGATTAACAAACTTACCTTCTTTAGACATAAAGCTATGTTCAGAAACAGCAGTACAAACAATAGTCCCATCTTGATTTAGCATACGATATTCAAAAGAAAGTCTTGCAGATTTAACTCCTTTAACAGTAATCTCTATAGAGATCTCATCCGCAAAAGTCGAAGTAGCTTTATATTCACAAGACAGAGAAGTAACCGGAGAAATTATTCCTTCCTCTTCTATTCTTTCATAAGGCCAACCAATTTCCCTAAGAAATAATGTTCTAGCCTCCTCCATCCATCGAACATAATTAGAATGATGAGTAATACCCATTCTATCCGTTTCATAATACTGGACCTCGTGTTTATAAATAAACATAAGAACCTCCCAATACATTAAAAATTAGGAAATAAAATCCAAAATATCTTCTTCAGAAAGTGAAGAATCACAAACGACCTTGACAGAACCATTTTCTGATACAAAAAGTGCCGGAACAGTTGCAATACCATATCGATTACGTAACCCTTGAATTTCCTCAAGTTCTTCCTCATTTTCACTATTAACGTAGAAAATATTAAAATTAGAACTATGAGCAACATTCGATAATTTAGGTTCAAAACGTTGACAATAAGGACAAGAAGGTCTACCAATAAATAAAATGAACTTTTCTCCAGAAGCAATTTTCTCTTTAACTAAAGACACTGAAGCTGGAGTAAAATCCGAAGCAAAAATAGACATAATGACACCTCACAAATAAAAGTATAGTCCTATGATAGCTGAATTCGACCTAATAAACAAGTAAATAAATTGAAAACAAAAAAGGTCAGACAAAGTCTGACCACAAGTACTATACTCCGCCAGTAGGACTCGAACCTACGACATCATGATTAACAGTCATGCGCTACTACCAACTGAGCTATGGCGGATAAATGCTAAGCGACTACCATATCTAACAGGGGGCAACCCCCAACTACTTCAGGCGTTCTAGGGCTTAACTGCTGTGTTCGGCATGGGAACAGGTGTATCTCCTAGGCTATCGTCACTTAACTCTGA